>JASJBB010000013.1 GCA_030066735.1 Woeseiaceae bacterium | reverse complement strand
GCATGGTGTCGCGTTGCCGGCTCGACCGCGACGATCCTGATATCCGGATTCTGCTCCTTGAGAAACCGGCCGACACCACTGATGGTACCGCCTGTGCCGATGCCGGCGAAGAAGTAGTCGATGTCGCCGCCAGTCTGCTGCCAGATCTCCGGCCCGGTGGTGAGATAATGCGCTTGGACATTGAGCTCGCTCTCGTACTGGTTCGGGCTCACGTATCTGCCGTTGTAAGCGGCACTCTCTACCATGCTCTTGACGACGCCACGCGCGCCTTCCGAGGGGAACAACGGACACAATTCGTCCTCGACCTCGATCAGCTCGGCGCCGAGGAATCGCAGCAAGGCCTTCTTCTCTTCGGGCGTGCCGTCCGGCACGGCGATCTCGATGGGCGTGCCACGGGCATTGGCCATGGCTGCCAATGCAATACCGGTATTGCCCGCCGATGGTTCGACCAGCGCCTGGTCGTCCCGCAGGCTCAGGCCGCGCAGCATGTGCAGCGCCGTTCGGTCCTTGATGGACCCGAACGGGTTCATGCCCTCGAGCTTGATGAGCACGTCGTAGCCGGCAGTCGGATTGATCCGCTCGCTCAGACGTACCATGGGCGTCGGGTTGTCCGGGTTCGGCGCCAGGTCGACGATGCTGTCGACCACGCGATCGCCGGCTTCCGGCCCGGGATTTTTCCTCAGGAATTCGATGGCGGCACTCATGCGCCCCAGTCTATGGGCGGCGAGCACGCAGGCAATGGCTGGCTACGACCAAGTGGCTATGCCTATATAACTTTTCGTTATAAGCACTCCTGGAGCGTTTCCCCGTGGCGCTGCGAGCGCAGGTCGCCGCGCTCACGAATGACCTGGTAGCCGACGTAGTATTTGAAGATGTTGCTGACGTAGGTCACCGTCTCGCGGCCGATGCGCCGCGCGGCGATAATCTCGACATTGTCGAACCACACGTCCGGGTCGTGGCCGTCGACGGCGGCCTCGCGGCGCATTCGCGCCACTCTCGCGGGCCCGGCGTTGTAGGCCGCAAGACTCAACAACCACTGGTTGAGTTCGTCAACGCCTGCGTCACTGAAATAGCGGTCGGCGAGGAAGCGCATGTACCTGGCCCCCGCATGAATGTTGTTCTCGACCGTACTGATGTCCGATATACCGACATTGCGATCAGCCGCCGTTGAGGGCTTGATCTGCATGATGCCGACGGCCCCGGCGGGGCTCTTGCGGTCATGCCGCAGGCCCGACTCCTGGAAACCCTGCGCGGCGAGCATCAGCCAGTCGAAATCGTAGCGCTCGCCGAACTCGCGAAAGTACCGCGCCAGTTCTTCGGTTCGCACGGTGCTCTGTCCCGAATGCGCGCAGCGTACGCGATTGGCGTCGTCGAGGTAGCGGTTGAACGTATCGTTGCCGACCAGCGTGCCCCTGCCATACCTGCGCAGGAAGCGATTGATCTTGTTCAGGAGCTCCGGCGTGTCTTTGCGGGTGACCCAGGCGATTCCCCCGCCCTCGTTGACGACAAGGTCCTCGCGGACCGTGATGTTGGGAAACACCCCCGCCCAGAACCCGGCTTTGTAGTCGTCGAGCACGGTCATGCCGAATATGCCGACATCGAGCATCTCCAGCAGATCCTCCGCTTCGAGCAGTTCATCCACCGGCCGTATGACCGGCGGCTCGAGACCCTTGTCGCGAAACTCGTCGGACAGCCGCTGCAGGTGCTCGTAGTAGCTGCTCGATGCGCGCACCGCGATCTCCTGCCCGGCAAGATCGTCGATCGATGTAATGGGTGGCGCCTCCGGGCCTGTCACAATAACTTCGTTGATACCGGTCAGCGTAGGCCGGCTGAAGCTGAACTGCGCCGATCGCTCGTCCGTGATCGTCAGGTCCGCGGCCACGAAATCCGCATGGCCGGCGGCGAGCGCCGGCAGCAGCTCCTCGCGACTGACCGGAATCACGACGACATACACCTTGATATTGCGCCGGCCGAGCTCGTCGTTCATGAACTTCTCGAAACGCTGCACGAGCTCGTAGATGGCGCCTCGCGGCCGCCCCTCGTCGTAATAGAACTGGTAACCGCCGTAAGGCACGACCACGCGAATGACGCGGCGTTCGATCATCTGCTCATAATTGACGAGCGCCGGCGCCCAGATGATCGCGAATGGCATCGGGAGCAACTCGCCGGTCGACGGGTTGAGAGGCAGTTCCTCGATCTCGGCGGTTTCCTGCCCGGATTCGGCAATGGCGTGCTCGGGCGCCGCCGGTCCCGGCTCCTCGGGCGGGTCGGGCGGCGGTTCCGCGCCACACGCTGCAAGAAATAAAACTGGAATTATCAACCGGATAGAGGCCATGTCTCGATTCTACTGTACTTGTGGTAGGCAGTTTCCCTTATCGCAAATAGTCGAATATCAGCTAATACTAATATGCGACGGCCCACAGGGGTTGGTCTAACCACTGGACACAGGGGAACACCATGGATCTCCTCGAATTCGCCCGCGGGCCCGCCCTGCAGGTGGCATCACTGATCTTCGTCGCTGGCCTGATCTGGCGCCTCGTACATCTCTTTCTCATCCCCAAAAAGATCGATATCTCCGAAGCCCGCTTCAGCGGTGAGCGTTCCGGCGGGTTACGGACGATCTTCTCCCGGTTTCTGCACCACAAGGAGTTTCGGGCCCGCACCGCCAACAGCACGATGCTGGCCTACACGATGCACATCGGGCTCGCGATCGTCATTTTTGGCAGCGCGCCGCACATCATGTTCATCGAGAGCTTTACCGGACTGTCCTGGCCGGCACTGCCGAGCGTTGCTATTCATATTGCAGCTGCGCTAACGTTCGCGGCGTTGCTGGTTTCCATCGGACGTCGCATGCGGCACCCGGTGCTCAAGTTGCTGTCGAATTTTGACGACTATTTCACCTGGCTCGTCACGACGGCGCCGGTCCTCACGGGTCTACTCGCGGTCGCGCACGTCGGGGCGCGGTATGAAACGCTGCTGGCAATTCACATCCTCAGTTTCAACGTGTTCCTGATCTGGTTCCCGTTCGGCAAGCTGATGCACTCATTCCTTGCAGTAGGGTCCCGCTACACCACGGGCCTGACATTCACACGCAGGGGGGCCAAGGTATGACCCAAGCCATCGAACAATATCCCCTGGACGAAAGCGAACAACGCCTGACGGTCAAGGAGCCGGAAACGCGCCATGACACCCAGGGTGACATGGACGTTGATGAGCGCCTGCGCCGTGCTATGGCGAATCTCGCCAAGAACATCAATCGTACGACGGCCACTTACATGGAGGCCTGTGTGCACTGCGGTCAGTGCGCCGAGGCCTGTCACTACTACGTCCAGACAGGGGATCCAAAATATACGCCTATCTGGAAGCTCGAGATCTTCAAGCAGCTGTACAAACGCGAGAACAGTCCGTTCGGCTTCTTCTATCGGCTCTTTGGCCTGAAACGCAAGATCTCGGTCGAGCAGCTTGGCGAGTGGCAGGAGTTGCTCTACGACTCCTGCACGATGTGCGGACGCTGCTCGCTGGTGTGCCCGATGGGTATCGACATCGCAACGCTCGTCGGCCAGGCGCGTCACGGCATGTTCAAGGCCGGCCTGATTCCGGACGAGCTGCACGCGGTTGCACAACGGGCCCGGGAGCAAGGCAGTCCGCTAGGCGCGACGGCCGAGGTTTTCGAGGACCGCGCCGACTGGATGGCTGACGAACACGACACCGAGGTGTACGTCGACGAAGAGGAAGCCGACATTCTCGTGTCGATGTCATCGATCGAAATCATGAAGTACCCGAATGCGATCGGTGCGACGGCGAAGATACTCAACGCTCTGGGCGAGAAATGGACCTTCCGCACCGAGGGCTACGAGGCGACCAACTTCGGCATGATGGCGGGCAACGTCGAATGGCAGAAGCACGCAACGCTCAAGCTGATCGAGGCCGCCGTCAATTGCGGCGCCAAGCTCGTCGTGTTGCCGGAATGCGGCCATGCCTACGGTGCCTTGCGCTGGCAGGGGGCCGCGATGTACGGCAAACCACTGCCGTTCAAGGTGCAACACATCTCCGAATTCCTGGCCGACGTCATAAGCTCAGGCAGGCTGAAAGTCAGGAAGGTCGACCAGACCGTGACGTTCCATGACCCGTGCCAGGTCGCCCGGCGCGGCGGCGCGACCGAGGCTCCACGCATAGTCATGGAAGCCCTGGGTCTCGACCTGAAGGAAATGACGCCGCACGGCGATTTCAACTGGTGCTGTGGTGGTGGCGGCGGTGTCGTCACGATCCACCGTGCCGACAAGCTGCGCTACAAGGTCTTCGGGCTAAAGATGGACCAGATTGAAGCCACTGGCGCGGATACCGTGCTATCGACCTGCTCCAATTGCAGGCAGAGTTACAACGACGCCAAAGAGCATTTCAACTGGGACAAGAAGATGGAAAGCCTCCTCGAACTCGTTGCGGAGAACCTCGTCGAGGACTAATTAACATCACGCAGAAAGCGCGGCCGCGGAGGTACTCATCTTCATGGCTCGCTTCGCTGCGCTTTACTTCCGATGAGCACCTCCCCGGCCGCACTCTCCCAGCTGGTGTCAGTGTTTCCTCGTCGCGCTTTCCGGAAGTGCGAAGAACTGCAGTTCTCCGAGTTCACCCTCGAGGGACTGCAGTTTTTCCTTGGGGTCCCGGCTCAGGCGTTCGACCCAGCGCCTGGCGTCGGTCATGTAGTGATCGTAGAGCTGTTTGCGCAGCGGCAGTGACAGGATAGCCGGCTCGCCCTCCTCGTGACCCAGCGCAGCGTCGAGCTCGAACTTCGGCAATTTGCAGCAGTCCTGCTTGTGCGACCAGGTGCCCGTCGACAGGTCGAAGTCGTACACCGCCAGGAAGTGGTGACCGTGGTTGGCGATGAAATGCACGGCGTCGATGACGTAGCCGGCCTCGGCGTCGTCCATGACCCAGTGCAGGCCCACCCGGCACCAGCCGGGCTTCATGCCGCAATGGCCCTGCTGCACGACGCTGCGGTAGCGCTCTGACGTATCCAGGTCGATATTCAGCAACCGGTGGCCGTAGGGGCCGGCGCAGGAACAGCCTGCGCGCGACTGAATTCCGAACAAATCGTTGAGCAGCGCCGTCACGAACTTGTGGTGCAGATAGTGACCACGCGCATCGCGCACGTTGAACGAGATTATGCCGACGCGGCGCGCGGCATCCGGGTTGCCGAGGATCTCGATGTTGTCGTTTTCGCCCCAGCTGGCCAGCGCCCTGCTCGTCAGCTCGTGCTCGCGTCGTTCGATGACGTCGACGCCAACCCGGTCCTTGATCTCGAATACGAGGCCCGCCTTCAACGTCTGTAACACGCCCGGCGTGCCCGCCTTCTCGCGCTCCTCGATGCGACTGATGAAATCCTGGTCCTCGGGGCCGACGTAGTCGACCGTGCCACCCGCGCTCATGCTCGGCGGCAGGTCGCGGTGGTAGATGCGTTCGTTGAAGACCAGCACGCCGCTGGACCCGGGGCCGCCCAGGAACTTGTGCGGTGAAATGAAGATCGCATCGATCGAGGGATCCTCGTCGCCGCGGGGCTCCGGGTTCATGTCGATATCGACGTAGGGCGCGCACGCCGCGTAATCGAAGCAGGCCATCGCTCCATACCGGTGCAGCAGACTGGTGATCTCGTGCACGTTGCTGCGGATGCCCGTCACGTTCGATGCGGCGGAGAACGAGCCGATCCGCAGGCGGTCCTGGTACTCGGGCGCCTGCAACAGTTGCTCGAGATGCTCGAGGTCGATGTTGCCATCGGCGGTCAGGCGGACTTCAACCGACGTGGCCAGCGATTCGCGCCAGGATATCTCGTTTGAATGGTGCTCGTAGGGTCCGACGAATACCACCGGGCGGTGCTTGTCCAGCACCGCCTGGAATTCGGCGGCATCGAATTCGCTCGCCGCCGCGTCGAGCATCGTGTTGATGTTCTTGCGGGTCACGGGCGCCAGCGCGACGCCCACGATTTGCTGCAGCTTGTCGATGGCGCCGGTCGCGCCCGTGCCGCAAGCCACGATACGTCCGGACGGCCCGGCGTTGACGGACTTCTTGATCGCCTCCTCGGCCTCGTGCAGCAGCTGCGTCATGCTGCGCCCGGTGATGTCGTCCTCGGTGTGGGTGTTCGCATAAACGCGCTGCAGGCTTTGCAGGTAGGACTCCACGAAGCGCAGGCAGCGGCCGGACGCCGTGTAATCGCAATACACCATGAGCCGTTCGCCGAACGGCGTCCGGAACGTCGAATCGACCCCGACTATCTGCTGGCGCAGAAAGCCGGGGCTCAGCTTTTCTTTACTCAAGCACCGCCTCTTCTATGGAGTCAACGATGTCGCCGGGTACACCCACATTGGCCGTAAACGCCCGGTAACCGGAATCCCAGAAGTATAACTGCATTCGCCACATCTGGCCGTAATGCAGAACCACGGTATCGTTGCCCTCCCGGACGATCAGCAGCTCGGTCGGCAACGCGGCGACGTGATCGACGCCGGGATACGGCGACAGGTCGCTCTTGCCTTCCTTGCGGAATCGCGAGTTGATGCCGATCATGCGGTCCTCGATAAACGGGTTGGTCAGCCCGATGTGCACCACATCGTCGCGCAGGCGGATGTTGGAGATCACCTCCCAGCCCGTTGCCTCGGACGCATCGGCCACCTCATCGTCCTCGAGGCTGGCAACGACCCTGTCGACCACGGCATCGAAGTTGTCGGCCGAATCTTCGAGGAGCAACAGCTGGCTCTTGTCCCAGGTGCGGAACTTGGCCATCATTCGCGCCGGTCCGTCGCCTTTGTACTTGTTGTAATGCTGCTCCGACCGCATGGGTTGAGCCTGTACGCTGACAGCCCGACCGGGAATATCACGAACCAGGCCGCGAATCGCCTCCGCCGCATCGCCCGCCGCAGCCACGAGGGCGTCGTAATTGCGCGATTCGGCAAAATAGATCATCGCGTGCGGCACCGGGTTGGCCATGTTGACGAACGTCGCGTGCTGGTCGCCCGACGTGAACACCGCGATGCGCAAGACCAGGGCCGACGCAGTCCGTGGCGACTCCTTCGCCGCTGCCTCGACGTAGGCCGGTGAGGTCAGCACGAAGAGCCGCGCCTTGTGCTTGTTTCCGGGCACGCGCACGTCGTGCGTGGCCTGCAGCACCAGATCTGAACCGTTAATCGCCTGTTCCAGCGCCTCGGTCGTGGAAGAAAACGACGCCTTCGACTCGAGAATCGTCTCGAATATGCCGATGTCGTCGTCCGCAAATAAAAGTGGCGCCCAGGTGAGCGCCACAATAGTCATAAAGAGCTTTTTCATAATGTCACTGCATTACCAGAGGTAGGAAACCTCGAACTCGAACTGGTTCATCTTGATCTCGATTTCCTGCGTCGGGTCGAACATGTTGACACCCTTGACCGCCTTGCTTGGCGCGTACATCAGCGAGAAGTTCCAGGCTCCGCCGCCCGGCCTCCGCTGGCTCATGCCGACCGTGAAGTGCTGCTCCACGACGCCCGGCGCCAGGATATTGAACAGGACATCGGCGCCATCGATCGGCTGCTCACCGTAGCTGTAGCCGAAGCGCCAGGTGCGTGAATCGTTGTGCGTCCACTCGACGCCGAGCTTGAACGTGGTCATGTCGTCCCAGCCGAAACCGGCGCCGTTCTTGCCGCCGAGGCAGGACTCGACGTCGGTGCCGCCGAGGCCAGCCGTCGGGCATGCGGCGATGTTGGCCATCGGGTTGCCGACGGATGCAACATCACCGAATTCGGTGTGTTCGACATCCAGATTGACGCGCACGTTATTGGCGCCCTTGAAGGAAATTCCGAACATCGTGCTAGCCGGAATATCGAAGCCACCGGCTTCCGCGAACAGGTCTGAGTAGTCGTCGAATTCGCTCATCGACAACTTGGAATGGTAAGACAGGCCTGCACTGACGTATTCACCCATCGCCCACCAGATACCGCCGGCAAAGCCGAAGCCCGTCGACGTGTCCCGGCCGTTGTTGGTCAGGTTATCGGCCGGCACCGGCCCGCCGCCCGAGAGTATGGACTCTGCGAACGTCTTGGTGAACGGCGTGAACGATCCGACGCCATCAGCTTCGAACATCTGGAATGCGAAGACCGGGCCGATACCCCAGGAGAAGCCGTCGCCAGCCTTGCCGGCCAGGTTAACTGACAGGAACGCCTGCGAGAGGTCGACGCCGGCGCCACCGGCGCAGAACGGTCCGGGACCAGTTACCACCTGTTGCCCGGTCGGGTCACAGGCCAGCGACGTCGCGGACATGTCGGAGTCATCCCAGTCCGTGTTCATGCCGCCGCGGCCGTAAAACGACGTGTTGATGACCAACTCGTTGCCGAGGCGGAAATTCTTCGCGATATACGGAATCGGGAACCATTCGCTGCTGCTGTCGAAGTTGCCCTGGCCAACCGTAAACGCGCCACCCTGGCCTTGCGCCAGGCTGGAGCTGGCGCTGTAGCTGCGCCGCGGGCTGAATACGCTGAGGCCCACTTCCCAGCTGTCGTTGGAAAAGACCGCCAGCGCCGGGTTGGATGCGCCCATGATCGGGCCGCTGACGCCGTCCGAGCCGACTCCCGTTCCCGCCATGCCTTTCGACTCGGTACCCACGCCGTGCGTGAAATAGCCATTGGTCGCCGACGCCGTGCCGGTCAGCAAGGTCAAAGCCAGTGCCGACACTAACGTCGCGGCGCGTTTGGATGTCACATTCATGATTTTACTCCTTGTCGGATGCCGCACCGCAGAAGACGTCGTGCAGCGATTCCATTACCTTGGTTGCCTCGTCGCCGGCCAGTGAATAGCTGACCGACTGGGCGTGTTTGCGTGCACTCACAATGCGCTCGCGGCGCAATATGGCGAGATGCTGGGAGAGCGCCGACTGGCTCAGTCCGAGTATTGCCTGCAATTCGCTGACCGTCTTTTCGCCTTCGGAAAGCTGGCAGAGAATCATCAGGCGCCACTCGTTGGCCATGGCCTTGAGCAGCTCGCAAGCGTGCGCCGCCATGTCGTGCAGCTCCGACATCTTCTCGATGTCCTCTGGCACAACGGTCTCGTCAGATGCACTCATGACTGTCCCGGAGTGAGCCGTCAGGCGCAGCCGCCGAATCCCTCCGAGTCCATCTTGGCCTCGTAGGGCGCGGATACATCGGCGCCGGGCGTCAGCGTGCCGACCACGCCATCCCAGTCGTCGGGCTTCAGAACGACGAGCCAGCCGGCCTCGTAGGGATCGTCATTCGCCAGGCTCGGATTGCCAACGAGGTCCTCATTGACCGCGACGACTTCGCCGCCGGCCAGCGACTTCGCAGGGCCGACCCACTTGCCGGACTCGAGCGTGCCGCAGGACTTGCCGGCGCGAACGGAGCGGCCGACGCGCTTGGGCGTGTAGGCGACGAGTTTGCCGGCCATTGCCGTGGCTACCGTCGTCATGCCGAGTTTGACCGTGCCATCGCCCTGGTCCTGGAACCAGATGTGGTTATCAACGTCGTAGAGCAACTCGTCCGGCAGGTTACATCCGCGTACAACTGGCATGGCTATGCCTCCTTTGAAGTCCCAGAGTCCAGGTTATCGGTTGACCGGATCGGCTTTGCGGAACAACAAAACTCCCCCAGTGCAGCAATTTGCAGCTTGCCGCTGACAAACAAATACAGGTGATTAGATACCATCCTTAGCATCTCGGCACGATGCGTAATTTCCGTATGTTCGGGCTGCATGGTCACGAGATTGTAGTGAAATGCGATCTCCCGGCAGGTCTCCCGGCAGGCATTGAAACTCGGGTTGCCTTTGGTGCCCTGGCGGTGCAGAGCCAGCAGACGAAATCCTTCACGCTGCTCGTCCGTGGGCTCGTGGCCATGTGCGGTCACCCAGTGCTCGAGCACTTCCTCGCTCAGTTGCAGGAACTTGGCGGCCGCCACCTGCGGATCAGCCTCGACATCGATCGCGGCTAACGCCTGCTCGATATCGGCGAGCGGTCTCATGCCAGGCCCCGCTCCTTGAGAAAGCCCCTCGAGTCGGAGACGTTCTCGTGCACGCCGACTTTGCGCGGCTTGAGTCCCAGCGCGACGCCGAGCAGCTGTGTGAAGTACAGGATCTTGATGTCCACGGTCTCGCCCAGCACCTTCTCGGCCCGAATCTGGTGCATCTCGAGACCCGAATGACAGGTCGGGCACTCGGTCGCGATGACGTCGGCGCCGGCGAGCTTGGCGGCCTTGAGAATGTTCAGCACGAGCTTGGTCGAGGTATCGCTGTCCGACAGCGTGTGCGCGCCCCCGCAGCAGGCGGTCTTGAGCGGAAACTCGACGTTCTCCGCCCCGGCCGCCGCCAGCAGGTCGTCCATGAAATGCGGCTTGGACGTCGACTCCGACCCGGGACCCTGGTCCTTCTCGGGGAAAATGTGGCGCGGCCGCGTGTACATGCAGCCGTAATAATTGGCGACCTTGATGCCGTTCAGCGAGTTCTTGACGCGTTCTTTCAGGCCCTCTTCGCCCACCGTGTCCTTGATCCAGTCGAGCGCGTGGATCGTCTCGACCTGGCCGGCCTCGTAGGTCTTGTGACCCGCTTTCTGCGACAGCTTGCTGACCACCTCGACCGACTCGGGGTCGTGCTTGAGATCGTACTCGGCTTTTTTGAGGTTGTGATAGCAGCCGTTGCAAGGCGCCATCACGACGTCCATGTCCATCTCGTTGGCCGCCGTCGACATGACGCGCGACGACAGGTAGGTCTGCAGCTTCGGATCGACGTTCTTGACCTCCATCGCGCCGCAGCAGTTCCAGTTCTCGACCTCGACGAGATCCAGTCCCAGCGCCTTGCCGACCGCCTTGGTCGAGCGGTTGTAGGAATGGCCGGTTCCCTCGAGCGCACAGCCCGGGTAGTAGGCAACCTTCTGGTACTTGTCTTTTTTCGTCATGATGAGAGTGCCTGTTCCTGCTTCTCGTGCTGCTCGTCGATGTAGTCCTGCATGGCCGCCTTGGCCGCTGACCAGTCGCGCGTCTTCGGTGCGACCAGCGTCGCGAGGCCCATGCGGGTCAGGAGGCCGACCGGCAGGCCGCGCAACATCCGCTTGGTCATCTCCACCATCCACGGCTGCATGAGGCTCTGGCCCGTACGCTTGAAGAAGCCACGAATCGTGCGGCTCTCTTCGATCTTGCCGGTCTTCAGGACCTGCTCGGTGAAGACCTCGTCGAAGTGCATCGACGGCGATTTCTCGGTGTGGCCCTTGCGCTCCAGCCAGTGGGACGTTGCTTTCATGACGCCCTCCGGGAACACGTCGCGCGGGCAGGCGTAGGTGCACTTGTTGCAGGACACGCACTGCCAGATGATGTCCTTGTCACGCAACAGCTCGGACTCCATCCCCATGCGAATCAGGTAGATCCAGTAGCGCGGATTGAAGTCCGGGTTGATGGCGTTGACCGTGCACGAATTCGTGCACGAGCCACACTGCCAGCAGCGGTGAATCTGCTCACCACCCGGGAGGGCTGCGATCTCGTCCTCGAGCTTCTCGTTGTAGTCGCTGACGACGCGCGACTCGATGAACGTACTCCAGTGACCGGAAACGTCGACGCCGTCGATGACGAGTTCGTCGTGAGTCGTCAGGTTCTCGGGGCGAATCAGAGATTTTTCATGAATGGGCATTTCTAGTGCGCCTGTTCGTTTGTCTCGTCGGCGTGCAGCAGGAATGCGTCGCCGTCAATGGTTTTCAGTCTCGTCTTGCCGCTGCCGGCCTGCACACCGTCGAGGCCCAGCAATCTGCGCGTATGCTGCATCGGGTCTTCGGGTGCAGAGAAATCGGCGCGCAGGTAACTGCCACCCTGCTCGCAGATGTACTGCGCGTAGACCTGGGCGCAGAGAATGTCTACGTATTGCAGGACGTCGCGGAAGAAGCCCTCGTCGGAGAGAAACTGGCTGAGTTCCTCGCGCAGCATCAGGTAGGTGCCGTAGCCGTCGCCGACCGGAATCGTGATGTGATCGACGTTGTCGCCGTGCCAGATCTCCCGGATCACCCCGGTGTTCGCCTTGGCGTCCCACACCCAGCGGGTCATCAGCGGGACTCGCTCCGGCTCGGCGTTGTGCAGCAGCTCGGCGGCGAGATCCCGCACCCAGCGGTGCTGCTTGTCGTCGGGGAAGCGCGCGCAGAATGCAGCGACCCGGGCGTCGACATTGTCGTCACCGTCGAACAGCTCGACGATACCCTCGCGCATGTCGGTGAAGGTCTCTTCGGTGAGCCAGTTGCCGACGCGGCGCCGCACGGTAGCCATGAACGTGCAAAGCCCCTTGAAAGTCTCGAGTTCGAGATTCGCCGCCGACCCGTTGCCGACTGCCTGCCGGAACATGTCGCTCTTGAGTTTGATGGCGTCGACGTAGCGCTCGATGCCGCCGTGGTCCTCACTGCCCGCGATCATTACGCCCAGGATCGCCCGCAAACCCTCGCCCGAGAGGTCGAGCACGGGACGCTCGATCTCTGCGGCGTGGACGACGGGGATCTGCGCCATGCGCCTTACGCGCTCTTGTCAATCGGTTGATGCAGTTCGGACAGCACCGACATCGCTGCCGCGTGCCCCTGTGCGATCGAGTCGTCGATCGTCTCCGGCCCCGTTGCGGCGCCCGCAACGAACACCCCGGGCCGCGAGGTATGCCCCATCGCGCCATAACGGTTCTCGGCGCCAATGTGGCCGTGCTCTTCGAGGTCGACCCCGAAGATCTCGGCAAGCTGCGGATTCTCGACGTTCGGATCCATGCCGATTGCGTGCACGACCATGTCGAACGGTATCGTGATCGGCCGTTTGACCAGCGTGTCTTCGCCCTTGACGATCAGCTTCTCGCCGTCCGAGGTCACTTCGGCAATGCGCGCCTTGATGTACTTGACCTTGAACTCTTCCTGGCTGCGCCAGTAGTACTTGGTTTCGTAGAGACCAAAGGTGCGAATGTCCATGTAGTAGATGTAGACATGGCAGTCCGGGAGTTCCTCGCGAATCTCCATGGCCATGTTCGCCGACACCGTGCAGCAGATCTTCGAGCACCACTCGCGGCCGATCTGGCGATCGCGCGAGCCGACGCACAGCAGGATAGCGACGCGCTGCGGCTTGCGGCCGTCCGAAGGACAGCGCACGCCCTGCCCCGACGAGATCATCTGTTCGACCTGCGTGGTCGTGACGACGTCAGGGAACGTGCCGAAACCCCACTCGGGCTTGTTGACCGAGTCGAAGTGCGTGAATCCACTACAAAGTATCGCGGCCTCGACTTGCGCGTTTTCACCGTTAGAAAAATCAACCGTGAAATTCCCGGGAGTACCATCGAATTTCGTAACCCGCGTATCAGTCAGGATTCGAACGTTCTTGTCGCCTTCGACACGATCCACCATGCCGCCTATGGCGTCCTTCGCCCACTCGCCCGACGGCACCAGCTTGGCATAGCCGGACAGGATCGGGGCACCGCCCAGCTTGTCTTCCTTTTCTACCAGGATACTGGAACGGCCCACGGTGCCGAGACTGTGCGCTGCGGCCAGCCCGGCGGGACCACCGCCTACGATCAGGATTGGTTTAGTCATTGCTTAGCCTTTTGAAGCCCGGACCCGACGTGATCATCTTCCGCGGGTCGTAGAGCGTCTCGCCTTTGCCGGCTTCGACGTCTTTGAGATAGGCCTCGAACTCGGCTTTCTTCGCCTGCCAGTCGATGCCCAGTTTTTCCATCAGTGTCTCGGTCGACGATGCGTGCCAGTGCGACTGCACGATCTTGTACGGATGTGCGCCGCAGACCAGCGCCGCGAACTGGCAGTCGGCCAGTACGGGCAGGTCAACCGGCTTGCCGGCCGCCGCACCGATCCACTGGTTTTTGTCGAGCGTCGTGATGCAACCCGTGTCATGGCCGATCATCATGTCGGCCTGCGCCTCCTCGACAGCGACGCGCAGCTTGCGGTCGATCGCGAAGGAACGGGTGAACTCGCGCTCGGAAATAATGTGCCTGAAGCCGAAGCCGCAGCAGTCGTACCAGGTCCGGTAATCGATGACCTGGGTGCCCAGCGACTCGAGGATGCCGGTGGTGACGGCAACCCGGTTGCCGCCGAGAATCTTGTCGTCGTAGATCGCGTCTTCCGGGACCATCTTGTAGACGTGGCACGCCGGATGCACGGTCGCGCGAATGTGGCTCGCGTCGATAACCTGCCGCCTGGCGATCTCGTCGCGCATCACGTGTAACCACTCGGAGTAATGCACGACCTCCTCGGGAATGAGCAGCTTGCCGTCGACGAGACGGCCGAGCTTGCCGAGAATCTTGCGGACGCGCTCGCGCAGCTTCGCGGACTGGATCAGGTAGCCGCGGACCTCCTTGTAATTGCCGAAGGAAGTGCCGCAGTGAACCAGCGGGTAAAAGTAGCCATCGGGCAGGCCCTGGGCCTTTGCCGAGACGTAGGCCTGGTGGAAGTTACGCAGGAAGACGGCCGCCAGGCTTTCGATATTGCCGATTCCGGAGCCATGGTAGTTCCAGGCGGTGCACGACGTCTGGTCGGTCTCGTCGAGATAGGTGATGTCCATCTCGTTCATGAGCCACAGCAAGGATGCCGGGTAGCCCGGAATGTTGCCGCACTGTCCGCAGGACTTGTGGTGCCAGAGTTGCGTGGTCGGAATGCGCTTGTCCCAACCATAGAGAGTTTGCACGGTTACCGGCTTGTGCTCGTCGGTAACACGGTGCACAAGGATCTCGCCGTCTTTTTCGAGTTCCCACATCGCGTCGCGAACGTCCTCGACGCGATCCTTGTTCGTCAGCATCGAGCGCCGGTTGACGATCTGGTCGACCCAGACCGTGGCAACGTGTGCATCCTCCGGACTCAGGTTCGAGTCGGTCCACTCGGAACCGTGACCAGTAAAACGTTCCCCACCATTACCTGTCGACATTTTCTGCTCCTAGTCTTCGTCCTGCTCGTCGAGCCAGTCATCGTAGTCATCGCGTTTCTCGTCCATGATGTCGCAGATGACGTCGAAGAGGTTCTCGTCAATCGTTTCGAGGCTGTCGAGCACGCCGGTTTCTTCCCAGATCGTGTACAACTCGACCGAGGTCTTGAGATTGACCTCCCAGGCCGTCTTGGTCGTGTGCAAGGTCGGCATCGGAATCGCCTTGCGCAACGTGGTCAGTGGCGCCTCGACCTTGGAAATATTGGGACCCCAGTCAGCGAAGCCCTCGGGGTTGATCATGTCGGGCGACAGCTGGTTGCCCGTCGAAATGAGTTTCAGCATGACGCGGCTGAACGGCCGCAGCACGCTCTTGGCCGACTCCATGCCATGCTTGATGGCCGTCTCACGCATGAGCATCACGAGGCCACCCGGAGAATTGCCGAACGGGCAGCGCGCGGCGCAGGTGTAGCACTGGGCGCAGGACCAGATTTTCTCCTGCATGGCGTCGTAGATGCCCTCGAGGTTCTCGGTCCAGAGCAACTGCACGATCTCGCGCGGGCTGAAATCGTAGTAATGCGCGGCCGGGCAGGTCGCCGTGCAGATGCCGCAGTTCAGACAACCATTGAGCTCGTGGTCGTAACGCAGGTCTTCCTGGATGTCCTGGAATATTTCTTCCAGTTGCTCTCGCCCGACCGGCGCCTGGTCAGAAACCGGGTCGCCAATGTATTCCTGGACGCGGGAGGTCGACGAATGAGACATGTGGGGCCCCTAGTAAGAGAGAACCATGACGTCCTCTTCCATGACTTGCTCGATCAGGTGCGCGCCGCCGACGATGCCTTCGCATTCCGGGATCAGGTCGTCCTGGGTCATGTCGAACAGGTCCAGGTTGGGCGAGCAGCAGTAGAATTTGGCGCCGGCCTCGTGGGCGTCCTGGATGAAGCTGTAGACGGACTTCGGCGAGCCTTCCTTGACGAACAACTCCTCGGCGACGCCCTTTTTCATTAGCCGGCCCGAGGTCGCCGTGCAGATAACGTCGACGTCGTAGTCCATTGCGGCCGCGACCGTGGCCTGGAAGATCGGCGCTCCGAGTTCCTCGCCGTTGCGCGGGTCGGTGTTCGCCATGACGATGATGAGTTTCTCAGCCATTCTTAGTTCCCCTGGGCGTTGGCGAACCGGCGGGCGCCGGCATTCCAACAGCACATTAGCATATACTAAATTACTGGTTTATCCAAATTCTCTGCGGCCCTAGAGGCTGCCTTGGGTGATGACATAAGCGCCGTGCACTGCACGAGCCCGGTCATGATCGGCACCAGTTCATCTTCGATGTCTGTCTGCAGCGCCCGCAGTTGATCGAGCTTGTCGGCAGCGCCATCAGGCACCTCTTCGAATTCCATAATCAGGTCTTCGACCATGCCGAGCTTAATCCCGGGATTGCCCAGGAAACCATAGGCATTGTTACCGACCTGGAAGACGGCGGGAGCCCCGGTCTCGTCCCGGGCGAGGATCCGGGCATCCTCCGGCAACACTGGCCGGTCGCGCATGTAGATGACCTGGTTGAAGGTCTCGGGCAGGAAGCCGTTGAGCGCGCCGGCCTCCAACCGCTCGGCCTTGCGGCACTCGAAGGCGAATTCGGCCGGCTCGCTGGAGCCACCGGCCGCGATCGCCAGAATCTGCGCGCCGAGCCCGATGCCGATGACCGGCGTGCCCTGCTCCAGCATCACGCGCGCAAGCTCGACTTCCTCGGCCAGCGTGGGCAGGTCGCGCGTCCCGGCGCTGCCCCAGGGACCGCCGCCCAGCAGCACCAGGGCGTCCGCCGGAATGTCTTTCGCCGGCAGCTTGCGGCCGCCGGCAAACGGCCGGAAATACTGAAAGCGAATGCGGCGCCCCTCGAGATGGTCCTCCATCAGGCCGAGATACTCACCCGAAGTGTGCTGGATCACCGCGACGACGTTCATCGGCGTCTCGGTGCGATTGGCCATTGCGAATGCGTCGGGCGCGCATTCAGCCATGGACACCTCCGGCGGCCAGAGCCGTGGCGATCGACGCCTTGAAGTCGTCCGGCGCGACGCTGAGCATGTCGACGTCGTTGGCCGCAAAGAACGCATCGATTTCACCATCGATCTCTTCGAGCCGCGTACCCGCCAGGTGCGCCTCGAGATCGAACACGATGCGCGGCGGCGTGACGAAAAAATCGCCCGTTACGAGGACTCGCTGCAGGATGCCCTTCGTGGGACCCTCGAGTTTGACGAACGTGTCGATGGTGCCGCCCGGCCCGGTGTGCGAACCCGCCAGGGTCTCGTTGTCGTCGCCCGGATTGTCGATCTCGGCCACGAATTCGTCGGTGCCGATCTCTTCGCTGAAATACTGCCTGGCCAGCGCCTCCTCGTTCCCGGTGATCTCGCCCGGCTCTGCCTCGATGCCGAGGCCCTCGGTGAAACCCCGGATCAGCGCCGACTTGATAGCCTCGATGTCGGGCAGGCCGTCGCCGAGGAGTTCCTTGAGCGTGATGACGCGCTGCGCGGCGGAGTCGAGTTCGCGCTTGGCCAGCTTGGCCTCGGGAATGTTCAGCGCGCTGACCATCTGTTGCGAGTTCATGTCGACGAGAACCGTGCCCTGGTAGATCAGCACATCGCCGTCGAAAAAACCGCCCGTGCCGCTGATCTTGCGCCCGTCGACTTCGATGTCGTTACGCGGCCGGAATCTCGCGTCGACCCCCAGGTGTTTGAAACCGAGCGCCGCTGCATTGCAGATCTTCTCGGCCAGGTCGGGCAAGGCGGCAACGCCCAGCGAGGAGCGATGGAACACGAGCTCCCAGCCGAGCTGGCCTTCATCGAGATAGATAGCGCCGCCACCCGTGATGCGGCGCACCGTGCCGATGCCGTTCCGGGCGCAGTAGTCGAGGTTAATCTCGCGGCTCAGGTCCTGGTGGCGGCCGATCAGTGCCGTCGGCGGGAAGCGCAGGAAGCGGATCGTGTCGGCGACACGCCCGGCCTGGCGTTCCTCGATGAGCGCCGCGTCGAACGCGATGTTGGCGCGCCCTTCGCGCACGCCCGTGTCGATGATCCGAAACGTCCCGGCCATGATCTCGTCCGCCTGCTTACTCGACGCGCACAGGGATATCGAGCTGTTTGCGAATCTTCCTGACGTCTTTCTTGTTCGGCTGGAACGGGTAACTCGCGATATTCGACGGCGGCGAATCGCCGTAGGGCCGGTCGCAGGCCGAAATGTCTTCCTGGAACTTGCCCGGGCAGCCCGAGGTGCGGAACGCGATACCGGCGTCAATCACGTCTGACAGCTCGGCGTCCGGGATGCCGTAGGTCTTGACCCGGCCCTGGTCGTCGAACGTCATCTGGTCGACGCGCACGCCTCGATAGTCAATCAGGTAACGCGCCAGCTGCACCCGCCGCCACTGGTCACGCGGTGTTGCCGGCAGGTGGTCCATCAGCGACCCCTCCTCCGGGAAAAAGCAGAACATGTGGCTGTGGCCGCCGAGGTCGACGAGTTCCTGTACGAGGTTGAGCACTTCGTACTCGGTCTCGCCCATGCCCACGATGATGTGCGCACCAAACTTCTGCGGACCGAAAATATCCCTGGCCTCCAGCATGATCTCCCAGTACTTGGACCACTTGTGCGGCGACTGCACACCCTTGCCGCGGGTCTTGTCGAAGACGTCGGGCGTAGCGGCGTCGAGCGCGACCGTAAAGATGTCGGCGCCGAGATCCTTCGTTTTCTGGACGTCGTCGCGCGTCATGGTGGTGGGGTTGGACAGGATCGATATCGGGATGGCGTCCGGGTCGATCTTGCTGGTCCATTGCTCGAGCACCGAGAACGTGTCGTCTTCGGAGCGCGGGTGCGTGATCATCGAGATGCACATGCGGTGAAACGGACTGTTCTCGGGATCCTGCGCCACGATGTCGACGATGTCGGCCATCGGTACGGCGGGCCAGTCGACGCGGATGAAATTGCGGTCCGCGTAATCGCGGTCGGCCTCGCGATGCCGCGCCAGCCCGCAGTAGGCGCAGTTCGCGCGGCAGCCTTCCGGATAGGTCAGCAGCAGGTTGAGGCAGCGCGTGCATTCGCAGCGGTGCATGCGGCCGCCCATGATGCCCAGCGTGATCGCGGCGGCGTTGGACATCTGCACGTACTCGGGCGACCGCATGTGCGGCGCCAGGTAGTTGTTGTTGGGCAGGTAAACGCCCTGCGGCGGAATGTCGTTCGCCTTGACGTGCATGCCATTGCGGCGATCGGCCGGCGTCTTGTCGGGAAAACGCGGCTCCATGGCGGTGCTGGATTTGGGTTCGATACAACTCATCGTCGCTGTCCTCGTCTCAGGCCGCGCAAGAGCGCGCCGCGTTCGTTTTCAGTTCGCTGCCCAGCTTGATCGAGCAGCAGGAATGGGCCTGCTCGAACGGCCGCCCGATCGAGTGGGCAACCGAGACGGCGCCTTCGGCCGGAAAGGCGATGCCGTCGAGACCGGCCATGATGGCGTAGGCGTCGGTGACGCGCTTGTGCATGCCCGGCGGCCGCGCGCAACCCAGCAGCACCTGCTGCTCGGGCAAGCGTTGGCGCGCCTCGTAAAAAATTTCGCCGACATCGCGGGTCGCGGGCGTCTCGAAGGTTCCCGGCTTGGCGTAGAACGGCATGATCACGACCAGCACCAGCGCCGTTACCGGGTAACGGCTGACCATGTCGAGTGCGTTCGCCTCGCCGAGAATCCGTCCGTAGTGCAAGCCGACGACAATATGCGGCGTAACCTCCATCGAGGTCGCGCACAGCGCGGCCAGGGTCTCCTCGAAGTCCTCGACCGGCCGCTTCAGCTTGTAAACTTCTTCAATCGTCTCGTTGGCGCCGATGACGTCCATCATCACGGTATCGACGCCGGCCGACTCCATGGCTTTCGCCTGGTCTTCCTTCATCAGGGCGCTGTGAACGGCAATGCGCATGTCCGGGAAATCGCGTTTGAGCTGCTCGACCACGGGCAGGTAACGCATGTAATTGATCTCGTTACGCTTGTTGGATCCGCCCGAAAGCAGGAAGCCATTGAGTCCCTGCGAGTCGATGAGCTGGCGCACCTTGGCGTCCAGCATCTCCGGGTTTGTGGCCGGAATCATCGGCTCCAGGATCTTCTTCTGGCAGTGATCGCAGTTCAGGCCGCAGGCGGCTGCCGTGATCGAAAAAGCCGGGAAGCTGTTTTTGCCACAGCCCTTCAGTTCGCTGGTCTCGTATTCCTTGAAGGTCGGCGTGGAGAAACGAATTGGCCGCGCTTGGCGCCCTTCGGCGGCACGTTCGAACCGCGCGACGAGCGTCGCGTCGAAGTCAGCGTCCTCGAGGTCCTCGATGTCGGCCAGGTAGTCAATCCATGCCATCCCGTCAGTCCTTTACCAGCTGCGCAGCCAACGATTCTATCTCGGGGCGAACCGGGCCGTCATAGGGGGTATCCACCAACGTCGACAGCCAGCGCGGGTTCACGTCCTCGTCGTCGATCAGGTCGCATTCCATCCTTGTCAGCATCTTGACAGCGTCGGGGGGCAACGACTCGGGCATGGCCTGCCCCGTCAGCCGTCCCCACAGCCCGGCCCAGCAGCGACAGACGGTCCACGGGTTGTAACCGCCGCCGCCGAGTATGACCGTAGGATTTCCGAACTCCAGCAACCGGTCGACCGTGTCCCAGAGGGCGACGTTACTGAGATCCATCGATGACAGTGGATCGCCGGCGAGGCAATCGGCGCCGCAGCAGATGACCAGTGCGTCTGGTTCGAAGCGCCCGGCAATAGGCAGCACCGCGTTCTCGACCAGGTACCGAAGTTCGGCATCGTTGAAATGCCGCGGCACCGGGAAATTCCTGGCGCCACCGCTGCGCCGGTCATCCGCCAGCCCGCTGTAAGGCCAGCGGTCCTGCTCGTGAATCGACAGCGTCATTACGCGGCGTTCATCGACGAATGCTTCCTCCACACCGTCACCGTGGTGGGCATCGAGATCGACATACAGCACGCGCTCGCAGCCGCCCTCGAGAAATGTCCGGATGGCGAAGACCGGATCGTTGAAGTAGCAGAAGCCGCTGGCGCGATCACGCCGCCCGTGGTGCGTGCCACCGGACGGATGAAAGGCCACGTGGCCCTGCAGCGCGAGCCTTGCCGCCAGGATCGATCCGGCGACCGTCGTGGCCGCACGCTCGAACAGTCCCTCGAACAGCGGGTTTTCGAGCGTTCCGATGTGGTAGCGCTCGCGGGTCGCGGGGTCGACCCTGGCCGTGGAATCTGCGTATTGCAGCGCCTCCACGTAGCGGGAATCATGAAACGCGGTGAGTTGCGCGACCGTCGCAGGTTGCGGCGTGCGAAAATCATCGTCGTGCAGCCAGCCCAGAATCCGCACGAGGTCGAGAACCGCGGAGTGGCGCACGATCTTGAGCGGGTGGTTGGGGCCGAAAGCTGCGCGCCGGAAAACCTCACTGCCGATGTACAGTGGGTGCTGCTGGGGAGCGCTTTCCGGCTGTAACTTATGCATTCAAGGGGTGACCTGCTATCGAGAGTATCAAGCAATTCCTGGCAAACGAGAATATTCTATCCCCCTAATAAAGACAATTCTGATATTCTAATATGCCCTCGAAGGCTGGAACCCCGAACATCAAGAGGTGAAATCTATGTCCAGTGAAGCTCAAGTCGTCCAAGACGCCGTGGCACCGGTAGCGGCGCCTGAAGAGAAGAGCATGTCCATCATCGTCACCAAGGGTAGCCTCGACTGGGCCTATCCGCCGTTCATTCTCGCGACGACGGCCGCAGCGATGGGCCTGCCTGTCACAATGTTCTTCACATTCTATGGCCTGCCCCTGCTGCTCAAGAAACTCGACCTGCAGGTGACGGCTGCCGGCAACCCGGCCATGAAGATGCCGATGATGGGCGGCCACATGGGTCTGCCCAACCTCGTGACTGCGATCCCCGGCGTCGACGCCGCCTGCTCGGTCATGATGAAAAACCTGATCAAGAAGAAGGGCGTTGCTTCGATCGAAGAATTGCGCGAACTGGCCGTGGAGGCTGAGGTTCGCATGATCGGCTGCCAGATGACCATGGACCTGTTCGAGTACGACAAGGAAGACATGATCGACGGTGTCGACATCGGTGGCGCCGCGACCTACATCGAGGTCGCTTCGAACGCTCATATCAATCTGTTTATCTAACCGGAGTTACAGGAAATGGCTGACCATACACTCGACGCCAAGGGGCTGAACTGCCCGCTACCCATTCTCAAGGCACGCAAGGCGCTTAAGGAAGTTCCGTCGGGCGGTACGCTTGAGGTCCTGGCGACGGATCCGGGTTCCGTGGCGGACTTTGAGGCATTCTGCCGCCAGACCGGCAACGAAATCGTCGAGCACTCGGTTGACGGTGACGTCTATCGTTTCCTGATCAAGCACAACGCCGCCTGATCTCGCTTAACGCCGGAGGCTAGATCATGGCTGTATTGCCGGGGCTGGTCCTCGCATTGGCGCTCGCCATCGCGGGCCACTACCTGTCCGTGTTCATCGGCGTCGACCTGATGGGGCTGCCGAAGAGCCCCATCAGTGCCATCATGATGGCGATTCTGCTGGGCATTCTCGTCCGCAACACGATTACACTGCCGAAGAGCTTCGACCCGGGCATTCGCTTCGGGCTGGTCCGGGTGCTGCGGCTCGGCATTGTGCTGCTGGGCATTCGGTTGAGCCTCGGCGAGGTCGGCGCCATTGGCCTGCAGAGCCTGCCGATCATCATCGGCGCCGTCGTTGCGGCGCTCGTCGTCGTGACCTACATCAGCAAGAAGGTGGGCCTCAGCGAACGCCTGGGCACCTTGATCGCGGTTGGCACCAGCATATGCGGCGCCACGGCGATCGTGGCCACTGCCCCGGCCATCGGCGCCAAGGACGACGAGGTCGCCTACTCGGTGGCCTGCATTACGCTGTTCGGTGTAATCGCGATGCTCGTCTACCCGTTCGCGGCGCACTACATGTTCGGCGGCGACCCGTTCGCGGCCGGCCTGTTTCTCGGCACGTCGGTGCACGAGACCGCGCAGGTTGCCGGCGCCGGACTCGTCTACCAGCAGTATTACGGCGACCCGCAGGCACTCGACGTCGCCACCGTGACCAAGCTCGTGCGCAACCTCGGCATGCTTGCCGTCATCCCGCTCATGAGCATCATTTACCATCGCAGGTCGACCGAGGCCGGCGAAGCGCCGAAATGGTGGACGATGGTGCCGCTTTTCATCGTCGGCTTTGCATTGATGAGCCTGATCCGCACGGTCGGCGACATGGGCGACATGGCGTTTGGCTTTATCCCCGCGGACACCTGGGGCGAAATCGTGTCCTGGACCAAGACGGCGGCCGAATTCTGCCTCGGCATCGCGATGGCCGCTGTTGGACTGGGCACGAGCGTGAAAGGCCTGATCCACATCGGCCTGAAACCGCTCGGTGTCGGACTGTTCTCGGCGCTGCTCGTCGGCGTGGTTAGCGCGACCCTGATCAGCGTGCTGTACTAATGGAGTAAACCGATGTCGGACAAGCAACGTGGCATTCACGAACTCTACGCAGACGATCCCGAAGCTGCCGATGACATCGTCTGGGGCCGCAAGACCGACCCGGTAACGCGCCGCGGATTCCTGACCAAAGGCGGGCTCGTCGCGATGTCGGCCGCTGTGGGTGCTTCGATTCCGTTCGCACACCTGATGCCGGGCGGCCTGATCCCGGCAGCGCTGGCGCAGTCGGGTCAGCCGTTCAAGCTGCCGGGCAAGGAAGGCCTGATCATCCTCAATGACAGGCCCGTCAACGCCGAGACGCCCGCGCACCTGCTCGACGACGAAATCACGCCGGGCAAGCACCTGTTCGTGCGCAACAACGGCACGCCGCCGGCCACGGACAATGTCGACCCGGACGCCTGGCAACTCGAGATTGGCGGCGAGTCCGCCGCGAACCCCATGACGTTTACCGTGGCCGAACTCAAGGAGCGGTTCGAGCACCACACCTACCAGCTGCAGCTCGAGTGCGGCGGTAACGGCCGCAGCGAATTCGTCCCGCCGGCCTCGGGCAACCAGTGGTCCGTTGGCGCCGTGGGCTGCCCGGAATGGACCGGGGTGCGCCTCAGGGACGTGCTGGAGCATGCCGGCATCAAGGACGACGCCGTGTACGTCGCCTACTACGGCGCCGATACGCACGCGAGCGGCGACCCGGCAAAGGTGCCGATCTCCCGCGGCGTCCCCATGCACAAGGCGCTCGAGGACGAAGCGCTGATTGCCTGGGCGATGAACGGCGAAGACATACCGCACATGAACGGCTATCCGCTGCGCCTCGTGATCGCTGGCTGGCCCGGTTCCGTTGCGGGCAAGTGGCTGCGGAAGATTGTGGTCCGCAATGTCGTGCACGACGGCCCCAAGATGACAGGTACGTCGTACCGGGTGCCCTGCACGGCCGTGGCGCCGGGCAGCGTCGTACCCGACGACGAGATGTGCATCATCGAGTCGATGCCTGTGAAGTCCCTGGTCACGTTCCCGAAATCCGGCATCGAGCATGCGCTCGGCGAGAAACTGGCACTGCGGGGCCATGCCTGGGCCGGCGACAACGCCGTCGACAAGATGCACGTATCGATCGACTTTGGCGCCACCTGGCAAGAAGCGAATCTCAAAGCCCCGCGTAACCGTCATGCCTGGCAGCGCTGGACGACCGAGGTCGAGTTCCCGCAGGTGGGTTACTACGAGGTCTGGGCGCGCGCCACCGACGACGCCGGCCGGTCGCAGCCGATGGTGCTGCCCGGATGGAATCCGAAAGGCTATCTGAACAACGCCTGCCACCGTATCGCGGTTCAGGTCGTTTGATGAAGAAGCTCGGCCTCGTACTGCTGTTACTGGTTACGACGCCCGTCCTGGCGGACGAGATTCCGCTTGATCCGTTCTCGGGGCTGAAGATGACTGGCGACTGGCAAATCGTCCTGGGCAACTGCATCGCTTGCCATTCCGCCAAGCTGATCACACAGCAACGCGGCACGCGGGAACAGTGGCTGCAGATGATTCGCTGGATGCAGAAGAAGCAGAATCTCTGGCAGTTCACGCCGGAGATCGAGGACAAGATCCTGACGTACCTGGCGGAACACTATCCGCCGCGCGAGGACCAGCGACGCGCCGCTATCCCGCGGGACCTGATGCCGCCGAACCCCTACGCGCCCCCGACACAGGAACCTGACGATGCTGGTTAACCCGTCCGACCTGGTGGCGAAAGCAAAAGCGACCATAAAGGAATGCTCGGTTGCCGATGTGCATGACTGCCTCGGCGCCGACACGCTGTTCATCGATATTCGCGAGCCGATGGAATTCCAGCGCGGTCATATTCCCGGCGCCGTGCTCCTGCCACGCGGCATGCTCGAGTTTGATCTGCACAACGTCGTCGCACAGAACCGCAGCAACATGAATGTGCCCCCTGAGGAGCAGCCAATCGTGCTCTACTGCGGCACGGGCGGCCGCTCTGCCCTCGCCGCGCTGACGGCCGAGGCGCTGGGCTACAAGGACGTCAAGTCGATGAACGGCGGCATTGTCGCCTGGGCCGAGGCCAGGCACCCGATCGATTTTCCAGGCGGTTGACGGCTATTTTTTCCGACACCGGCCGTCCAGGCGAAATCATTTGGAGTGTCGAACAAGACTGCTTTCGGCCAGTTGCAGTCATTCATAAGTACAGCGACGTTCGCCCGGAGTTCGCGAGGTGATTCAACTGCTCAGTCAGGCGCCAATCCCGCTATTCTGTTTATTCTGAAGACTGTTTCCGCCGGATAATCAACCAATGCATCCGCATGCTGTCCGTGAATCATCCAAAATTCCTTCTGACCACTAGCCTTCTCAAAGAGCTCTTCCCCCATGTAGAACGGGACGATTTCATCGTCCTGGCTATGGATGATCAACTTCGGCATTGACGCCTGCTTGATCAATTCTGTCGAGCTATAGGGATTCACGAAAAAAGCCCATGTGAATGGTTTTGCAATCCACGGAGATGAATGGACAGCTATATCTCGGAATGAAGTAAAAGCACCCTCAGTTATCAGCGCAGCGACCTCTTCAGTGTGGTTGGCTGCAATGCTGATAGCGAGTTGCGCACCATACGATTGCCCCAGAACCAACAGCGGACGGTCTTTGACGTCGTCACGTCTGACGAGATGCTGGAACGCGCTGTGTGCATCTGCGGCCACATTCTCATGGCTGGCTTCCCCCTCAGAAATCCCGAATCCCCGGTATTCCATGAGAAAAACCTGGTAGCCGTCATCCAGCAGTGGCGCCAGCAAACTGGTCCAATTCGATATTTTCGAACCGCTACCGTGAAATACGAAGATTGTGGCCTTGGGGTCTGATTGAGGTTTGATCAGGACGTGATGAATGCTGTGCCCATCAGCTGAAATCAGCATGACGTCCTCTTTGTATGCGGCAGGTTGGCGATCGGGCCTCCCATCAACAGGGAAGAACGTACTGTCAAACGAACACGCACTTAGAAGGCAGACCGCCACCAGTATTGCGAGTGCTCGCATGTTCAATTTTGACCGGCTCCAGTCAGGACAGTCAGCGAAGCATCATAACTGTCGGCAGGTCGATCCAGCGACAGCGTCCGGTTCGGCACACTCACAGGGCCGCTTTACTGGGGCTTTGCGCCCGGCATTCTTACTTGGCGCAAAAACGATGCTATTCCTCTTCGGCCAAAAACCAGCACAAGGCCGAGCAGTATCTGCACCAGGTTTGCGACCCTCCCGGCAAAAGTCTGCGGCAGGATCGGGAAATCGAAATAGTCGGCGTAGCCAGCCAGCCTGAATTCAGCGAATCGATGTGCTTCGAAAAATGCGAGGTCAATAATCCCAAACACTAATGTGTAAACACCTACGAGCGAAATGCCAATCAAGAGAGCACGGTCGGTACCGTCGCCGCCCTCCGAAGATCCTCTGTCGCCAGAGTAGAGATTACCCACCACCGTGGATGGGAATCGCCATAGCACCCATGAAATCAATGCGGGAATTGCGAAAACCAAGCAGAATTCAAAAATAGCGATGGCTGTATTTCCTTCACCGCCCAGAATGAAGAGCAGGTAGTTAGCCAGATTCTGAAGTGCGTAGACGATTATGAATATTGCCCCGAGCCTAACGAGGACCAGATCAATTCTCACGCCATGCTCCTAATTCGATAGCAGATCATTATTAATTAGTGCGCCCTCGGCGCGAGAAAGTACGCCAGAAGTTCATTGACTAACACAACGACAACCGTGTATCCGATCGATCGGCCGACAGGAATTTCGAGATTCTTCCAGAGTATTACGAAAGTCATTCCGACTAAGACGAGTGGCGGCAGAAGCATTTGCAACGTCGGATCTGGATAGAAGAAGAGCAGCGCACCCCCAACAAGGACGAATGACAGGATAGGGACAATCGCCACAGTTGCAATGCTGAAGTTGTCGAGGTCATCCCTCTTACGTTCAAAAATCTTAATGAGGCCGAACAGGACTAGAAAAGTAACGAAGGCTCCAATCATCTTGTGGCTCCAGTGATACCCAATGGCGACAGGCGATCAGTAATAGAGAGAAGCATCGAAAAAAACTTTAGGGTGCGAAGACTGCAAAGGGTCAGAAGCCGTCATTCTAACTCAGACCAGGCCAAGGGCTGCTTCCGGCCATGAGCTACCGTTCGGAGTGATTCGGCGTCTTGCCTAAAAGTAGCTCCATTGACTTGTCAGGCCTCAGATTCATGACAAACCACTTCAATGTTGTGCCCGTCGGGGTCGAAAACGAACGCCGCGTAATACTGGCCACTGTACTGCGGGCGCAATCCAGGCGGCCCGTTGCACTGCCCCCCTGCGCCGAGAGCGGCGGAATGGAATGCATCGACTTGTTGTCGGCTCTCGGCCATGAAAGCAATATGCAGATGCGCGGGCTTCTCGTCCGTCTGGTATATGCACAGGGAAGTCATGCCCGATGGTTTACTCAGCTCAGCCCCATTTGGCGGCCAGTCTGTGACGACGGTGACACCAAGTGGTTCGAGCGCCCTCAGGTAGAAGGTCTTGCTCCGCGCGAAGTCGCGAACTCCGAACTTGACGTGATCGAACATAGTTCTCTTGAAACCGAAGAAGGCGCCGGCCGCTTCGGGTCGTTTCCAGACGCCGAGTGTATCACCGCACTTCCGTCCCTCTTCTGCGGCAAAACTGCCGGCGCGACTAGCCCCGCGGCCGAAACAACAGGCATGTAGCCGATCCCTTGGCCAGCACGTGGCCCTCGTCGTCGTAGATGACGCCATCGGACTGGCCGATCTGCTTGCCGACTCGCACCACCTTGCCCTCCGCGCGGACGTGGCCGGTCTTTAGAGTAATCGATCGCACGAAATCGATTTTTACCTCGACAATCGTGAAGCCGACTCCCGCCGGCAACATCGAGTGCACCGCCGAACCCATGCATGAGTCCAGCAGGGCGGCGGGCCAGGCGCCGTGGATGGTGCCGTTGGGATTGCAATAGTCGGGCCCGGTCGAACCCTCGATGACGGCAAAGCCCTCCTCGACTTCCGTCAGGCGGAAGCCGAGTGTATGGGCCATGCTCGGATGGTCGATGCGCCCGTCGGAGATTGCGGTCAGCACCTCCAGACCGCTCATTGTCCTGATTTCGTCGGGCGACACCTGTACCTGGCTTACTCGGTAACGACTTCGACTTTCCTGACGATTTTCACGGTGTGCTCGCCTTCCTGCTCACCGTCAACTTCGACAGAATCGTGGAACACGCGCACATGGACGTCCTCGTCGTGCTCTACGTGAATCTTCTTCATGGTTTCGTGATCGCCGTGCAGCATCGGCATCTTGATGGACTTGCCGTCGACGTCGAAACGGAAACCGTCTGCCTCACGTGTGATCAGGATCGTGCGGCCCTGGTCGTCGACGATGGCCTGGTTTTCGCCTTCCTGCATCTCGTGCAGGTCGACACCCAGATCATCGCCGTCGAGGGCAATGTGCATGCCGTCGTGAAAGATGTCGTCTGTCTTGACCTCGATCTTGACGCGCGACTGGTCCTGGGCCACGGCGACGCCGAACAGGCCGACGGCAACAAGGCTGATAACGACTTTCGCTACATTCATGGATCTCTCTCCCCGGTTTTATCCCATCCCGTAGCAATGGATGCACGGCCGCGGCGAAAGGTCGCATTGTAGCCGAATCAGTTGCCGGCGTCGGCCCTCGCGAGGTAGTCGTCGACGCTGTCAGGAGAAACCTCGAGGTCGATCACATACCAGCTGTGGGCGGCAACTCGCAACGGCGCCCGCACGCGCTCGTAGAACTCGGTCGGCCATATGAAGCCGTCGATCTCCCTGTATTCGCTGAACGCGACGTCAACGTGGGCGCCGCGCGTCGACGCAAGTCCGTCGATCGTGAAGTGCACCAGTCCCAGCAAGCCGGTCTCATCGTTGACCCAGAGGACGGCTTCGTCCCTGTCCGAAAAGCCAAATCCCGGTTCGAGCACGGCGTGAATGCGCTGGTAGGATTCTCCGTCGCGCGTCGCAGGCTCCAGCAACGTCAGCGCGGCCCCGCGTTGCCGGATGAATGACGGACCGGCCAGGAACATGGTGTAGGCATCGGCAACCAGCGCAGACGCGGCGCGCGTCGTTTCGTCGTCCGACTCGACATCGTCGTAGAGCACGGAGACGTCCTCGGCCGTACGGGCAACGAGCTTCGTGCCCTCGGGGCCGTTGTGAACCTGCACGATGCCCGCAGTTTCGAGGTCGAGCATCTCTTCGGACTGCTGGCGATAGCCGGCATCGACGAGAACCGGTTGCAGCACCTTGACGACATTGCGCCATTCACCGTCATAGCTGACCCTGACCGAGCCTGCCTGGTCGAACAGGTAGCCACCGTGGGCCTCGATAGATCGGTCGAGAACCGCGGCCGCCGAAGCGTGGTTACGGCTACCGGCCGGTTCCGGGAACTGCGCGGCACAGCCGGCCAGCAGAACCAGGCTCGTTACGACGGTAATTCGGAGCAACATCGGTTTTTCCACTTTAATTTGGAGAGTGAAAAATACCGCAACGCCGCCACTCTGCGGCGGCGCTGTTACAAACGCTTACGTTTGCTTATTTCCGGTCGGCCCAGTCTTTCAGGCTGCGGCCCTCGGCGACCAGTTTCTCGAGCAACGGCGCGGGCGCCCAGTTCTCGTCACCGAAGCGCTCCCGAAACTCCTCGATGCGCGCGAGCGCCTTGTCGAGGCCCACGGATTCGACATAGTGCATGGGCCCGCCGCGCCAGGCCGGGAAGCCGTAGCCGTAGAGGTAGACGATATCGATGTCGCCGGGGCGCTGCGCGATGCCCTCCTCCAGGATGCGGAAGCCTTCGTTGGCCAGTGCGAAGATCAGCCGGTCCACGACCTCCTGCGCGTCTATCTCGCGCCGCTCGATTCCCAACGCTGCGGCCTCGCGCTCGATGACTGCCTGCACCTCCGGGTCCGGAGACGGCCGGCGAGTTTCAGGATCGTAATTGTAGAATCCCTTGCCGCTCTTCTGTCCCAGCCGGCCCATTTCGACCAGCACATCGGGCACGCGATACGCCGCCGGGTCGCCGCGTTCGTCTGCGGGAAGCGCCTGGCGCGCCTTGTAGCCGACATCGAGTCCGGCGAGATCGGCGACGCTGATTGGCCCCATCGCCATTCCCCAGTCGAACATCGCCTTGTCGACGCTTTCGGGAGAGCCGCCCTCGACAAGGCACAGTTGCGCCTCGCGGAAATAGCCCTGCAGCATGCGGTTGCCGATGAAGCCGTAACAAACGCCCGACACAACTGCCACCTTGCGGATCTTCTTCGACAGCTTCATGACCGTCGCCAGCGCATCATCGGCCGTCTCGTCGCCGCGCACGACCTCGAGCAGCTTCATGATGTGCGCCGGGCTGAAAAAGTGCATGCCGAGCACGTCTTCGGGGCGGCCCGTCGCCGCGGCGATGGCATTGACGTCCTGGTACGACGTGTTCGTGGCGAGGATGGCGCCGGGCTTACACGCCGCATCCAGCTTCGCGAAGATCTCCTTCTTGAGCTCCGGGTCTTCGAATACGGCTTCGATGACGAGGTCGACGTCGGCCAGCGCGGCGTAGTCGGTGGCCCCAGTGATGCGGCCGCGGCAATCAGCCGCTTTGTCTTCGCTGAGCTTGCCGCGCTTGACGCTGCCGGCGTAGTTGCTGTCGATGATCGCCAGGCCGCGCTCGAGCGCCTCGTCATTGATCTCGATCAGGGTCACGGGAATGCCGGCGTTGGCGAAGCTCATCGCGATGCCGCCACCCATGGTGCCGCCACCGATAACCCCCATGGAGTTTATGTCGCGCAGCGGCGTGTCCTTGTCGATGCCCACGACTTTCGCCGCTTCCCGCTCGGCGAAGAAGACGTGCTGCAGCGCTTTCGACTGCGGATCCTGCATGCTCTCCATGAAGAGTTCGCGCTCGCGCTTCTGGCCCTCCGCGAACGGCGTTGTCATGGCGGTGCGCACGCACTCGATGATGCGGTGCGGCGCCGTTTGTCCGCGGGCTCTCTTCGCCACGCTGGCGGCGGCCGTGTCGAACACGTCGTCGCCCACCGCCTCGACGGCCTGCTCGCTGGTCCGTCGCACCGGCGTACCGGCGTCCAGCAGCTCGCGCACGTACTCGCGTGCCGCCGCGCCCAGGTCGCCCGGCACGACCTTGTCGACCAGGCCGAACTGCCCGGCCTTTGCAGCCGGGATCGGCGCGCCGCTCAATATCAGTTCGAGGCTGGCGGCCACCCCGGCAATGCGCGGCGCCCGCTGCGTTCCGCCAGCGCCTGGCAGCAGCCCCAGCTTGACCTCGGGGAGACCGACTTTGGCCGAATCGACGGCGATCCGGTAATGGCTGGCCAGCGCCGTCTCGAATCCACCGCCGAGGGCGGTTCCATGAATCGCGGCCACGACGAGCTTCTCGCTGGCCTCGATCTCGTTGAGAAGGTCGGGCAGATACGGCTCGGCCATGGGCTTGCCGAACTCCGTGATGTCGGCGCCGGCGATAAACGTTCGTCCTTCACACAGAATCAGCACGGCCCTCGAGCCGTCGTCGGCCGACCTGCGAATTGCGTCGAGCAAGCCTTGCCGGACCGCCTGCGACAAGGCATTGACAGGCGGATTATTGACCGTGACGACGGCGATTTCGCCATCCATGACATAACTCACAACGTCGTTCATTGGGGCTCCTGGCGCCGATTTCTGATAGCATCTTGCCACCATGTACGGTCAGCTCATAGAACAAGCCGAAAAATACCTGCGCTCGACGTACTCGCAGGATGACGTCACGGCCCAGCTCAAGCGCCTTCTCGCGGAGCTGCTCGCCGCTGGCGAGGCCAACGCCGATGCCGCGTGCCGGCGCTTGCAGCTCAGTCGCCGCACCCTGCAGCGGCGGCTGCGTGCGGAAAAGACGAGCTTTCAGAAGATCCTCAACGAGGTTCGCGCCGTGCTGGCCGTCAACTACCTCAGTGACAAGCGCCTGAAGGCGCTCGAGGTCGCGATGCTGCTCGGCTATTCGAGCATCAGCTCGTTCACGACGGCCTTCAAATCCTGGTATGACATGCCGCCGGCGGAATACCGGCAGAAATTCCTGATGGCGTAGCAACCCGTCCTGACGCGTCGCTCAGTACGGAATACTCTCGACAACGGTTTCCCATTTGCCATCGCGCACCTGGTAAAAGCGCAGGTAGTCCCCGCCCTGGTGCTTGGTCGCACTGAACGACATCGACGGTCCCCCGAACGGGTCTTCGTAGTAATCGATGCTCTCGAGCGCAGTCAGCACCTTCTCTACCGATACGTCCGGCCCCGCCGCCTCGAGCGCGCGCACGACGAGATCGGCGCTCGTGTAGCCAATGATCGACTGCGGCGCCGGCTCCTCGCCGAACCGGGAAACGTACTCCTCGTACCAGTTGGCGAGCCAGGAGTCCGGCTCCGCTGCCTTGAAATCGGGCACGTAGAAAGACGAGGCTGAGTACAGCCCCTCGGTCGCGCCGTTGGCAGCCTCAGCCACCTCGGCCACGTAGGACACCATGTTGCTAATGATGGGCGCATCCCAACCCGCATCGCGCGCGGCCGAATAGATCAGGATCGTGTCCTTGACGAGCGGGCCGAGCACGAGCATCTCGCAGCCCGAGTTCTTGATGGCGGTGATCGTGCCAACGAAGTCGGTCTCGGTGTTCTTGTGCCGGCCCTCGTAGACCGACTCCAGGCCGAGTTCCTCGACGGCCTGCTCGTAGCCATGCACGTTTTCCTCGCCGTAGTCGTTCGAGATCGCCTGCAGGCACACCTTCTCGAAACCGTTTTGCTCGATCATGTAGCGCATGCCGCCGCGAACCTGGTCGCGGTAGCTCACGAAGTAGCTGAACTTCATCGGGTGCAGCGGCTCGTACATCTGCACGGCGCCGGTGAGCGGGAACAGGCTCGGCACGTTGGCCTCGAACATTCTCGGCATCAAGGCGATGTTCATCGGCGTGCCCATCGCGCCCACCATCAGGAAGATGTTATCCACGTTGAGCAGCTTGTTGGTCGCCTTCACCGCCATCGGCATCTGGTACTGGGTGTCCTCGACAATGAACTCGATCCTGCGGCCGTGCACGCCGCCCTCTGCGTTCGCCTGGTCGAAGCGCATGCGTTGCCCATTGCTCGACGGCACGCCCCAGATCGCCAGCACCCCTGACAGGTCGTTGTGTGAGCCGATAACGATCGTATCGTCGGTCACTCCGCGCGGGGCATCGGGCGCGGTACCGGCTGGCTCGCCGCCACAGCCAAGGACAAACAGCGGCGCCAGGGCAATCCATTTCTTCATGTCTTGTCTCTCACAGGCATTCAGGCAGACCGGGAATACATACTATCAATCAAACCGGCGTATTTTTTGCTGACGAAGCTGCGCTTCAGCTTCATCGTCGGCGTCAGCTCCTCGTCCTCGGCCGTCAACAACACATCGATGAGCCGGAACTTCTTGACCTGCTCGACGCTCGAGAATCCGCTGTTGACCCGTGATACCTCGGTGTCGATCAGGTCGACGATCTCGGGTCGCGCGCACAAGGAGCGATAGTCGGTGAACGGTATCGACTGCGTCTGCGCGTAGTGCTCCACGTTCTCCTGGTCGATCATGATCAGGCAGGTCAGGAACTTGCGCGCATCGCCTATGACCACGGCGTCCGAGACATACGGCGAAAATTTGAGCTCGTTCTCTATGACCGACGGCGTGATGTTTTTGCCCCCCGCCGTGATGATGATGTCCTTGAGACGGTCGGTAATCGACAGGTTACCCTCGTCGTCCAGTTCGCCAACGTCACCCGTGTGCACCCAGCCATCGACCAGCGTCTCGGCCGTCTTGTCCGGCAGGTTCAGGTAACCCGAGAACTGGCCGTCGGAGCGGGCCACGATCTCGCCGCTGTCCGCAATGCGCACCTCGGTACCGGGCATGGCGGGCCCGACAGTACCGAAACGGAACTTGCCTTTGCGGGTACTCGTGATGATCCCCAATTCGGTCTGGCCCCACAGTTCGTCGATCGCGATGTCCATGGCCAGGAACCAGCGCAGCAACGCCGGCGAGATTGGCGCGGCGCCGGACGCGGCATTACGCGCCCGGTCGAGCCCGAGGACTTTCTTGATATTGCCGAAGACCAGCCGATCGGCAATCGTGTAGCGCAGGCGCTCGTAAGTGGACAGTGGTTCATTGGCGACAATCTTGTCGGCGCGCCGTGTGCCGATTCTCATCGCCCATTCCCAGGCCTTGCGCCCCAGCCAGGTTGCGTCCGCCATCGCCGTCGTCACTCGCGAGTAGAATTTCTCCCACACACGGGGCACTGCGAACACGTAGGTCGGCGATACCTCCTGCAGGTTCTGCATGACCGTCTCGGGGCTCTCGGCGAAGTTGATCGTTGCACCGTGGGCCATTGGCAACCAGCAGGAAAACACCCGTTCCGCGATGTGGCAAAGCGGCAGGTAGGTCAGGAGTTCGTCGTCGGCGCCCTGCCGCAGGTACTCGGGCGCAATCGTCATCTGGAACAGGATGTAGCGCTGCGACAGCATCGCGCCTTTCGGCATGCCGGTGGTGCCGGAGGTGTACACGAGCGCGGCGAGATCGTCGCCGCTGCCCTCGTCCGCGATACGCTCGATGAGACCCTCATTGTCGGCGCCGAACTCGCGACCCAGGAGCAATAGCGTGTCGAGGGGCGCAACCTTGTCATGCTCGAAGTCCCGCAAACCGGTCCAGTCGAACACGAAGACGCGCTCGATATTCGGCAACCTGTCCTCTATTTCAAGGTACTTGTCGAGCTGCTCCTCGTCCTCGGCAAACAGGAACCGGCAGTTTGAGTCGGTAAGCGTGTGTTCGACCTGGCGCGACTGGTAGGTCGGGTAAATGCCGTTGACCACCCCGCCCGCCAGCAGCGTGCCGATATCGGCCCACAGCCATTCGCGGCAGTCCTCGCTCTGAATCGAAACGACGTCACCGCGTTCCAAGCCGAGCGATAGCAGTCCCCAGGCGATTTCGCAGGCGCGCTCACGATAGTCACTCCACGTGTAACTCTGCCAGATGCCGAAGTCCTTCTCCCGCATCGCGATGCGCTCGCCACGTTCTGCCGACACCTTGAGAAACAGCTTCGGCAACGTGTCGCAGCCGTGAACGATGACATCGTTTGCGCTCATCGCCACGTCTTCCGTTTCTTCCAGCGGCGCCGTCCGCGCACGCCTTCTTCCTTCTTGCCGAGATAGAACTCTTTGATGTCCTCGCTTTCGATCAGGTGGTCCGACGGGCCATCCATGACCATGCCGCCGACTTCCATCACGTAGCCGCGGTCGGAGACCTGTAGCGCCACGTTGGCGTTTTGTTCAACCAGCAGGATCGTGAGTCCCTGCTCCTCGTTGAGCCGCCTGATGATGCCGAAGATCTCCTGCACCAGAACGGGTGACAGGCCGAGTGACGGCTCGTCGAGCATCAGCAGCCTCGGGCGCGCCATGAAACCACGGCCGATCGCCAGCATCTGCTGCTGCCCGCCCGAGAGGTAAGCGGCCATCTTGTGGCGAAGTTCACGCAGCGCCGGGAAATAGTCGTAGACGGTCTCCCGGTCTGCGGCCACGCTGTCGCGATCGCGCCGGTTGAATGCGCCCATCGCGAGGTTGTCGGCGACCGTCAGGAACGGGAACACTTCGCGGCCTTCGGGAACATGAGCAATGCCTTTACGAGCCACCCAGTCCGGATCGCGGCACTGGATCTCTTCGCCGCCGAGCAGGACCTGCCCCTTGTTGCTGTCGAGGGCGCCCGTCGCCGTCTTCAGCAGCGTCGTCTTGCCGGCGCCGTTGGCGCCGAGCACCGCGACGATTTCGCCCTCCTCCACGGTCAGGCTCACTCCGCGGATCGCCATGATCGGACCGTAATAGGTCTCGATGTTGCGCAGTTCCAGCAGCGGCGCACTCATTCGGCAACCCCGAGATAGGCGCGCTGCACTTCCGGGTTCTCGCGCACGTCGTCGGGCTCGCCTATTGCCAGCAGCCGGCCATCGTTGATGGCCATGACGCGATCGGCAACCTGGCCCACGAGATTCATATCGTGCTCCACCATGACCAGCGTGACACCGAGATCGTGCTTGACGTCCTCGAGATAAAACGAGATATCGTCGGTCTCCTCGTTGTTCAGGCCCGAGGCCGGCTCGTCCAGCAACAGCAGTGACGGCTCCGCACACAGCGCCCGCGCCAGCTCGACGTTCTTGCGGGCGCCATAAGGCAGGTCGGCAATGCGTTCGTCCCGGTACTGTGCAATCTCCAGCAGGTCGATGATGTCCTCGACCTTGCGCCGATGTGCGATCTCGCGGCCGCGCACGCCCGGCCAGAACAGGAAGTCGCTGAACGGATTCCTGCGCATGTGCGCGTGGCGACCGACGAGCAGGTTTTGCAGCACCGTGGCCTGCTCGAACAGTTCGATGTTCTGGAAGGTGCGACCGATGCCGGTGTAGACGACTTTGTGCGCCGGCAGCGCGAGCAGGTCCTGTTCCCCGTAGTGGATCGTGCCGCTCGTGGGCTCGTACAGCCGGCTGATCAGGTTGAAGATCGTACTCTTGCCGGCGCCGTTCGGCCCGATGATGGCGAACGTCTCACCTGGCTCGACGTCGAACGACACGTCCTCGACGGCGTGCACGCCGCCGAATTCGATCGACAGGTTACGAACCGACAGTCGCTGCGCCGCGCTCACCGCATGCGCTCCGTCTTGAGGTAGGCCTTTTGCCGCACGAACGACGACTTGCGGTAGTAGGGAAACGTCTCGAAAAAGAACCGGATCTTCATCCATCGGCCGTACAGCCCGCCCGGCTCGAACACAATGACGAGGACGATAATCAGGCCGAAAAGCAGCGGCTCCAGCCCTGCCGTCTGCCCGATGGCTGGCGGCAATACGCCCTTCAGGAAACTGATGCCGACAGGCAGCAGCGAGATCACGATGGCGCCGAGTATCGCGCCGAGGATCGTGCCCAGCCCGCCGACCACGATCATGAGCAACAGCTTGAGCGATTCGAGCACCCCGAACACGTCCGGTGCAAGGTAGGTCAGGTGGTGTGCAAGCAGCGCGCCGGCGAGGCCGGTAATTGCGGCGCTGATGCCGAACGCCTGGATCTTGATCCATTCCACGTTGACGCCGAGACAGCGCGCCGACAGCTCCGAATCGCGTACGGCGACGAACGACCGCCCGGTCGGACTGCGGAACAGGTTGGCGGCGCCAACGACAACAAACAGCGTGAAGAACACGTCGACGTAGTACTGCTGCCACACCTCGGTCAATGACAGCCCGAAGATCTTCAGCGACGGCACGGCCAGGCCCATGTGGCCACCCGTCACCGACGACCATTCGCCAAACAACGTCTCGATGAGGATGCCGAAAGCCAGAGTGGCTATCGCGAGATAGAACCCGTGCATTTTCGACGCCGAGCGCCCCAGTGCCATGCCGACCAGGCCCGCCAGGGCGGCGCTGGCGAAGATCGAGACGAGAAAAGGCAGGCCGTACGACAGTAATACCGAGTGCGCGTACGCGCCAATGCCGAGGAAACCTGCGTGGCCGAAGCTGACCTGCCCGGTATGACCCGTCAGCAGCATCAGCCCGATGCCGGCGATCGCGTAAACCAGCAACAGCCCGAGTTCGGCAAGGTAGTAGTCCTGCAGGAACAGCGGCGCCGCCAGCAGGAATGCGACCACGATCGCGACGCGGACCTTTTCGCCCGTCTTCGCAAGAAAGCGAATGTCGTCGTCGTATGCGGTCTTGAACAGAAACTGCATGACTCAGACCTTCTTCTGGTAGGTCTGCGGGATCAGGCCCTCGGGCCTGACGAACAGCACCAGCAACATGACGACGTAGGCCGATACGCCCTTGGTGCCGGGCAGGAAGTAATCGGCAAACGGTTCGATGACGCCGATCAGGATGCAGCCGAGCAGCGCGCCGTAGATCGAGCCGAAGCCGCCGACGATCGCGCCTGCCAGCGCCTTGATACCCAGGAAGCCGATGGTCGTGTCGACCTGCGTGACCGGGGCCAGCAGCGCCCCGGCGGCGGCCGCGATAAAGGCGCCCAAAGCCCAGGTCAGCGACACGAGCCGTTTGACTGGAATGCCCATGTAATACGCGGCGAGCTGGTTCTGCGAGGCCGCTTGCATTGCAACCCCGAAGCGCGTCCGCCGGAAGAACAGCCGAATGGCGACGACGAAGATCACGGTCGCGACGATGATCGTGAGCCGGTCGTAGTTGATTTCGGCAAGATCGCCGATTGCCAGCTTGCCTGTAAACGGCGCCTCCACCGAGCGCGCGTTCCAGCCGAAGATCATCCCGGCAAGGGCGCGGAAGATAAAACCGAATGCAACGGTGAGAATGAAAATGCTGGCCTGTGACTCGCCAATGATGCGGCGCATGACCTGGGCGTCGACGATGTAACCAACGACCGCGATCGACAGGCAGCCGACGAGAAATGACGGCCAGAACCCCCAGCCAAGCGCTTCCGACAGGGTCAGTACGGCGAAAGCGCCCAGCATCATGAATTCGCCGTGTGCGAAATTGACGACCTCGGTCGCCTTGTAAATCAGCACGAAGCCGAGCGCGATCAGCCCGTAAGCGCAACCCTGCGCTATTCCCGTGATCGCGAGATGTATGACGTCACTGAGCGGTAGCAACGTGCCCCCCTGTTCTTATTATTATGCCGCGCTGTTCGAGGTGCCTGTCAGACGGCCGGCATTATTAGGCCTCCCGTCGGCTTCTAGGATATCATTCGCGGCTGGCCGAGGAGGACCAACGATGCGCGAAATGCTCCAGTTTTACATCGATGGCAAATGGGTAGACCCGGTTACGCCGAACCCGTTTGATGTCATCAATCCTGCCACCGAAGAGGTCTGTGGCCGAATCACCCTGGGGTCGGCCGCCGACGTCGACCTGGCCGTGGCCGCGGCCAAACGGGCTTTCGAGACCTATTCGCAGACCACGCGGGAGGAGAGAATTGAGTTGCTCGAGGCTATCCTCGCCGAGTTTGCCAAGCGCCACGATGAAGTGGCCGAGGCCATCATGGAAGAAATGGGCGCCCCGTGGGGCCTGGCCAAGAACGCCCAGGCCGCGAGCGGCCCGCAGCACATCAAGGCCGCCCTGCGCGCCCTGAAAACCTTCGAGTTCGAGGAACGCAACCGCACGACGCTGATCGTCAAGGAGCCCGTCGGTGTGTGCGGCCTGATCACGCCGTGGAACTGGCCGATGAACCAGGTCGCAGTCAAGGTCGCGCCCGCGCTGGCGGCCGGGTGCACGATGGTGCTCAAACCGAGCGAAATCGCGCCGTTCGACGCGATGATCTTCGCAGAAATTCTCGACACCGCGGGCGTGCCCGCCGGCGTATTCAACCTGGTCAATGGCGACGGTCCCGGCGTCGGCACCGCGCTCAGTCAGCATCCCGACGTCGACATGATGTCGTTTACGGGTTCGACCCGGGCCGGTGTCATGGTGGCGCAGAATGCGGCGCCAACGGTCAAGCGCGTCGCCCAGGAACTGGGCGGCAAATCCGCCAACATCATTCTCGACGACGCCGACTTCGAAAAGGCGGTTAAAGACGGCGCGGCTGACGTATTCGACAACACCGGCCAGTCCTGCGACGCCCCGTCGCGCATGCTGGTGCCAAAGGACCGCATGGATGAAGCCGCGGCCCTGGCGGCAGCGGTTGCCGACGCGACGATCGTGGGCGACCCGACCGACGAGAAGACCGAGGTAGGCCCGCTGGTATCGGACGTTCAGTGGAACAAGGTACAGGGGTTGATACAAAAAGGGATCGACGAGGGTGCGACGCTGGCTGCCGGCGGCACCGGCCGGCCCGAGGGCCTCGACGCGGGCTATTTCGCGAAGCCCACCGTGTTCGCCAACGTTAGCAATGACATGACCATTGCCCGCGAAGAGATCTTTGGCCCGGTGCTGTCCATCATTCCTTACGAGGATGACGACGATGCTGTGCGGATTGCCAACGACACACCCTACGGACTGTCCGGCTACGTCTCATCGGGCAACCTCGACCGGGCGCGCAATGTGGCCGCACGAATGCGCACCGGCATGGTCCATATCAATGGTGCGTACCTCGACTCGATGGCGCCCTTCGGCGGCTACAAGCAGTCGGGCAATGGCCGCGAGTGGGGTGCGCACGGCATCGAGGAGTTTCTCGAGGTCAAATCGGTTTACGGCTACGAAGAGAAGTCTGCATGAAGCGTTACCTGTTAGCTGCCCTGAGCGTCGTTGCGATTACCCTCGCCGGCTGCGCCAAGGACTCGGATCTGCCCAACCCCACCGGCAAAGGCACGATCAGGGCAATCAATGCGATACCCGCATCGCCGAACGTCAATTTCCTGATCGAGGAGCGCGTGGTGGCGTCCGTGTCTTACAAGACGGCCTCGGCAAGCGGCAACTGGGACGACCTGGATTACACGTTCAACTTTGACGTTTTGCTCGCGGGCGACACCACGCCGACGCGCGTAGCCAGCCAGTTTCTCGACGTCATAGCCGATACCGACTACACCTTTTTAGTCAGCGGCGCGCTCGACGCGCCGGACATTACCCTCTGGGAGTCAGAGGTCAGGGAGTGGACCGGCGACGAGACAGTGTTCGAACTGCGCGTGGCGAATACGTCACCGTCGATCGGCCCTATCGACGTTTACATGCTCGACCCCGGGACCTTGCCCGTTGCGGGCACTGAAATCGGTACGCTGTCCTTTACCGAAGTCAGCCCGCCGCAGGACGTCGAGTCGCTGGAGAAAATCTTCGTCTTCACGCCGGCTGGCGACGACTCCACGATCCTGTACCAGTCGCCACCGATCACGCCTCTCGCAGCAGCGTCTTACATTCTCGCCGTGTTCGACGGCGACGAGAACGACGTCGCACCGTACAACGTCGCCCTGATCAACACGCAGACCAATACCTCCGGTAACCTGGTTGATGCCAATGCCGGTTCAGCGGCCCGTTTTTTCCATGCGTCGATCAACGCCGGGGATGCCGATATCTACGTTGACGAGCCGCTGACCACCCCATTGGTAGCCGGGCATACCTACGGTGACGTTACGGGCTTTCTCGATCTTCCGATGACCGGCCCCTTGCCAGTGACCTATACCGCGGCTGGCAACATCGGAGCGCTGGTCTACGAGTTCGACCCGGTCATCGCCGACGGCGCGTTCTACAATTTCTACCTGTCGCGTGACCAGGAAGGCACGGACACTGTCGCGGCCATCGCTTTCGATCGCCGCAGCGTCTCCACCCGGGCCCGGGTTGTCATCGCCCACCTGGCCGCCAATCATCCCGTGGTCGACGTCTATATCGTGCCGAGCGGCGAGTCGATTGATGACGTATTTCCGTTCGTGCCATCGCTCCGGCCACAGACCCCGCCGTTCGTCCTGCCGCTGGCCGCGGGCGACTTCGATATTTACCTGACCGAGCAAAACGAGAAGAACATCTTCCTGGGACCCGTGCCCCTCACCACGCAGCTTGGCGACGTTCTCGAGGCGCTCATCCTGGACACCGTTGACCCGAACATCCCGGCCTGGGTCATTGCTCCGCCGCCCTGAACGGCAACAATACCCGGGCAGCGACGAATACGGCGATCAGCGCACCGCTTAGCTGCGCAATCATGAACGCCGGCGCGTGCGCCGGCAGGATCCCCGAAAACGTATCGGTGAAAGCACGGCCGATGGTGACGGCCGGGTTTGCGAAACTGGTCGACGCCGTAAACCAGTAGGCAGCCGTGATGTAGAGACCGACTGCAGCCGCGACGGTCTTCGTGCCCCAGCGCCGGGCGCCGAGAATCGCCAGCACCAGCCCGAAGGTCGCGACGACTTCGGCAAACCACTGCGGCCCGCCGGTGCGCGACCGGGTCGACGCCTGCCAGATGTCGAGCTCAAACATGGCGTGTGCCGCCCAGACGCCGATCAGGGCGCCCGCCACCTGGAACACGACGTAGAGCGCGGCGATCGGTGGTTCAATCTCGCGCCGCACGGCGAAAGCCAGGGTGACGGCGGGGTTGAAGTGGGCGCCGGACACCGGCCCGAACATCAGGATGATGACGACCAGTATCGCCCCGGTCGCGATCGTGTTGCCGAGCAACGCAATCGCCACGTTGCCGCCGGCGAGGTTGTCGGCCATGATCCCGGAACCCACCACGGTCGCCAGCAGAAACGCCGTGCCAAGCGCCTCGGCCCCGAGGCGCCGTCCGAGCGTCGCCTCATGCATCCAGCTCTCCCGAAGACTGCAAATACTGGCCAATACGGGTGCGCAGCTCTTCATAGACCTCGTCGAACGCTATGCGCCGCTCGTGCTCGTCCTCGAATGCCGCCGGGTCCGGCAATCCCCAGTGCAGCGTCACCGGACTGCCGTTCCAGACCGGGCAGGTTTCTCCGGCGGCGTTGTCGCACACGGTCACAACGAGGTCGAACGCAGGTGCATCATTGCCGCTGAATATGTCCCACGACTTCGACGCCAGCCCCGCCGTCGAGTGCCCTGCACGCTCGAGCTTGTCGATCGCGCCCGGGTTAACCTGCCCGGTCGGATGACTCCCCGCGCTGTAGGCGTGAAATGCGCCACGCCCGAGGTCATTCATCAGCACTTCGCCGAGGATGCTGCGGGCCGAATTGCCGGTGCACAGGAACAATACGTTACGCACAGCAGCGGCCCTCGACGGTTTGAGCCGCTGTATCCGGCGCCAGGTCCGCGCCGTAATGCGTGATCTCGCCGAACGTGACGAAGGTCTCCCAGGCCACCGCATCGGGATCGCGAACCCAGGTCTTGCTGGACCGGGCATAGCAACATTCTGCCTCGGGCTGGTCGAACGTCTGCGCGCCCGCCTGCTCCAGGCGTCTCCGGATTTCACCGAGTTCATCGAGCGAGTCTGCCTGCAGACCGACGTGATCGATGCCGCCCGAGCCACACGACAGGTTAATGGCGAAGTTGACCCGCGGGTCGTCAAGCATCCACTTGGCATAGTCACTCTTGAGCACGTTCGGCTCCTGGCCGAACAGCGTCGTGTAGAACTCGACCGACCGCGAGAGATCGGCAACTGACACATTGACATGGAATCGTTTCATGGTGTCCTCCTAGCAACGGATCGACGCGGCGACGGGTGCGCAAACTTCGGCGCTGCCGCCACAGCAGTCTTCCATCAGGTAAATGATGAGCTGGCCGACCGCGTCGAAGTCGGCCCGGTAAATAATATGCCGGCCGTCTCGCTCACTGGTCACGATGCCCGCGCGATGCAGCTTCCCGAGGTGGCTCGACATCGTGTTTGGCAAAGCGTCGAGGCCTTCGGCAATCGCGCCGGCGGTGAGGCCCGCCGGCCCCGCTGTGACCAGCAGGCGGAATACACTGAGGCGCGTCTCGTGCGCCAGGGCCTCGAGGGCGTGAACGGCCGATGAAATATCCATATTTCGAGAATAATCGACATATATAGCGATTGCAAACGCCAGGTATCGGCCGCGCGTGGGTGTCGCAGATGGGTCAGCCTTCCCGGCCGACCTGCCCCATGAACGCCGTGCCGTCATTGGCTGCGTCTTCTTCTGCCTGGGTCTTGGCGTCGTACATCGCCTGGTCCGCCACGCTGATCAGGCCCCAGAGTTCCTCGCCGTGTTCGGGCATCAGGGCGATGCCCACGCTGGCGGCACAGGTAATTTCCTGACCCTGGATGATGTAGGCCTCGGACGCCGTTTGCACGAGGCGGTCGGCGACGTGACGCACGTCGTCCTCTTCGATGCCCGGCAGGACGATGGCGAACTCGTCGCCGCCCAACCTGCCGAGAATGTCCTCGGGGCGCAGACAGAATTCGAGCCTGTGGCCGAAGGCCTTGAGCAACGCGTCTCCGGCCTGGTGCCCGAAGCGGTCGTTGATGCTCTTGAATTGGTTGAGATCGAGGTACAGCACCGCACCGGTGTCATGCATCGCTACCAGCCTCTTGCCCTCGGTTTCGAAACCGCGCCTGTTGAGGACACCTGTCAGCGGGTCGCGCAGCGCGTCCTCGAGCATTTTGTCCTCGTTGCGCTTGCGCTGTGTAATATCGATCAGGGTCACCGAGAAATCGTCGCCAACCGGCTCACCGACGATGCGCAACCAGCTTTCTCCCTGTTCGGTATCGGCCGCGGCCTCGTAGCTCAAGGTTGCCCGGCTGCTCTTCTTGCCGAGGAAGTGGGCGACCAGCCGCTCCGGGTCCAGCGGCGCGATCTTTTCCAGCGGCATACCCACCAGCGTGCCATTGCCGCTGTTGAGATAGGTCTCGGCCGCACGGTTGGCGAACACGCAGCGGAAACGCTCCTCCTTGCTGTTGTGATCGCGGGCAAAACGCAGGATGCCGTTCGAGGATGTCTCGATCAGCGTGCGGATGAGGTGCTCGCTATCGGCCAGCTGGCTTTGGGCGTGGCGCCGCTCGGTAACGTCGCGGCAAACGACGACCATGCCGAGATTCTGACCCTTGGAGCCTGTCAGCGGACCGACACTCAACTCGTAGATATGGTCTTTATGCAGTTTCAGCGTCTGCGTCAGGTCGAGGTCGCTCGCCCGGCGGACGATGTCGCGAGCCTCGGGGAAGTCTTCCCAAAGCTTGTGACCGATCAGCTCGCGTTCGGGTGCGTTCAGCAGTTCCTGGGCGCTTTTGTTCACGCAGACGATGCGTTCTTCCTGGTCAAGGACGAAAATCGGGTCGCGGACGTGATTGAAAAGCGTCTTGTAGGCGATGGGGCTGAATTCGTAAAAGCGCATCGAAATCGCCGCATAAGCGTAGAGCGGCAGCATGATGACGAAGCTCAGTGCCGAGAACGGGAAGTCCTTTGGCCCCATCCCGAGGTAAATGTTGCTCACACTGACGACGAACGGCAGTATCGCGCAACCGAGCAGCAGCATGATGGTCTTGCGATGTGCCGGGGCAATGCTCGGCAGACGCCCGGCGAGCGCAAGCGCCGAGTAAATGAACAGGCCGTACATGAACGGCGCCTGCACACGGTTGAACCAGGAGTGTTCGCTGACGTCCGTGAAAACGAGTCCGTCGGGCGTCACGACCGCTCGCCAGATCATCTCGTGCATCGAATTCGTCAACGCGAGGAGCGTCGTGGCGATCGGGATGATCGACAGCATCGCGACAAGGATCGGACTCGGCGGTCCATCAGTGTATTCGCGATAGACAATATAGAACGCGACCGGGAGGAATCCCGATGCGAAGAACGCCATGATGCGGCCGATGCCGTATGTCCCGGGATCGTCAGCACCGTACGAAAACGCGGCTCCTCCGACGAGAATCCCGATCAGCAACATGAAAAAGGCGATGACATTGTAGGCATGCTGCGACGAGGAACGCGCAACCTTGACCGCCAGGAAAAGATAAGCAACGGCCGCGACGGCGAATGTCGGCCGCAGTACGAGCTCCAGCCAATACGTCATGGCCTTGCTCCGGGCGCAGCGATGTCAGCATACCGTGTCATCCCGCAATGCTAGCCGGGATCGGCACAACATAATGCGACCTGTGCCGCATTCCGGAACGTCATTACTGGTGCGGGTTACAGCCCCTCGGCGGTGTCGTTGACCAGCCTGTCGACAACCGCTCGCAGCGCTTCCTCGTGACTTGCACCGCCGGCAATTTCGAGCTCGTATTTCTTGAGCTGGCGATGGGCGCTGGTACCGCGCTGCAGGATGTGCCGCAGGTCGTTGACCTCATCGGTGCATCCCAGCGCCTCGGCATCCTCGGCGATCAGGCACAGCATCTCGTTCAGCAACTCCTCGAACGGAACGACGTCGCCTTTGGCGAGGTCGATGAGTCCCTCGTCAAAGCTGTATCGCATCGCGCGCCAGCGGTTTTCGCGAATCAACATCGGCGTATAAATGCGCCAGCGCTGGTTGTTGGTGCGCAGCCGGTAGAGCATGCGGAAGATACACACCAGCAGCGCCGTCAGGGAGACCGTGTCGTCGAGACGCGTACATACATCCATGATGCGCGTCTCGAGTGTCGGGAATTTGGCGCTCGGCCGCAGATCCCACCAGATCTTGGTGGTATCTTCGATCAAACCCGCATTAATGAGCACGCGCACGTGACGCTCGTATTCTGCGTAACTGGCGAATCGCTCGGGTAGCCCGGTGCGTGGCAATGCGTCGAATACCGTCAGGCGGTAACTCTTGAGTCCGGTGTCCCTGCCCTCCCAGAACGGCGACGAGCACGACAGTGCGAGCAAGTGCGGCAGGAAGTACGACATCTGGTTCATCAGGTCGATGCGCAGCTCGTCGTCCCCGATGCCCACGTGCACATGCATACCGCAGATCAGCAGCCGCCGCGCGGTACCCTGCATCTCGACCGTCAGCCGGTCGTAACGCTCCTTGCGCGTGTGCTTCTGGTCGCGCCAGCGGCTAAACGGGTGCGTCGACGAGGCAATGGGTTCCAGCCCGTACTGGTTCGCGACCTCCTTTATATTGCCGCGCAATCGCACGAGTTCGTCGCGCACCTCGCCGACGTTCTGGCACACGCGGGTCCCGATCTCGATTTGCGAGCGCAGCAGCTCGCTGGAAACCTGGATGCCCAGACGCTCCTCGCATTCCTTCATCAGTTCGTCGGGCGGCTCCACGGCCAGCGCTCGCGTTTCCTTGTCGACGAGCAGGTATTCTTCTTCAACCCCGAGGGTCAGTTGAGGGTCTGTCATCGGGTTCTCCCCCCTCTGGCCAGATCACTGGTAACTAGGCCGATATTTTTTCCTGCGTAAGCCCGATCCTCTCCGGGATCGATGCGATGATGTCGTGCATTATGGGTGCAATCTCATCGACGCCAGCGATATCGTCAATAAGATCTTGCCGCACCTCGATACCGACGTGCGGCAGTTCGATCTCTTCCGCGTGGTGATCGATCGTAAAGTCCTGCGGTGCGCGACCCGAGTACGGCTCGTTGTCGCCCGTCAGAAACCCGGCTGCGCGAAACTCCTCGATGAAGATATCGGACAGGCGGGAGTCCTGGTCCCACAGAACCCCCATTTGCACGGCACGTGACACGCCGTTGAGCACGGGCGTGAAACTGTGGATCGAAATGAACGCCGGCTTGGGGCCGATCGCCCGGAGCCTCTGTACCTGATCGTCGATCGCGTTGTGATACGGCCAGTAGATGGCGTCAGCGCGGGCGTCCTTGTCAGCCTGAGTCAGGTTCCGGTTGCCCGGCACCAGGATGCCGTCACCGTATTCGAGAAATGCACCGGGGTCCATGAGCTGGCGATTGCAGTCGACAACGAGCCGTGAGTACTGGGCGATAACCGCAGTAACGCCGAGACTCTTGGCCAGCGTTTCGGTGAGCTTGCCGGCGCCGATGTCGATCGCCAGGTGGCAACGCCGGGCGAAAGGATCGAGACCCATGTCGCCGAGCGCCTGCGGGAAACGGCAGCTCGCGTGGTCGCAGACCAGCAGCAAGGGGGACTCGGAAAGAGGATTGACAACGTAGAACGGCGAAGGCTCGCTGGCAGTCAGCAAGGAGGTTTCGGTGTTGTTGGGGCCGTCCGACATACTGTGTTATTCGAATTCTTTGTCGGCAGTGTACCCCAGAATCAGTCTGGTGTATTCAGGCTCGCAGCGCCGAGAAGCGGTTGCCGTTCCATGGCTCGAACGAACTGATCGAGGTGGGACGGGCAATGTAGTAGCCCTGCGCGTATTCGACGCCCAGCGATCCGAGCTTGTCGAGAACCTGTTTGGTCTCCACACGCTCGGCGATCGTCTGTATGCCCATAGCGTGCCCGACTTCCCAGATGGCCCGCACCATGCTCTCGTCAACCGTGTCGTCGACGACATTGCGAATGAACTGGCCGTCGATTTTGAGATAGTCGACCGGCAGGTTCTTGAGGTAGGTGAATGACGACAGGCCGCTGCCAAAATCATCGAGCGAGAACTTGCAACCGAGCTTCTTCAGGGTCTGCATGAAATGCACAACCCGGGAGAGGTTCGAAATTGCCGCGGTCTCCGTGATCTCGAAGCAAATTGCACCCTGTGGCAGCTGCTGCTTCTCGAGTTCCTTGATCACGTCGGACAGGAAACGGTCTTCGCTCAGCGACGTACCGGACAAGTTGATGGCGATTGTGTAGCGCGCTTCACCGTCCGCGTCGCGGTCAGCGAGTTCGGCCAGCGCCTTGCGAATGACCCATCGGTCAAGCGTCGACATCAGGTTGTAACGCTCCGCCGCCGGAATGAACTGGTCCGGACCTACCAGATCGCCGTTCTCGTCGCGCATGCGCAGCAACAGTTCGTAATGACCGCGATCTTCGCCCTTGCCCTCGCCTATACCGATGATCGGCTGGAAGAAAAGTTCGAGACGGTCATCTTCCACGGCGCTGGAAATGCGCGACACCCACTTCATTTCTTCGTGTCGCAGCGATGCATCCGAGTCCTTGTAGAGATGCACCTGGTTGCGGCCATTGTCCTTGGCCGAATAGCAGGCGACATCGGCCGAACTCATCAGGCCGGCCACGTCGGCATTGTCACTCGATACCATGACGACGCCGATTGAGCAGCGAACCGTCGTAAACGAGTCCTTCCATTCGAACCGGTATCCCTCGACGGCGCCGCGTATCTTCTCCGCAACCTCGAGGGCGCGATCTTCGCTGCAACGCTCGAGCAGAATGCCGAATTCGTCACCACCCAGCCGTCCCAGCAGGTCCGTCGACCGAATGTTGGTGTGCACCAGTTCGGCGAGCTGGCGCAGTAAGGTGTCACCGGCCGAATGCCCGAACGTGTCGTTCACGACCTTGAACTGATCGAGGTCGACATAGAGCAGAGCGTGCGTCTCGTCGGGCTTGCCGCGAATCTGGTCGATCGCAGTCATCAGCCGGTTCTCGAATTCGCGGCGATTGATCAGGTCGGTCAGCGAATCATGCGATGCCTGATAGCTGAGCTGGCGGAACAGGCGCGTCTCCTTGCTGACATCGTGGAATACCATCACGGAACCGATGACGTTGCCGATGCGATCGCGAATTGGCGCCGCC
>JASJBB010000012.1 GCA_030066735.1 Woeseiaceae bacterium | reverse complement strand
TCGTACATGTCGCCGTGGCGCAGGCTGCAGTTCTCGACGCCTGCCAGCAGGAGCTCGGCGCGTGCCAGTTGGCGCGCATCGGCGTCGATATCCACGCCAACGGCGCGATGCGCCCGCGAGCCGAGCAGTTTCAGTATCCGGCCACGGCCGCTGCCAATATCGACGAGGTCACCGAGCGGCATGGTCACGGTCAGCTCGATCAGTGCGCGATGCAGGCTGCGTAACGCCTCGTCCTCTTTCTCGGGCACGGCAAGGCCCTTGCCCTCGCGCAGCGCACACAGCTTGTCGAAGTCGCGTTCGTAGGCCGGCTCATCGTCGGGCAGCAGTGCAAACAGCCGCCGCCGCCGCGCCGCCTGTTCCCTGTCCAGCGGCACGCGGTAATAGACAAAGTGGCCGTCGCGAAATCGCTCGAGCAGCCCGGCATCGCAAAGCTGTTTCAGATGCTGGGATACGCGCGGCTGGCTCAGCGCCAGCACCTGGGTCAGTTCGGTCACGGAGCATTCGCCGCGGACACACAGCGCCAGCAAACGCAAGCGCACCGGGTCCGCGAAGGCCTTGAGCTGCGTGATCAGCTGTTCGGTGCTGTTTTCCATAATCTATAAAAATATAAATATTTATTTATATTAATGCCGGAAAGCATACCACAGGGATCCCCGGGCGTCATAACGTGGCGGCTCGGCCATGAACTGTGACCGGCATCGTAGACCCCGATGGTGCGCCGCAAGATAGTAGAGCCTTCAAACCATGATTGATCAGTCTTCAGCAATGCTCGGCGGAATCGCCGGGGCGATCAGCCGGGCATTCCTGCTCCCCGGCGAGGTATTGCTGTCGGCCATCGCCTGGATCGCACCGCGGTGGGCCGAGATCCTGAGCTTTGGGACCGGTGGCGCGGTTGTGGTGTTCGTGCTCGCACTGCTCAGCTGGACCGTCATCCTTATCATCGGTCTTTACCTCGTCCGGCTCGCCAGGAACTTCGCCTGGCAGGTGAGCGCGCGCTTCCGGACTCTTCTGTGGCGCATCAAGCTGGCGTTGGGCAGCCTGAAGACGATGCTGCTCTGGAAATACCGCCAGTTCTTCCCTCACACCTCGTCGCAGTCGCATCACGTCGCGCAGACCGAATTCGACCAGGTCGATATCGACCTGCTGCGGTCGGTCTCCAGCCGGGGCCCGGGCGTCGCGCTGTCGGCGCCGGACCTTGCCGGGGAGGTGGCGTTGCGGCCGTCGCAGGTCCAGCAGCGCCTCGATAACCTGGCCAGGAACAACATGCTGCGCTCGGTCATCGGGTCGAGCGACGGCTACGAAATCTACCGGCTGACCGATTCGGGGTCAGCTTTCATCGAAATGTGGAACCGGCAACCCGTGCGCGGGTAAAGTGCATCTGCGAGCGACATTTTCGCATCTCCCTTAATAAGCAAACACAAAATCAGGAGATCACGATGGAAGGGTTCGGATTTGGCCTTGCTGCCTTTGCCTTTTGGGGGTTCATTGCATCCTGCGTCATCGGGGGCATCTGGTACGCGATTCGCGAGAAGGAAACCCAGCACGAGACGCTGCGCAGAATCATCGAAAGCGGCAGGGATGTGGATGCCGCGGTTATCGATCGGATTATGAGTGATGGCGGAAAGTCGGAAGATGACCTCAAGGTCGGCGGCTACATTACCCTGTCCGTGGCCCCGGGACTTGCCCTGCTCGGCTATGTCCTGAAGGTCGCGACCGATAACGACCAGGTATTCATCATTTTGCTCGGCGTTGGCGGACTGGTGCTCTTCATTGCCACAGGACTGCTGGTCGCGGCAAAAGTCGTCGAGCGCGGCAAAGCCTCGAGCAACGAAACCCCGATGCTTTAGACAAGACGCGAATCGACCGTGTCTGCACCCGTCGAGATTCTCGGCAAAAGCCCGGAGCTCCCGCTCGTCAGCCTGGCGCGCAAGGGCGACCGTGATGCGTTCTCCGAACTCGTGCGCCGTCGCGAGTCATGGGTGCGCACGCTGCTGCTGCGTTGCTGCAACAACGCGGCGCTGGCCGACGACCTGGCGCAGCAGGCCTTCCTGCAGGCGTGGAAATCGATCGCCCAGTTGCGCAAGTCGAGCCACTTCGGCCCGTGGATGAAGCGCCTTGCCATCAACACGTGGCTGCAGCATTTGCGCCAGAACGACCCGCTGCGGGATGCTGCCGACGAATCGCAGACCGGCGAAGCAGCTGCAGACGCAACGGCGCTTGGGATGGACCTGGACCAGGCGCTTGCCGAACTGAAAGACCATGTCCGGCTGTGCATTGTGCTGTCGTATCACGAGGGCATGACGCACGACGAAATTGCCGGCTTCACGGGGATGCCAGCGGGCACCGTGAAGTCCCACATTCGACGGGGCACGCAGAAGCTGCAGGGAATGCTGGCAGCTTATGGCGGCGCGCCCGCAGAGGAGAATTCGAAATGACCGATGATCGTGACCCGGGATTGCAGGCGTTGTTCGACGCTGCCCCGCGCGCCGCCGGCAACAGCGACTTTGTCGCCCGCGTGATGGCGGACATAGACAGCATGCGCCGCAGGACCGTCGCCGGCTGGGCTGTGGCAATACTCGTGCTGGCGCCCGTTGCCTGGTGGTTGTCGGCGCCGGTGATGGGCGCCGTGAACCTGGCCACCCGGCTGATGCCCGAATCGCTGGTGACCATTGAATCGGCCTGGATGGAACAGCTGTTGGCGCCCATTAACAGTTTCGCCGGCGCCGCAGGCATGATCTTCCTGGGCGTGTGGTGGTTCTACCGGAAGATCTTCCGCTGATTCGCCCGCTGGGGCGAGCTCCTACGACAGCTTCTGTTTCAGGACCTGGTTGACCTGGCCGGGGTTTGCCTTGCCGCCCGTCTCCTTCATGACCTGGCCTACGAAGTAACCGATCAGTTTCTCCTTACCGGCCTTGTACTCGGCGACCTGCCCGGGATTGGCCTCGATGACCTTGTCGACAATCGCCTCGATTGCCGAGGAATCGGTAATCTGCTTGAGCCCCTTCGCCGCGATGATCTCGTCGGCCGAGCCCTCGCCCGACCACATGGCCTCGAAGACCTCCTTGGCGATCTTGCCGGAGATCGTCTGGTCCTTGATTCGGTCCAGCAGGCCTGCAAGCGCCGCAGCAGACACGGGGCTTTCCTCGATGCCCAGGCCGGCCTTGTTGAGCGCGCCCATGAAATCGCCAACGACGAAATTGGCCACGCCCTGCGGCTCGCCCGCGGTCGCGGCAACGACTTCTTCGTAGAAATCGCCGAGTGCGCGCGAGGCCGTCAGGATGTCGGCGTCGTCCGCCCGGATGCCGTAGTCGTCGATGAAGCGATGGCGCTTGGCGTCCGGGAGTTCCGGCAGGGTCTCGCGCAGAGCTTCGACGTAGGCCGCGTCGATTTCTACCGGTAACAGGTCGGGGTCGGGAAAGTAGCGGTAGTCGTTGGCTTCTTCCTTGGAACGCATCGGGCGTGTCTCGTCCTTGTTGGCGTCGTACAGCCGGGTTTCCTGCACCACCTCCCCGCCATCCTCGATGACATCGATCTGGCGCTCGATCTCGAAATTGATCGCCTTCTCGACGAACCGGAACGAGTTCAGGTTCTTCAACTCGGTGCGCGTACCGAATTCCTGCTGGCCGCGTGGTCGCATCGACACGTTGGCGTCGCAGCGGAACGAGCCCTCCTGCATGTTGCCGTCGGAAATTCCGAGGTAACGCACGATCGAATGAATCTTGCGCATGTAAGCCACGGCCTCCTTCGCCGAGCGCAGATCCGGCTCGGAGACGATCTCGAGCAGCGGCGTGCCCGCACGATTGAGATCGATGCCCGAGAAGCTGCCCAGCCCTTCGTGCGTCGACTTGCCGGCGTCCTCTTCGAGATGTGCGCGCGTGATGCCGATGCGCTTCTCGTTGCCGTCGGCAGCGGTGATGAACAGCTCACCGTGCTCGACGATCGGCAGCTCGTACTGGCTGATCTGGTAGCCCTTCGGCAGGTCGGGGTAGAAGTAGTTCTTGCGGGCGAACACCGAGCGTGGCGCGACCGAGGCATTGACGGCCAGCCCGAACATCGCGGCCATGCGCACGACGTCTTCGTTGAGCACGGGCAAAACGCCGGGGTAGCCGAGGTCGACCAGGCAGGCCTGGGTATTCGGCTCGGCGCCGTAAGCGGTCGATGCGCCCGAGAAAATCTTGCTCTGCGTGGCGAGCTGGGTATGGATCTCGAGCCCGATGACGACTTCCCAGCTCATGAGAAATCCTCCGGGCAGGCGCGGTGCCAGTCGGTGAGCTGCTCGTAGTTGTGCGCACACCGGATAAGGACTTCCTCGCCCCAATGCGGGCCGACGAGGTGCAGGCCGACGGGCAGCCCGTCGACGAAGCCGCAGGGCGTGGAAACACCCGGCAATCCGGCCAGGTTGGCGCCGACCGTGTAGATGTCATTGAGGTACATCGTGATCGGATCGTCGACCTTGTCGCCGAGCCTGAATGCCGGCGTCGGCGAGGTCGGCCCCGCAATCAAGTCGACTTTCTCGAACGCGCTCTTGAAGTCGTCGGCGATCAGGTGCCGCACCTGCTGCGCCTTGAGGTAGTAGGCATCGTAGTAGCCGGCGGACAGCGCGTACGTGCCGGTCATGATGCGCCGCTTGACCTCGGCGCCGAAGCCTTCGCCGCGGCTGCGGCAGTACAGGTCAAACAGGTCCTCCGGGTTATCAGCCCGGTGACCGAAGCGCACGCCGTCGAAACGCGACAGGTTGGAGGAACACTCGGCCGGGGCGACCACGTAATAGGTCGGCACCGACAAATCGATATTCGGCAGGTCCACGTCGACCAGCTTTGCGCCGTTGGCCTCGAGCACTGCCAGCGCCTCGCGCACGGCCGCGCCGGTCGCCGCGTCGAGCCCGTCGTCGAAGTGCTGTTTGACCACGCCGATCCGCAGTCCGTCGAGCGACTCGGACAGCGCCGCCGTGTAGTCGGGCACCGGGTGATCGATGCTCGTCGAGTCGCGCTCATCGAAGCCGGCCATGACGCCGAGCAGCAATGCCGCGTCGGCGCTCGAGCGCGTGATGACGCCCGCCTGGTCGAGACTCGATGCGAACGCGATCATTCCGTAGCGCGATACGCGGCCATAAGTCGGCTTCAGGCCGACCGTGCCCGTCAGCGCGGCAGGCTGGCGGATCGAGCCACCCGTATCCGTCCCCGTGGCAGCCGGCGCCAGGCGCGCCGCAACCGCGGCCGCCGAACCTCCCGAGGACCCGCCGGGCGAGTATTCGAGGTGCCACGGATTTCTGACGGGACCGTAATAGCTCGTCTCGTTCGACGAGCCCATCGCAAATTCGTCCATGTTGGTCTTGCCGAGGATCACCGCACCGGCGCCGGCAAGCCGATCGACGACCGTGGCGTTATACGGCGAAACGAAATTCTCGAGCATGCGCGAGCCACACGTGGTCAATACGTCCCGCGTGCAGAAGATGTCCTTGTGTACGAGCGGCAAGCCGCCCAGCACACCGGCATTGCCAGCCGCACGCGCTTCGTCAGCTGCCCTGGCCGCGGCCAGGGCCTGCTCGGCGGTCACGGTGATAAACGCGTTCAGCTCGCCATCGTGATCGGCGACACGGGCCAGCAGGGCCTCGGTAAGCTCGACCGAACTGAAATCGCCGGCCTCGAGGCCCGCCGCGAGTTCGGACAAGGTGCGCTGGTGCAGTTCCGCGGCCATTACTCGATGACCTTGGGTACTAGATACAGGCCATCCTGCGTGGACGGCGCGTTTTCCTGGACGTGGTCGCGGTCGTCGGGCTCGGTGACGACGTCCGGGCGCAGGCGCTGGGCGACGTCCAGCGGGTGGGCCATGGGCACGACGCCGGTCGTGTCCGTCTGCGACAACTGGTCGACAAAATCGACAATCCGGGACAGCTTGTCCACGGTCTCGGCAAACTCGTCGTCGTCCAGCCGGAGCCTTGCCAGCACGGCAATCTGCTGTACCTGTTCCTTATCGAGTGACACGGGGATTTCCTGCCTGTTCTGTCGGCGCGAACGGCCTGAAGGCACGCGCGCTCGCAATGATACACGCCGCCTTGTGCAATGTCGTGCGCATTGTTAGATTAGCGCGTTAATCTTATTCCGGGACCTTACCCCCACATGTTCAAGAACATTCTGGGTTATTTTTCCAATGACCTGTCGATCGATCTCGGCACGGCCAATACGCTGATCTATTCGCGCGGCCATGGCATCGTGCTCGACGAACCGTCGGTCGTCGCGATTCGCGAGGACACGGGCCGCGGCGGCCGGCTCGTGGAGGCCGTCGGCTCCGACGCGAAGAACATGCTGGGCAGGACACCGGGCAACATCACGGCCATACGGCCCCTGAAGGACGGCGTTATCGCCGACTTTACGGTCACCGAGAAGATGTTGCAGCACTTTATTCGCAAGGCGCACCAGTCGCGTTATTTCCGGCCCAGCCCGAGAGTACTGATCTGTGTCCCTTACGGATCTACCCAGGTAGAAAGACGCGCGATTCGCGAGTCTGCCGAGGGCGCCGGCGCCCGCAAGGTGCACCTGATCGACGAGCCGATGGCAGCCGCCATCGGCGCCGGGATGCCCGTGCACGAAGCGCGCGGCTCGATGGTCCTCGACATCGGTGGCGGCACCTCGGAGGTCGCCGTAATTTCACTGAACGGCATCGTCTATGCCGCGTCGGTGCGCATCGGGGGCGATCGCTTCGACGAGGCCATCACCAACTACGTGCGCCGCAACTACGGCATCCTGATTGGTGAGGCGACCGCCGAACGCATCAAGCACGAAATCGGTTCCGCCTTCCCGGGCCAGGAGGTCCTCGAAATCTCGGTCAAGGGACGCAACCTGTCCGAGGGTGTACCGCGCAGCTTCACCCTCAACAGCAACGAAATCCTCGAGGCCCTGCAGGAGCCGCTGCAAGGCATCGTTGGCGCCGTCAAGGAGGCGCTCGAGCAAACGCCGCCCGAACTCGGCGCGGACGTGGCCGAGCGCGGCATCGTGCTGACCGGCGGTGGCGCCCTGCTTCGCGACCTCGACAAGCTGCTCATGGAAGAAACCGGGCTGCCCGTCGTGATCGCCGACGACCCGATGACTTGCGTCGCCCGCGGCGGCGGACGGGTTATCGAACTGATCGACGAGCACGGACCGGCGGTGTTCGGACTGGAGTGATCCGGTAGGCAGCTGACTGTGACGAGTGTCGACACAGTTTCCAGGGTCCCTGCTCTCGGCATTCGGCTTGTAGCCCTGCTGTTTCTCAGCATCATCCTCATGGTGCTGGACCACCGCCAGAATCACCTGCAGGTCGTGCGCCAGACCATCGGTGCGGCCGTGTATCCGCTGCAGGTCATTGTCGATGCGCCGTTTCGTCTCTGGGAATGGATTCGCGAGGGGACGACCGAGCGCAACCAGCTGCAACTCGAATTGAGCCGCCTGCAGGCCGAGCGGCTCCTGACAAACGCCCGGCTGCAACGCATGACGGCGCTCGAGGCCGAAAACGCGCGGCTGCGCGCCCTGCTCGAGGCGCGCGCGCAGGTGCGCGACGAGGTCCGCGTCGCCGAGATCATGGCGGTGGACGCCAACCCCTACCGACACAACATCGTGATCGACATCGGTGAGCGCGAGGGCGCCTATGACGGCCAGGCAATCGTGGATGCAACCGGCGTCATCGGCCAGATCATCGAGACCGGACTGACGACCTCACAGGCCATGCTGATCTCCGACCCCAGCCACTCGCTGCCGGTCGAGGTCAACCGGACCGGCGTACGTACGATCGCCAATGGCACGGGCGAGATCGACCGCCTCGATCTGCCGTTCCTCACCAACAACGCCGATATCCGGCCGGGCGACCTGCTCGTCACGTCAGGGCTAGGCGGCGCCTTCCCGGCCGGCTACCCGGTTGCGGTCGTCGAGACCGTGAACCGCATACCGCAGGAACCGTTCGCCGACGTGACGGCCCGCCCCGAGGCGTCGCTGGACCAGGTGCGCGAGGTCATGTTGATCTGGTCGGCCCGGGCCCAGGATCCGGAGGAAGCGCCTGATGAGTAGGGGCGCTACGGGCCGGTTGCCGGTCATCATGACGATCATCGTGTCGATCATGCTCATGGTCGTGCCGCTGCCCGGATGGGCCGAACCCTTCCGGCCGGACTGGGTTGCACTGACACTTATATATTGGGCAATGATGATGCCGCGCACCTGGAGCGTGGGCTCGGCGTGGATCGTCGGCATCATTGTCGATGTCGCGCAGGGCACCATCCTCGGCCAGCATGCGCTGGCACTGTGCTTTATCGTGTTCGTGACCGTGCGCTTTCACCTGCTGATGCGGGTGTTCCCGATGCAGCAGCTCACGGCGACCGTGTTTGCGCTGCTGGCGCTGTACCAGTTCCTGTTGTTCTGGATCAATGGCGTCGCGGGCATCGAGGTGGCGCTGACGAATTACTGGGGCCCGGTCATTACGGGAACCGTGCTCTGGCCCGTGGTCATGGCGTTCCTGTCCGGCATTCGCATGCGCGTGCAACACGGTCGCTGACGTGGACCTGCTCTCCCCGATCAAGGATCACCATTCCGAGCGGCGCCTTTTTATCGCTCGCGTCATTCTTGCGTCCGTCATCGCGTTCGTCCTCCTCGGCATCGTCATCGCCAGGCTCGTCCAGTTGCAGGTGTTCGATTACGAGGTCTTCGCCGCACAGTCGCAGGGCAACCGCGTACGCATCGAGCCCGTCCCGCCGATTCGCGGCCTCGTGTTCGACCGCCGGGGGACCGTGCTTGCCCAGAACCTGCCCGCCTACCAGCTCGAGCTGATTCCCGAACAGGTCGACGATATCGACGATACGCTGCAACGTCTCGCCGGACTTGGCCTGATCGAAGCCGAGGACATACCTGCCTTCAAGGAACTGAGCGAGAGCGGGCCGCGATTCAAACCGGTGCCGCTAAACTTCAGGCTGACTGACGAACAGATCGCGAACTTCGCGATCCAGCGACCGCGCTTTCCGGGCGTCGACTTCCAGCCGCGCCTCGTGCGGCATTACCCGGAGGGCGAACTGATCGCACATGCCGTTGGCTACGTCGGCGCACTGTCGAAAGCCGATCTCGAACGCGTCGACGCGTCGGACTATGCCGGCACCGCGCATACCGGCAAGACCGGCGTCGAAAGCAGCTTCGAGGACGATTTGCACGGCGACGTCGGCTACCAGCACGTGGTCTCGAATGCGCTGGGCCGCCGGATTCCGACGGACTCGCGGGAAATGGCCGACTCGCTGCCGACCGACGAATCGCCGTTGCCCGGCATGAACGTCTACCTGAGCCTCGATCTCGAGTTGCAGCGGATCGCGACCGAGGCGCTCGCGGGACGGCGCGGCGCCGTCGTCGCACTCGATCCGTGGACCGGCGAAATTCTCGCGCTGGTCAGCGCGCCGACGTTCGACCCGAACCTGTTCGCCGTTGGCATGTCGACGTCGCAATACGGCGCGTTGCAGAACGATCTCGGCCGGCCGTTATTCAATCGCGCAATTCGCGGCGCCTACCCGCCCGGCTCGACCATCAAGCCGATGCTGGCGCTGGCGGCCCTGCAAACGGGGGCGGCAACCGTCGAACGCAAGAGCTTTTGCCGCGGCTTCTTCATGCTGCCCAATACGACCCATCGCTATCGAGACTGGAAGCCCGAGGGGCATGGCGAAGTCAATATCCACGACGCCGTGGCGCAGTCCTGCGATGTCTACTTCTACGAGATCAGCGGCGACATTGGCATCGACCGCATGCACTTCTACCTGACGCAGTTCGGTCTCGGCTCCCCGACGGGCGTCGACATCCGCGGCGAACACGACGGGCTCATACCGAACCGGGAGTGGAAGAAGAATAATTTCCGCGACCCGGCCGACCAGCGCTGGTTCAACGGTGAGACGGTCATCGCCTCGATCGGCCAGGGCTACATGCTGGCCACTCCCATCCAGCTTGCAGCCGCCACCGCCGCGCTGGCTACGCGCGGCGTTCGCTACGAACCGCATCTTGTTGCCGCCGTCGAGAATCCGCTCACAGGCGCCCGATCGCTCGTCGCGCCGCGCCGGCTCGACGACGTGCGCATTAACGACGTCGACCACTGGAATGTCGCCATTGGCGCCATGAACGCCGTGCTGCAGGACATACGCGGCACGGCGTGGGGTGCCGGCGGCAACGCGCCTTATCGCATGGCGGGCAAGAGCGGGACGGCGCAGGTGTTCTCGGTCGCTCAGGAAGAGGAGTACAACGAGGAGGAGATCGAGGAGCGCCTGCGCGACCACGCGTTGTTCATCGCGTTCGCGCCGCTCGAGGATCCCCGCATCGCCGTTGCCGTCATTGTCGAGAACGGCTCGAGTGGCAGCCGGGTCGCGGCGCCGATCGCACGGGCGATCATGGACGAATACCTGGGGTACGGTGACGATGCGAATGAGTGAGACGCAACGTCTGATCTCGGGAAAGATCGCCCCGCTCGGCGATGTCGGACGCCTGCTGCGGAGACTGCGCGTCGACGGACCGCTGCTCGGCGGCATTCTGCTGATCTGCGCGCTTGGCCTGGTTGTGCTGTATAGCGCCGTCGGCGAGAGCTCCCGGCTGCTGATCAACCAGGCGGTCCGGCTCGGCGTTGCGTTGGTTGCGATGTTCGTCATGGCGCAGATGTCTCCTGACTTTCTGCGGCGCTGGACGCCATGGGGATTCCTGGCCGGCCTGGTCCTGCTCGTCCTCGTGCTTACGACCGGCGAGGTGGGCCAGGGCGCCCGGCGCTGGCTCGATCTCGGCATTCGCTTCCAGCCATCGGAGATCATGAAACTGGCGGTGCCGATGATGGCTGCCTGGTACCTTCACGACCGGCAGATTCCGCCAAGAGCCGGACAGCTGCTCGTGCTTGCGGTGATCATCATCATCCCGACCGTCCTGATCGCACGGCAACCTGACCTCGGCACTTCGTTGCTGATCGCCGCGTCCGGGATCATTGTCATCGTGCTGGCCGGGCTTTCGATTCGTCTCATGCTCGGCCTCGTCGTGTTGTCGGTGCCGGGCGCATTCGTGCTCTGGAATTTCATGCAGGAATACCAGAAGCAACGCGTGCTGACGCTGCTCGACCCCGACAGCGACCCACTGGGCGCCGGCTACAACATCATCCAGTCCAAGATCGCGATCGGATCGGGCGGCCTGTTTGGCAAGGGCTGGACCAACGGCTCGCAGGCACAGCTCGAATACCTGCCGGAGCGAGACACCGATTTCATTTTTGCGGTCATGGGCGAGGAGTTCGGGCTGCTTGGCGTGCTTGCCCTGCTCAGCCTCTACGTCTTCGTCATCGGCCGCGGGCTCTACATCGCCATGCAGGCGCACGACACGTACTCGCGGCTGCTGGCCGGTTCCATCAGCCTGACTTTTTTCGTCTACGTCTTCGTCAACACGGCCATGGTCACCGGGCTGGTCCCGGTCGTGGGCATTCCTTTACCACTGGTCAGTTTCGGCGGAACGTCCATGGTGACGCTGCTAGCGGGATTCGGTATTCTGATGGCCATCCACTCGCACCGTAAACTTTTGCCACACTGATGACTTTTCGCCTCGCCACCGGCGTCGTAATCCTGCTGTTGTCCGCGTCGCCGGCGCTCGCCGTCGACCTCGGGCGTCCGGATGTCGAGTCGTTCATCGACTCGATGGTCAAGCAACACGACTACGATCGCGAGACCCTGCTCGAGATTCTCGGTCAGGCGGAGAAGAAGCAGTCGGTCCTCGACGCCATCAGCCGGCCGGCTGAAGGCACCTTGTCGTGGGCCGAGTACCGGCCGATCTTCATCACCCGGGAACGTATCAATGCCGGCGCCGGTTTCTGGCGCGACAATCGCGAGGAGCTCGAAGACATCGAGCAGCGCACCGGTGTTCCCATCGAGATCCTGGTCGGCATCATCGGTGTCGAGACCTACTACGGCCGTATTACGGGCGGCTATCGCGTGCTCGACGCGCTAACGACGCTGGCGTTCTATTACCCGCCCAGATCGAAGTTCTTCCGCCGCGAACTCGAACAGTTCCTGCTGCTGGTTCGCGAGGAAGGCATGGACCCGGTCGACGCTTTCGGTTCCTACGCCGGGGCGATGGGCAGGCCGCAGTTCATGCCGTCGAGTTTCCGCGCTTATGCCGTTGACTCGACCGGTGACGGCAAACGCGACATCTGGAACAACTGGAAGGACGTCGCCGGCAGCATCGCCAATTATTTCAATGCCCACGGCTGGCGCACGGGCGAAGAGGTTACCGTGCAGGCGACGATCGGCGGCCGCTGGTCGGGCCCGTTTCCGAAGAACATTCTCAAGGCGGAGGACACCGTTGGCTCCCTCAGCGAGATGGGCGTCATGTTCTCGACCATGAAAGGCAACGAGGCCGCCGCGCAACTGTTGACACTCGAGGGTGACGACGGCGACGAACACTGGGTCGGCTTTCATAACTTTTTTGTCATCACCCGCTACAACCGCAGCGTGATGTATGCCCTCGCTGTCCACCAGCTCGGCCAGGAAATCGCCCTTGTCGTTCGAGGCGATGCGTCCTAGCGCGGCTGTTCTCATTCTTGTCCTGCTCGCCGCGGCGCTCGCCGGCTGCGGTTCCAGCGACGTCAGGGACAGCGCCCCGAAATCCGGCAGTGTGCGCATTCCCGATCTTCCGGACGACCCGGTCCCGCGACCGCTGCCCCGCAGCAAGTACGGCAACGGCCCCGAATACGAGGTGTTCGGCAAGCGCTACACGGTGATGCCGACGAGCAGCGGCTACAAGGAACGCGGCGTCGCGTCGTGGTACGGGACCAAGTTCCACGGCAACCTGACATCGAGCCGCGAACCCTATGACATGTACGAGATGACGGCCGCGCACAAGACGCTGCCGCTGCCGACCTACGTCAAGGTCCGCAACCTGAGCAACGGCCGCAGCATTATCGTCAAGGTGAACGACCGCGGACCCTTCGTCCACAACCGCATCATCGATCTCTCGTACGCGGCTGCCATGAAGCTCGACATGGTCACCTCGGGTACCAGTCTCGTCGAAGTCGAGGCCATCAGCTTCGACGACCCGCCGGGTGACCGCCCGGTCCGCAAGACTGCGACACCGCAACCGGCGCCAGCCGCGGCTGCTGCGCCGCCGCCGAAGCGCATCGACGAAGATCACATCTTCCTGCAGGTTGGCGCATTCGGCAGCCGCGACAACGCGCATCGCCGCCGCGCCGCGCTGGAGGATGCGAATATACCGACGGTTTACGTCGTCGAGGACACCTCGGTGTCGCCGGCGCTATACCGCGTGCGCATCGGCCCCATCCGCGGCATCGTCCAGTACGACATCATCGTCGAGGAACTGGAGAATCTCGGCATCGCCGACCCTTACCTGATCAACGAGTAGTGGTTTTCCGGCGTCAGGCGATTACGATGGATGCGAACAGCGCCAGGCTGGCGAACACCGTCAGGCCCGTCAGCGCCGTTCTTGCGATTCTAGTTGCCATGTCTTTCTCTGTGATTGGTGCCCAAGTGCGGTGATCATAGGCGTTCAGGCGGTCGCGAAACGTGCAGCGGTTCACATCCCTGAACCGGGTAGGTAGATTCCGCAGCATCCGGTAGAATACGCGCCCTGGCTGTTTACCCCCGAGAGTCCATGAAAGTCCGTTTCGTCGCGATCATCGCGCTGTTCTTCGCTATTTCCGGCGTTTCTGCCGAAACGCGGCCCCTGCCCGCGCCGCCGATAATCGGCGCCACCAGCTACCTCGTCGTCGATGCCCGCACCGGGCACCAGATTGCGTCGCTCGAGCCCGACAAGGCCGTGGCGCCGGCGAGCCTGACGAAGCTCATGACCGCCTACGTGGTGTTCAAGACGCTGCAGGAGGGCCAGATTCAGCTCAGCGACGAGGTCACGGTCAGCGAGAAAGCATGGCGCGCCGAAGGCTCGCGGATGTTCATCGAGGTCGGCAAACGGGTCTCCGTCGAGGACCTCCTGCTGGGCATGATCGTGCAGTCCGGCAACGATGCCAGCATCGCGCTCGCCGAGTATGTCGCCGGCACCGAATCGGTGTTTGCCGAGATGATGAACCAGTACGCCAATGCCCTCGGCATGCTGTCCAGCAATTTCGTCAACTCGACCGGCCTGCCGGACGACAGCCACTACTCGACGTCGCGTGACCTCGCGACGCTGGCGCGCGCGATCATCAACGAGTTTCCCGAGTACTACCAGTGGTACTCGGTAAAAGAATTCACGTTCAACGACATCAGGCAGCCGAATCGCAACAACCTGCTGTGGCGTGACGACTCCGTGGACGGCATGAAGACCGGCCACACGGATGCCGCCGGTTACTGCCTGGTTTCGTCGGCGCAACGCGACGGCATGCGCGTGATCTCTGTCGTGCTGGGCACCTCGAGCGCGAAGGCGCGCATCGACGGCAGCCAGGCACTGCTCAACTACGCGTTCCGTTTCTTCGAGACCCGCCTGCTGTTCAAGGCCGGCGAAGAAATCGCGACGGCGCGCATCTGGAAGTCGGCCAACGAGTTTTCGTCCCTCGGCGTGCTCGACGACCTGTACATCACGGTACGGCGCGGCGCGTACGATTCCCTGGAGTCGGTTCACAGCATTCCAGCCGTCATCGAGGCGCCGGTCGCCGAGGGCCAGCCGCTGGCCGAACTCACTGTCAGCCTCGATGGCGAGGCGCTCATCAGCGAGCCGTTACGCGCCCTGCACGACAATCCGACCGGCTCGTTCTGGCAACGCACGATTGACGGAATCAGTCTCTGGTTCGAGTAAGCCAATGAGTGAAGAGTCCGTCATCAAGTTTCCGACGCCGTTCCCGATCAAGATGATGGGTCGGGACACCCCGGAGTTTCGCGCCACGGTGCGGGCCCTCGTCGAGAAGCACGCCGGGCCGATCGACGACAGCGCCATCAGCGACGCGATCAGCCGCAAGGGTAACTTCGTTTCTGTCACGATCACGATCATCGCCACGAGCCAGGAGCAGCTCGACAACATCTACCGCGACGTGTCGTCGCACGACGATGTGCTGATGGCGCTATGAGCCAGCTTGTCGTCCGCGAACTCGGCAGGCAGGTCTACGAACCTGTCTGGCGCGCGATGCAGGAGTTCACCAACTCGCGCGACGAGTCCACGCTCGACGAGCTGTGGTTCTGCGAGCACGAGAGCGTATTCACGCTGGGCCTCAATACCAAACCGGAACACCTGCTGGCGCCGGGCGATATCCCGGTCATCCAGATCGACCGCGGCGGCCAGGTGACCTACCACGGTCCGGGCCAGCTCATGATCTACCCGCTCATCGACCTGCGCCGCGCCGGACTCGGCGTACGCGACCTGGTCACCGGGCTCGAGCAATCCGTCGTCGACCTGTGCGCCGACTATGGCATCGAAGCCGCCAGCCGCTGCGACGCCCCCGGCGTGTACGTGAGTGACGTGAAGCTCGCGAGCGTGGGTCTGCGCATCCGGCGCGGCGCGAGTTTTCACGGCATGGCGCTGAATGTCGACGTCGACCTCGAGCCGTTTTCCCGCATCAATCCCTGCGGTTTCAAGGGCCTGGAGCTGACCGACCTTGCGCGGCTGGGCGCTGACAGCGACCTTGCGGACGTGCGCAACAAGCTGCTGCCGCACCTGCTGCGGCACCTCAAACTCGATCAGGCGTTCAGCTCGGCCAGTCTCGCGGGCGTGCCGACATCTCTCCATAGCCCGGCGTAAACGCTGCCGCCGATCCGGTCGGCGTCCGCGGCGCGGCGCAGCAGGGGCACCACGGAGAAACGACCCGCGCTGCAGCCGGCAAAGAACTCGGGGCGGTAGACGGACACTCCGCTGAACGTGAGCAGCTCGTCACCTGCGTTTCGGACCCGGCCCCCGGACAGCGAAAAATCGCCGGCGTCCTTGTCGGGCGGCGTTGGCACCAGCACCAGGTGAGCAAGGTCGCTCTCTTCAAGCGCGATATTCGAGAATGCCATGTCCGTGTAAATGTCGGCGTTAACGACCAGGAATGGATCTTTGCCCAGCATCGGCAGTGCCCGGTGAATGCCGCCACCCGTCTCGAGAATATTGTCGCCCTCGTTGCTGTAGGTGATGCCAAGGCCGAAGCGTCTACCCGAACCGATGCGCTCCATCACCTTGTCGCCGAGCCAGCCCAGGTTGATCACGACACGCTCGATGCCGGCCGCGCTCAGCGCGTGCAGGTGCCTTTCCAGCAAGGGCTCACCGCGCACCTCGACCAGGGACTTCGGCGTTTCCTCCGTGAGCGGCCGCAGGCGTTCGCCGCGGCCGGCCGCAAGGATCATTGCGATCACCCGGGCGAATCCAGTCCGGGCAGGACGCGCGCATTGATGAAATCGACCAGCCAGCCAAGCTGCCCGTAACGCGGCGCGAGATCGACAATGTAGCTCAGCGTCCTGGGTACATCCGCGAGGTAACCGGGTTTGCCGTCGCGATGATTAAGACGGGCGAAGATGCCGGCCGCCTTCAGGTGACGCTGCACGCCGGTCAGGTCGAAACTGCGCAGGTATTGTTCGTCGCCGACGTCGTGAATCCCGAGCTGGCGTGCGTCATGCGCAAAGCCGGCGGCCAGCTCGGTCACCTTCTCCAGCGACATCTTCACGTAGCAGTCCTTGAGCAGCGAGACGAGGTCGTAGGTCATCGGTCCTTCCATCGCGTCCTGGAAATCGAGGATGCCGGGGCCGTCGTGGATCACCATCAGGTTGCGCGAATGGAAATCGCGATGCACGAAGGTCTGCGGTTGCTCGACGGCGTTCGCGACGAGTAGGTCACACAGCGCTCGCCATTGCTGCTCGTCGTCGTCGCTGAAAGTAATCGCGAGGTGTTTCTCACACAGCCAGTCATGGAACAGCGACATTTCGAAGTGCAGTCGGCCGGCATCGTAAGGCGGCAAGTGCGCCTGAAACGCCTCGCCGCGATTCTGGATGATCAGCAAGGCACGCATGGCGCTTTCATAGAGCACGTCGGCGGCTGCCGGGTCTTCCTCGAGCAATTCCAGGTACTGGGTGCTGCCGAGGTCGGTCAGCAGCAGGTAACCCTCGTCGAGGTCTGCCTCGAGCACGCGCGGCGCGCGCAGCTGCATGGACTCGAGATAACCGGCAACCTGGATGAACGGGCGGCTGTCTTCCTGCGCCGGCGGTGCATCCATCACGATATAGCTGGCCTTGTCGGAGTGCACGCGAAAGTAGCGGCGGAAGCTGGCGTCGCCGGATGCCGATTGAGGGTCGGCTTTCTCGAGCCCCTCGAGGCTCCGTACCCAGCGCGTCAGTCCCGCCAGTCGCTGGTCGTTTCCAGTGCCATTGGTGTCGATCTCGAAACTCCGTAACGCGTTGAAGCACCAACAAATCTATGCGAAGGTAACACACCCCTGTAACCCGACAAGCATTTTGTTTTCGACTCGCCTGATCATCGCCGGTGCTCTGCTTGTCACGCCCTTCGCGTACGCCGCAGAGCCCGAGGCCTGTTACGCGCCACGGGCGCCGATCGACGTCAATGATGCGTTGACGACCATCAATCTCGACGATCCCGAGGCCATCGTCTTCGAGGTCGGCCAACTGGAAGCGCAACTCGGCGAGCAGCCCACCGCCACCATGACCGGCGGTGTACTTCTGCGCCAGGGCAACAGGCTCGCCGGCGCGGAGACAGCAACGTACGAACCGGTCGATCAGTCGCTGCTGCTCGAAGGCGACGTTCGTTTCGAGGACCCGAACACGCAGGTCAGTTCCGAATGGGCCGAGTTCTCGTACGGATTGGGCCGCATACGTTTCGACAGCGCCAGTTTCCTGCTGTTCGAGAACAACGGCCGCGGTGCGGCCGACGCAGTCGAGGTCAACCAGGCCGGGCGTCTCGAACTCGACGGCGTCAGTTACACGACCTGCCCGCCAGACTCCAAAGACTGGGTGATTCGCGCACGCGATATTGACCTCGATACGCGCGAAGGCGTCGGCACCGCGAAAGGCGTCAGCCTGCGCTTCAAGGGCGTACCTATCCTGTATTCGCCATACCTTTCGTTCCCGATCAGCGATGCGCGAAAGAGCGGCATGCTGACACCCGAGGTCGGCTCGAGCAGCCGCAGCGGTAACGAAATCCGCGTGCCGGTCTACTGGAATATCGCGCCAAACTACGACGCCACGTTCACGCCGGTGCTGCTGACCGACCGCGGCTGGCAGCTCGGGTCCCGGTTCCGGTACCTCACCGACACGATGAACGGCGACATCTACGGCGAATACCTCGGCAGCGATAACAAGTTCAACGATTCGCGTTCGATGGTGCGCGTTCAGCATCGCTCGCTGTTCGAGAACGGCTGGCGCAATCTCCTGCAATTCCAGGAGGTATCCGATAACCAGTACTTCGAAGATCTCGGTGGCAGCCTCAGTGTCTCGAGTATCACGCACCTCGACCGCCGCCTGAGCTTCGATTACCACAACGACACCTGGTCGCTTTACGGTCAGGTCCAGGACTTCCAGACGATCGACGAAGCTATCCAGCCTGTTGACGAACCCTATCAGCGGGTGCCGCAGCTGCTGGTCAGCGGCTACTGGCCCGATGGCTGGCTCGGCGCCGAAGTCCGGCTCGACGGCGAACTTGTCAATTTCGATCGCGACGCTGGCGTCACGGGCTGGCGCCTCAATGTTGCGCCGAGTATCGCGCTGCCTGTTTCGCGGAGTCCTGGCTGGTTCTTCACGCCGGCCGTCACGCTGGATCACACGCGTTACGACCTCGACAACACCGACCCGGGCCAGAACTCTGCGCCGACCCGCACGGTGCCAATCGGCAGTCTCGACGTCGGGCTGATACTGGAACGCAACTTCAACGGCAAGTCTTCGAACCGCGTCATGACATTGGAGCCGCGCATGCTCTACGTGCATGTGCCCACGCGCGACCAGGACGACCTGCCTGTCTTCGACACGATCACGCCAGACCTCAATCTCGTGTCGCTGTATCGGACCAACCGGTACCTGGGCATCGACCGCATTGCCGACACTGACCAGGTCAGCATCGGCATGACGTCGCGCATCCTGGACACGGGTTCGGGTCGTGAACTGGTCACGGCAACGATCGGCCAGACACGCTACTTCAGCGACAGCGACGTCACGTTGCCCGACGAGCCGCAGTTCCTCGACGAATCGTCGGACTATATCGCCGAGGTTCGTTTCGGGCTTTCGAGAAACCTGAACTTCGACGTCGGCCACCAGTGGGGTGAGAAGGACCGCGGCACGACACGGTCGCAGGCCAGGCTGCAGTACCGGCCCGCAGACAACAAGGTCTTCAACGTCTCGTACCGTTTCCGCAGGGATTCGCTCGAGCAGGGTGACGTTTCGTGGTCGTGGCCGATCGCCGAGCAATGGAATTTCGTCGGCCGTTACAAGTACTCGTTCCGCGAAGAAGAAGCGCTTGAAGAATTTTTCGGCGTCGAGTACGAGAGCTGTTGCTGGGGAGTGCGGCTCGTTTCGCGCCGGCATATTTCGACGCGCGACGGAACTCGGGATTCCTCGATCGGTCTGCAATTGGTATTGAAAGGACTGTCGAGCGTCGGTACCGCAGCTGACAAAATGTTGGAACGTGGTATTCTTGGCTACTCCGCGAATCTCCGGTAGGAAATAGTGTTAAAAAACAATATGTTACGCGCAAGCATGTGCGCCGTTGGCATGCTGTCCGTCGCTCCTGCGGCAGTCGCCGCCGAGCTGTCCGAGACGGGCGAATTCGTCGATGGCGTTGCGGCCATCGTCAATGAAGGGGTCGTACTGAAGAGCCAGCTGCGAGATCAGACCGCGATGATCATCGATCGCGCCGCAAAGTCGGACCCGCCCATGCAGTTGCCGCCGCCGGATATTCTCCGCGACCAGTTGCTCGAGCGCCTCATCGTCATGGAGATTCAGCTGCAGCGCGCCGAGCGCATCGGCTTGCAGATTTCGGACGCGATGCTCAACCAGGCCATCGAGCAGCTCGCCGTCAGCCAGGGGGTGCGATTCGAGGACATGCCCGCACTGCTCGCCCAGGACGGCATCAGCTACTCCGAATTCCGCCGCCAGTTTCGCGACGAAGTGACGCTGGAGCAGTTACGCCAGATTGACGTTGGCAATCGCATCCAGATTTCACCACGCGAGATCGAGCAGTGCATCGCCGATCTCGAGGAAAACGTCGCCGTCGACTCCGACTACAATTTGTCGCACATCCTGATCAGCATTCCGGAATCCGCGACCGCGCAGGACGTCGCCGCAATCCAGGCGAAGGCAACCGACGTTTACAACCAGATCCGGGAAGGCGCGGACTTCGCCACAATGGCCCTGCAGTATTCCAACGCGGGGACCGCGCTCGAGGGCGGCGCTCTTGGCTGGATGAAGGGCAGCGAGTTGCCCACGATCTACACCGACGTTGTCGTGTCGCTGGACGCAGGTGGCGTGTCGGAACCGTTCCGCAGCGCGAGCAGCTATCACATCGTGAAGATCAACGACCTGCGCAGCTCGATACAGCGTAGCGAGGTAAACCAGGTCCTCATACGGCATATCCTCATTACGCCGAACGAGATCATCGACGACGAGACGGCCCGGCAGCGGCTCGACGACGCAATCAATCGCATGGAAGAGGGCGAGGAGTTCGGCGAGATCGCCAAGTTATTGTCGGATGATCCTGGCTCGGCCAACCAGGGCGGAGAAATGGACTGGACGACGTCGGACACGTTCGTTCCGGAGTTCGCCCAGGTCGTCGACAACCTGGAGATGGGCGACACGTCGGAGCCTTTCCGCAGCCGTTACGGCTGGCATATCGTCGAAGTACTGGATCGGCGCGTTTACGACAACACGGAAGACCTCAAGGAACTCAACTGCCAGAACCGGCTCGTCAACGGCAAGATGGGCGAGGAAACGCAGTTGTGGATTCAGCGCCTGCGCGACCAGGCGTATGTCGAGAAGCGCTTGTAGGAGCGCCACATGGGCCAGCGCGCCCCGCTAGTTATCACCGCAGGAGAGCCCGCCGGTATCGGACCGGAGCTGTGCCTCTCGCTCGCCACCGAAACCCTGCCCGCCCCGTTCGTCGTGGTGGGAGATCCCGCCGTGATGCGCCGCCGGTCGAAGGAGACCGGCATCGACGTCGACGTGCGCGAAGTCGAGCCGGCCGATGCCGCTGACGTTGCCGCGGAACCGGGCCGGCTGCCCGTTGTCCCGGTGCGTTTCGCGGCGGAGGTCACCCCCGGCCAGCTCGACCCGGGCAATGCGCCCGCCCTGCTCGACGGACTGCGCCTCGCGGTCAGCGGCTGCCTCGACGGTAGCTTCGCGGGACTCATCACCGCGCCGCTGCAAAAGAGCGTCATCAACGACGCGGGCATCGCGTTCAGTGGCCACACCGAGTTCCTGGCCGAGCTTACCGGTGCCAGCTTGCCGGTCATGTTACTGGTTGCCGGCGACCTGCGCGTCGCGCTCGCGACGACCCACCTGCCGTTGCGCGACGTGCCGGATCACCTGACGCAGGACCTGCTGCGCGACGTTCTGCAGGTGCTCGTTGCCGACCTGCATTCGAAGTTCCGCATCGGCGATCCGGAAGTCATCGTCTGCGGACTCAACCCGCACGCCGGCGAAGGCGGCCACCTTGGCCAGGAGGACGATGCCGTCATCAAGCCGGTGATCGATGAACTGGCCGGCCGGGGTCTGCGGGTTCGCGGCCCACTGCCGGCCGACACGGCGTTCACGCCCAATGCCGGCAGCCGCGATGCGATCCTCGCGATGTATCACGACCAGGGTCTGCCCGTGCTGAAGCACGCGGGTTTCGGCAATGCGGTCAACGTGACGCTGGGCCTGCCCATAATTCGCACGTCGGTCGATCACGGCACCGCGCTGGACCTTGCCGGCACTGGCACGGCCGACAACGGCAGCCTGCTGGCCGCCGTGCGGCTCGCGGCGGAACTCTCCGCAGCATGAGCCGGCACCGCGCAAGAAAACGCTTCGGCCAGCACTTCCTCGTGGACCCGGGCGCAATCGGCGCCATCATTGATGCTATTGCGGTTCGCGACGGCAACCGCATCGTCGAGATCGGGCCCGGGCAAGGGGCACTGACCGGCCTGCTCGCGCGAACGGGCTGTGAATTCCACGCTATCGAACTCGACCGCGACCTGGCAGCCCGTTTGCGGACCGAGTTCGCCGGCGCCGGCAACGTGACGATCCACGAAGCGGATGCGCTGGCTTTCGACTTCGCATCGCTCGGCGACGAACTGCGCGTGGTCGGCAACCTGCCCTACAACATCTCGACCCCGATCCTGTTCCACCTGCTGCAGTATCGTGACCGGCTGGTCGACATGCATTTCATGCTGCAGAAGGAAGTTGTCGATCGCATGGCCGCGGAACCGGGCAACAAGGCCTATGGCCGGCTGACGATCACGCTCGGCTGTCATTTCGACATCGAAGCGCTTTTCGATGTTGGGCCCGACGCTTTCGACCCGCCGCCGGAAGTCGTCTCCAGTGTCGTCCGCCTGGTGCCTCTTCCTGCCGGCACCCATGACATCAGCAACGAGTCACTGTTTGCGGAACTCGTCAGCAAGGCCTTCAGCCAGCGGCGCAAGACGATCCGCAATTCCCTGCGCGGCATGGTGGACGAGGCAACGCTCGAATTTGTCGGCATCGACCCCGGCCTGCGGCCCGAGGCAATCGCCATTGCCGACTATGTCAGTCTCGCCAATGCGCTGGACTAAATGCGTTAGAATAACGGGATGACTGACGCCCACTGCAACATCGGCATCCAGGTCGTTACCGACTACGTGGACGAACAATCCGAACCGGCAGCCGATCGTTACGTTTTCTCCTACACGATAACAATCACCAACAACGGCGTGGTGCCGGCGCGGCTCATCAGCCGGCACTGGGTCATCACCGACGCCAACGGCAAGGTGCAGGAAGTCAGTGGCGACGGCGTGGTCGGTGAGCAGCCGCATTTGAACCCGGGTGAGGAGTTCCGTTACTCGTCGGGCGCCGTGCTCGAGACGCCGGTCGGCGCGATGCAGGGCCTGTACCGCATGGAGGCGGATAACGGCGTCAACTTCGATGCGCCCATCGCGCCCTTCACGCTGGCCGTTCCGGGCGTGCTCCACTAGCCAGCCCGCAATCACATGGCCATCTACGCAATCGGGGACTTGCAGGGTTGCTATGACCCGTTCCGCATGTTGCTCGACGAGATCGGCTTCGATCCTGCCAGGGACAAGCTGTGGCTGGTGGGCGACCTCGTCAACCGCGGCCCGAAGTCGCTCAAGACCCTGCGCTATGTGAAGTCGCTCGGCGATGCGGTCATCAGTGTACTGGGCAATCACGACCTGCATCTCATCGCGCTCGCGTCAGGCAAGGTCGGCAACGGCAAGCGCTTCGAAACGTTGCAGAAAATTCTCAAGGCCGAGGACCGGGACGAGCTCATTCACTGGCTGCGCCACCGGCCGCTCGCGCACTATGACGAATCCATGGACACCCTGCTCGTGCACGCCGGCACGCATCCCGAGTGGTCGGTCAGGAAGACGCTGGCGCGCGCCGCCGAAGTCGAGGCTGAGCTGCAGAGTGACGATTACAAGGACCTGCTCAAACAGATGTACGGCAACACGCCGAGGATGTGGTCGGGCAAGCTCAAGGGTTACAAGCGGCTGCGCTTCATCATCAACTGCCTGACGCGGATGCGCATGATTACGGACAATGGGCGATTGAACTTCGCGCACAGCGGACCGCCGCACAGGGCGCGCAAGAACCTGGTCCCGTGGTTCGAGGTCGACGACGCGGCCTGGTGGGGCACGCGCGTGGTCTTCGGCCACTGGTCCGCGCTGGGCCTGGTCGTGCTGCCCGATCTCGTCTGCCTCGATTCGGGCTGTATCTGGGGGCGTCAGCTCACGGCCCTGCGGCTCGACACCAAAGTCGCGCGGGTCTACCAGGTGCCGGGCCAGGTCTGACGCCGCGCAGTATTTTTACGTATTGGTCCGAGCGACCACCCGGCACTACCATGATGTGACGGCCACTTGTCCGGCCTGCACCGGCAAGGGATGAAATGCCACTGTGATCATCATGGTGGTGTTGTTCGTACGTAACTCACACACCCTGACTGATCCGGATTCCCGATCGATCTGGAGGTGGAGTTATGACGATCCGAAGCTGGGCAGAACCCTACAAGATCAAGATGGTCGAGCTGATCAAGATGACCAGCCGCGAGGACCGTCTCAAGGCGATACGCGAGGCCGGCTATAACACGTTCCTGCTGCGTTCCGAAGATGTCTATATCGACCTGCTGACCGACTCGGGCGTCGGCGCGATGAGTGACCGGCAGTGGGCCGGCATCATGCTCGGCGACGAGGCGTATGCGGGCAGCCGCAACTTCTACCGTCTGCGCGACACGGTCGAGGAGTATTACAGCTACAAGTTTACGGTCCCCTGCCACCAGGGACGCGGCGCCGAGAATATCCTGAGCCAGTGCCTGATCAAGCCCGGCGATTACGTGCCCGGCAACATGTACTTCACGACGACGCGGCTCCACCAGGAACTCGCGGGCGCCACTTTCGTGGACGTCATCATCGACGAGGCGCACGACGCCGAGTCGGAGCATCCGTTCAAGGGCAACGTCGACTTCGACAAGCTGGATGCACTCGTCGCCGAGGTCGGCGCGGAAAACATCCCGTACGTGTGCATCGCCACGTGTGTAAACATGGCCGGCGGGCAGCCGCTTTCAATGGCCAACCTCAAGGGCATCCGCGCCTGGTGCGACCAGCACGACATCATGCTCGTGCACGACATGACGCGGGTCGCGGAGAACGCACATTTCATCCAGCGCAGAGAGGACGGCTACCAGGACACCTCGATCAAGGACATCGTTTACGAGATCTGCGCGCTGACTGACGCGGCTACGATGTCGTCAAAGAAAGACGCGATGGTCAACATCGGCGGCTTCCTGGCCATGAATGACGCAAAGTTCTATGAAAAGGCCTGCGGTCTCGTCGTCGTGTACGAAGGCCTGCATACCTATGGCGGCATGGCGGGTCGCGACATGGAAGCGCTTGCCATCGGCATCACCGAGAGCGTCGACGATGATCATATCCACGCGCGCGTCGGCCAGGTCCAGTACCTCGGCAGGAAGCTGCGCGACGCCGGCGTGCCGATCGTCAATCCGATTGGCGGACACGCCGTGTTCCTGAACGCAACAGGGATACTGCCGGACATTCCACAGGAGCACTTCCCCGCACAGGCGCTGGCAGCAGCGCTGTACGTGGAGTCGGGCGTGCGTTCAATGGAGCGCGGCATCGTCTCCGCGGGCCGCGACAAGGAGACCGGCGAGAATCATAAACCCAATCTCGAACTCGTGCGCCTGACGATCCCGCGCCGCGTCTACACGCAGGCGCACATGGACGTGACAGCGTATGCTGTGCAGGAAGTCATGGAACGGCGTGCCGAGATCAAGGGACTGCGCTTTACCTACGAGCCCGAAGTACTGCGTTTCTTCCAGGCGCGCTTCGAGCAGATCGACTGACGGCCTGCATCATGAAGACAATCATCGAGCCTTTCCGCATCAAGATGGTCGAGCCGATCAAGCTCACCACGCGAGCCGAACGTGAGCAGCTGATCGAGAAAGCCCACTTCAATCCGTTCCTGCTGGCCGCCGAGGACGTCATCATCGACCTGCTGACGGACTCCGGCACCAGCGCCATGTCGGCCGAAGCCTGGGGCGCGATGATGCGCGGCGACGAGTCCTACGCCGGCGCCCGCAGCTGGTATCGCTTCCGCGATACGGTCAAGAGCATTTTCGGCTTCGAGCAGGTCATCCCGACGCACCAGGGTCGCGCGGCGGAGCACATCCTGTTCGGCGTGCTCGTGCAACCCGGCATGATCGTGCCCAACAACACGCACTTCGACACGACCCGCGCCAACGTGGAATACAACGGCGGCGAGGCGCTCGACCTGCCCTGCGTCGAAGCAGCCGACCTGGATTCCGATTTCCCGTTCAAAGGCAACATGGACATCGAGGCGCTCGAAAAAGTCGTTGCCGAGCATGGCAAGGACAAGATCCCGCTGATCATGCTCACGATCACCAATAATTCCGGCGGCGGGCAGCCCGTCTCGATGGCCAATATTCGCGAGGTCAGCCGGGTCGCTCATGAGGCCGGCATACCGTTTTACATCGACGCGTGCCGCTTCGCCGAGAACGCGCATTTCATCAAGCGTCGCGAACCGGGATACGCAGACAAGCCGACGATCGAGATCGCGCGCGAGACCTTCAGCTATGCGGACGGTTGCACGATGTCCGCCAAGAAAGACGCATTCGCCAACATCGGCGGCTTCCTGTGCACCAACGACGCCGAACTCGCGCACCGCGAGCGCAACATCCTGATCCTGACCGAGGGCTTTCCGACCTACGGCGGCCTGGCCGGCCGGGACCTCGACGCGATTGCCATTGGTCTCTGCGAAATCCTCGACGAGCATTATCTGGACTACCGGCTCGATTCGACCGGGTACGTCGTCAATCACCTGGTCGACGCGGGTATCCCGGTCATCGCGCCGGCCGGAGGCCATGCCGTGTATCTCGACGCCGGCCGCTTCCTGCCGCACGTCGAACCGTTGCAGTATCCGGGCCAGGCCCTCGCCGTGGAGCTCTTCATCGAGGGCGGCATTCGCGGCGTAGAGATAGGCTCGGTCATGTTCGGCCTCGATCCGCACACCGGTGAGGAAAACGCGTCGCGACTGGAGCTGCTGCGGCTCGCGATACCTCGCCGTGTCTACACGCAGAGCCACATGGACTACGTGCTGGAAGCCATCGGCCTGGTCTGGGAACGCCGCGAGTCGATACGCGGCATGCGCATCGTCGACGCGCCGCAGTACCTGCGGCATTTCACAGCGAAATTCGCGCGTCTCTAGCCGACGACTTTGCCGGGGTTGAGCAGGTTCTTCGGGTCGAGCGCCTGCTTGAGCGTGCGCATCAACGCCATCTCCGCATTCGAGCGCGACATGCCTAGCCACGGCAGTTTCTCGGTGCCGATGCCGTGCTCGGCCGATATTGAGCCGCGGAGTCCCTCGAGACTTTCGTAGACGATGCGGTCGGCCGCCTCGCGGTGCCCGTCGCTGTCCGAGGGCCTGACAAAGATGTGCAGGTTACCGTCAGCAAGATGGCCGAACACATCGCAGCTCGCGTCGTCACGCCAGTTATTCACACCGCGCTTGAGCCTGTCGACATAGGTCGGCATCGCGTCAATGGGCAGGCTCACGTCGTAGATGTACGCGGGCAGCGCCGAGTCGAACTCCTCGCGAATCTTCCACACGGCGTCGCGCTCGGCCGCTGACTTCGGAATAATCGCATCCGCAATCTCTCCTGCCTCGAGGCCCGCCTCGAGCTGCGCCGTGAATCGATCTTCATCGGCTCCCGCGCTTACGCCTTCAGCCTCGGCGAGCACGTAGTAAGGGTAGTCACGTGGCAGCGGCGCATCGTGCCCGCTGTCGCCGGTCACGCTCTGGTAATAGTCGTTCCACATGACCTCGAACGCGTTGAGCGTGCCGCCGAGCCCGGCGCGCATCCGCTGCAACAGGCTTACAACTGATTCAAAGTTCTCGACAGCCAGCAACGCGGTCTGCCGCGACGTCGTCTGCGGGTATAGCCGGATCACGGCACGGGTGACGATGCCGAGGGTTCCCTCGGAACCGATGAACAGCTGCTTGAGATCGTAGCCGGTATTGTTTTTCAGCATCTGGTTCATCGACGACACGACGGTGCCATCGGCGAGAACGGCTTCGAGACCGAGGACGAGGTTGCGCATCATGCCGTAGCGCAGCACGTTGAGCCCGCCGGCATTCGTCGCCACGGCGCCGCCAATGGTCGCCGAGCCGCGGGCGCCGAAGTCCAGCGGGAACAGGAATCCCTGTTCGGCCACGTGCTCCTGCACCGTCTGCAGGACTGCACCGGCCTGCACGACCGCGATGCCATCCCAGGGATCGACAGACTCGACACGATTCATGCGCTCGAGCGAAATGATGACGTCCTCGGCTGTTGCGACTGCCCCTTCGACGAGGCCGGTCAGACCGCCCTGAACCACAACAGCCTGGTTATTTTCATAGCACGTACGCATCAGCGCGGACAGTTGCTCCGCAGACCCGGGCCGCACCATGCAACGCGCTTCGGTCGGTGCCTGATCCCAGTAGGACGTCGGGCGCTCACGCAACGCCTCAGGGCCGATGACGCCCTTCGGTCCGACCAGGTCAGCAAGCTTTTCGGCGATTCCCGTCATACGCGGCCACAAGTGTACAACCGGGCGCACGACCCTTGGTAATATGCATTTCAGTCATTCTGCTTACCAGGGAGCCAATCAATGTCCAGGGTCTACGCAATGGTCATCATTGCCATTATCGCAAGTGGGTGCTCGTCCGCCAGCAACCTGCGCTCCGACTACGATCCGAATGCCGACTTCGGGTCGTACACGACATATAACTTCATGGACAACGCCGGGCCGAACACCAATAACTACGAGAGCTTTTTCTCGCAGTACATGAAAGCGGCAATCGACATCGAGATGGAGAAACGCGGTTACGTGAAGACGGACGATAATCCCGACCTGCTCGTCAACTTCAACGGCATTCTCCAGGAGAAGACCCAGGTTCGCGAGGTGCCGGCATCGCCGCCACCGATGGGCTACTACGGATACCGCAGCGCCTACTACTACGATGCCTGGGGCGGGTACGGTTGGGGCACGGAAACCCACGTGTCGGAGTACACCGAGGGCACGTTCAACATCGACCTGGTGGACAACGAGCGCGACCAGCTCGTCTGGGAGGCCGTCGGCGTCGGCCGCGTGTCACAAAAGGCGCTCGCGAATCTCGAGGAAGGTGTCATGAAGGGCGTGCCGAAGTTCTTCGCGTTGTACCCTTTCGAAGCCGGCAACCCGACCCCGGTTCAGCCGGACAAGTAACAGTCTCCTCAATAGCCGCGAGCGTTAGCGTGGCAGGCAGGACTATCGATGCCACGTGACGGGACGATGTGTTCTTCGTGACATTTCCCTCATGACTCGGCGGACAGTCTATCAAGTACCCTGTACTCGACGTCGAAGTCGTTGTTCTCATCCGCGGGACGGCGTTCTGCTGACGTCATAACCCACTGTTTCGTATTGACTTCGGGCAGGTACGCATCACCCTCGATGTCTGCCTCCACGCGGGTCAGGTAGATTCTGCCGGCCACCGGCAGGAACGCCTCATAGATGTGGCTGCCGCCGATGATCATGATCTCTTCGGCATCGCCAGCGGCGTCGATGGCGGCTTCGGGTGACGCAACAACGTCGCAACCCCCGGCCACGAAATCTTCCTGCCGGGTGATCACGATGTTCTGTCGCCCGGGCAACGGCCGGCCGATCGACTCCCAGGTCTTGCGGCCCATGACGATGGGCTTGCCCATGGTGAGGGCCTTGAAGCGCTTGAGATCGTCGGAGAGGCGCCAGGGCAAATCGCCTTGTTTGCCGATGACGTTGTTCGCCGACGCCGCGACGATCAGTGAGATCACACAGCCACCGCGGCCTTGATGTGCGGGTGCGCCTGGTAGTTGAGAATCTCGAAGTCTTCGTACTCGTAGTCGAAAATGCTCGGTGGCCGCCGCTTGATCGCAAGCCGCGGCAACGGCAGCGGCTCGCGCTGCAACTGCTCGTCGGCCTGCTCGAGATGATTGAGGTACAGGTGGCAATCGCCGCCGGTCCAGACGAAGTCGCCGACGTTGAGGTCGCACTGCTGCGCCAGCATGTGCGTCAGCAACGAGTACGAGGCGATGTTGAACGGCACGCCCAGGAAAATGTCGCAGCTGCGCTGGTAAAGCTGGCACGACAGCTTGCCCTCGGCCACCCAGAACTGGAACAGGCAGTGGCACGGCGGCAACGCCATGTTCTCGATCTCGGCCACGTTCCACGCGCTCAGCATGATGCGCCGCGAGTCCGGATTCGACTTTATCTGTTCGACAATCTGAGAAATCTGGTCGACGTGTCCGCCATCGGGCGTTGGCCAGCTGCGCCACTGCACGCCGTAGACCGGTCCGAGGTCGCCGTTCTCGTCGGCCCACTCGTCCCAGATCGAGACGCCGTTGTCCTTGAGGTACTGGATGTTGCTGTCGCCGCGCAGGAACCAGAGGAGCTCGTAAACGATCGAGCGCAGGTGCAGCTTCTTGGTCGTCACGACCGGGAAGCCCTCGCCCAGGTCGAAACGCATCTGGTGACCGAACTTGCTCAGCGTGCCGGTGCCGGTGCGGTCTTCTTTCTTGATGCCGTTGTCGCGCACGTCGCGCATCAGGTCCAGGTACTGGCGCATGTCAGGCAACCGCCTCCTTGTTTTCACGGCCGTAAGCCATGGCAAGCATCACGGCTCCCGCGATGATCATCGGCGCACTGAGAACCTGCCCCATCGTCAGCCAGCTCCCGAACAGGTAGCCGAGATGCTGGTCCGGCACGCGCACGAACTCGATGAGAAAACGGAAGGTCCCGTACAGGAACAGGAACAGGCCGGACACGGCCATGTAGGGCCGCGGCTTCGACGAGAACCACCATAGGATCGCGAACAGCAGAAAGCCCTCGAGAATCGACTCGTACAGTTGCGACGGGTGCAGCACCTGGCCCTCGTACAGCACGCCCCACGGCAGGTCGGTCGGCTTGCCCCAGAGCTCGCCGTTGATGAAATTGCCGATCCGGCCGAATCCGAGACCAAGCGGCACGAAAGGCGCCATGAAATCTGTGACCTGCCACATCGTCAGGCCGAGCTTGCGGCCGTACCACCACATCGCGAACAGCACGCCGATCAGCCCGCCATGGAACGCCATGCCGCCTTCCCAGACCTTGAAGATGTACAGCGGGTCGTCCAGAAAACCGACGTCTGAATAGAACAGCACATGGCCGAGGCGGCCGCCTGCGATCACGCCCAGCATCGCGTAGAAGATCAGGTCATCAGCCTGCTCGGCGGTCTTGATCGGCGAGTGCGCCATCTGCGCGCGTTTGCGCGCCAGCCACCAGGCGACAAGGAACCCGGCCACGTACATCAGGCCATACCAGCGAATCTTGACGGCACCGATCGAGAAAATGACCGGATCGATGTCGGGGTAGACGATCATGGCGGGTATGATAGCAAACCATGTCGAACCGGCTCGCCTCCGAAACCAGCCCCTACCTCCTGCAGCACGCGGACAACCCCGTGGACTGGTACCCCTGGGGTGACGAGGCGTTCGCGCTCGCCCGCGAGACCGGCAAGCCCGTCTTGCTGTCGATCGGCTACTCGGCCTGCCACTGGTGCCACGTGATGGCCCATGAGTCCTTCGAGGATGACGCCACGGCGGAACTCATGAACGAGCTGTTCGTGAACGTCAAGGTCGACCGCGAGGAACGCCCCGATGTCGACAAGATCTACCAGACGGCGCACCAGCTGCTCACCCAGCGTGGCGGCGGCTGGCCGCTGACCATGTTCCTGAGCGCCGGGGACCAGCGGCCGTTCTTCGGCGGCACCTATTTCCCGAATGAGGCGCGCTACGGCATGCCCTCGTTCGGCGACCTGCTGCGCAAGGTATCGTGCTACTACGCGGAGCATCCCGACGACATTGCCGCCCAGGGCGAGCGCCTCGTCGACGTGTTCGACAAGCTGATCCCCGAGGGCGCAACCGGCGACCTCGTGATGAACGCGGAACCAGTCGGCAAACTGCGCAAGCTGCTCACCGACAGCTTCGACTACGACTTCGGCGGTCACGGCGGCGCGCCGAAATTTCCTCATCCAGCGACACTGGAGTGGCTCCTCCGTGCTTGGCGCCGGACGTCCGATGACGAGGAACCCGACGTGGACGCGTTGTTCATGGCGTCGCTGACGCTGACGCGCATGGCCGACGGCGGCATCTTCGACCATGTCGGCGGGGGCTTCTGCCGCTACTCGGTGGACCGCTTCTGGCAGATCCCGCATTTCGAGAAAATGCTCTACGACAACGGCGCCCTGCTCTCTGCCTATGCCCTCGCGCATCTCGCCACGGGCGAGGCGCTGTTTGGCGAAACGGCCCGCCGCACAGCAGACTGGATGCTGGCCGACATGGTGTCGCCGGAAGGCGGCTTCTATTCCGCGTATGACGCGGACTCCGAGGGCGAGGAAGGCAAATTCTACGTCTGGACCCCGGAGGAAGTGGCCGCGCTGCTCGACGACGAGGCGTTTGCCCTGCTCGCCCGGCGCTTCGGACTGGACAAGGAAGCGAACTTCGAGGGCAAGTGGCACCTGACCGTGCGCGAGGACGTCGACGATCCGGACGGCAAGATCGATGCGGCGCTGGCGACGCTGCTGGCCGAGCGCGCCAAACGCGTTCCGCCCGGCCTCGACGACAAGCAGCTGACCTCGTGGAACGCGCTCGCAATCCGCGGCATGGCGATCGCCGGCCGCGTGCTCGGGCGTGACGATTACCTCGATGCGGCGGTCACGGCCGCCGCCTTTGTGCGCGAGAAACTGTTTGCCGACGGCCGGTTGCTGGCGACCTGCAAGGATGGCCAGGCGCGCTTCGCCGCCTATCTCGACGACTACGCATTCCTGCTCGACGCGTTGCTGGAGCTGCTGCAGTCGCGCTGGGATACGGCGCAGCTCGAATTCGCCATCGAGGTTGCCGACGCGCTGCTCGAGCACTTCGAGGATACGGACGCCGGCGGCTTCTACTTCACGGCCGACGACCACGAGACGCTGATGCACCGGCCCAAGCCGCTGGCCGACGAAGCCGTGCCATCCGGCAACGGCGTTGCCGCGTTCGCATTGCAACGGCTCGGCCACCTCGTCGGCGAGCACCGCTACATCGATGCGGCCGAGCGAGCGCTGCGCAGCGCCTGGAAAGCCATGGACGAGTATCCGCACGGGCATGTCACGCTGATTACGGCGCTCGAGGAATACCTGGAGCCACCGGAGATCATCGTCATCCGGGGCGATGCCGGCGAGATAAGCGAGTGGCGGCAACAGCTGGCCCGCGTTTACTCACCGGCGCGGCTGCTGTTCGCGATCGGCCGCGACGAACGGGGGCTGCCGGGGCTGCTGGCCGAGCGCAAACCGGTCGACGGCGAGGCCGTGGCCTACCGCTGTGCCGGCACGCATTGCGAGTTGCCCGTGAACACGCTCGAAAAACTGGGGGGATAGACATGGCAGTAGCAGGCGGACAGACCGAACAATGGTCGTCGCGAACCGGGTTCCTGTTCGCAGCAATCGGTTTCAGCGTAGGGCTCGGCAACATCTGGCGCTTCCCGTACGTTACGGGCGAATACGGCGGCAGCGCGTTCCTGTTCATCTACCTGGCGTGCGCGTTCGCGATCGGCGTGCCGCTGCTCATGTCGGAGCTCGCGATCGGGCGGTACGGCCGCGGCAGTCCGACCGGCAGCTTGCAGGCCGTCGCGGAATCGTACGGCGGCAGCAAGGCCTGGGGGCATGTCGGCACGCTGGCGATCATCTGCGTCTTCATCGTGTTGTCGTACTACACGGTGCTCTCGGGCTGGACTTTCGACTACTTCATCCGTGCCGTCCGCGGATCGTTCGAGGGCATCACGGCCACCCAGTCCGCAAACTCGTTCGGCCTGCTCATGCTCAACCCGGGCCGCCTGCTGTTCTGGCACACGGTCGTCAACCTGTTGATCTTCCTGGTTGTGCGCCGCGGCGTGCAGGGCGGCATCGAGAAAGCCGTGAAAATCATGATCCCGATGCTGTTCGTGGCCCTGATCGTGATGGTCGGGTACGGCGCGATGGCCGGCGACATTGGCGCCGCCGCCACGTTCCTGCTGCAACCGGATTTCTCCAAGCTGACGTTCCACACCCTGATGGTCGCGATCGGCCAGGCGTTCTTCTCCATCGGCATCGCCATGGGCGCCCTGATCACGTTCGGGGCCTACTTGCCCAAGGACATCTCGATTCCGGGATCGGCCACGACAATCGTGCTCGCGGACACGGGCGTCGCCCTGCTGGCGGGCTTCGCCATTTTTCCACTGGTGTTCGCATTCGGGCTCGAACCGTCGAGCGGCTCCGGCCTGATATTCCAGACGCTGCCGCTGGCGTTCGGCCAGATGCCGGGCGGGCAGTTTTTCGGCGCAATCTTCTTCCTGCTGCTGATCGCCGCCGCCATGTCATCGTGTATCGGCTGCGGCGAGGCCGTCGTCTCGTGGGTCGACGAGCACTGGGGCATCGACCGCCAGAAGGGCATCCTCTACACCGTGGGCGCGGCGTGGCTGGTCGGTATCCTGTCGATCATGTCGCTGGGCGAATGGGCCGACTACTACCCGCTCGACTTCATCCCGGCATTCGAAGGCAAGACGATCTTCGATGCGCTCGACTTCCTTGCCGCCAACATCCTGTTGCTGGTCGGCGCCATGCTGATGAGCATTTTCTTCGGCTGGCTAGTGCCGAAGAAGCTCAAGCTCGAGGAGATGGGCCTCAGTGACGGGTGGGTCTACCGCGTGTGGCTGTTCCTGATCCGGTTCCTGATTCCGCCGATCCTGCTCGTGGCGCTGGTGCTGGGAATCAGCGAGTAATCAATACGCGGTCAGCTCCGCACCGGTAGCGGGTACGATTAACTCGGCGTTGTTGCCTTCGAAGACCACAGGCAACGACTCGATGGTCATGCCCGCGTTGCGGACGACCGCGAAATGCAGGTGCGGCCCGGTCGAGAAACCGGTATTCCCGGAGTCGGCAATGTACTGACCGCGCCGCACGCGATCGCCGGGACGCACGCGAATCGAGTTCGTATTGAGGTGCGCGTAGATCGCGTAGGTGCCGTCATCGTGCAGGATGCGCACGACGTTGGCGTTCGGCCCATCGCGCGCAGGGTCGAGGCCGCCGCTGAAGTTGCTCGCCGCGACATCGAAAACCACACCGTCGCGGGCCGCCATGATATCGGTGCCGATGGGCATGGCGATGTCGACCGCAAACTGGCTGTCGCGGGTCGTGTGGGTCGCCACCTGCGGAAACGCCTGGGTGATCGGATGATTGGTGGCCGCTGCAAACGGGGGCCGGTAGGGCCGCTGCGGCTGGTGAACAGCGTCGGGGTCCCCGGCCAGGTAGCGGTACTCGAACTCGAGGAACGGCGTCGTTGCATTCTCGAGCAGGTCGAGCGCCATCAGCACCGTGTCGCTGCGCGGCTCCACGACCCAGCGCAGGTCGTCGTCGGGGTGCGGAAACTGGATGCCCCGGATCGTGCGGAATTCGATCGTGAGTTCGATCGGAACATAGGACGGGTTTGTGGCGATGAGCTCTACAGTGCGGCCACGAAACTCGTAGGTGACCTTGATGCCGACCTCGGCATTGTCGCCTTCCAGGTCGCGGACCTCGACGAGGGTCTCGTGGTCGGGTGGCCGGTCGGCATAAATCCACTCGCCGTCGGGACCGCGGTACTTGTAGAGTTCGTCCGCAGGGGTGACGCCGCCGGCGAGCAGCGCCAGAAGACCCAGGGCCGCTACGCTAGCTACTCTAGGAGCCAATATTCGTGCGCCGCCAGCCATCGTCGGTCCGCCGGATCTCGTAGGCCGGCCAGTACTGGTTATCGAGTTTGAGCGTTATGACTTCCACCACTTCGTTCCATGTCACGGTCTTCAGTCGCACGGATTCGCGGTCCTGCTTCTGCGACACGACCTCGACGAATGCGTCGAGATCGGGCGTTGGCGTATCGTCGACCTCGACGACGCGCCTACCTGCCCAGAGCCCGTAGCGCGTCGCGGGCGACCCGTAACTGAAGAAGGCAACGTACACACCGTGGGGCTCGATACCGCGCTGCGCGGCCATCGGCCGGTGCGGATCCTGGATCAGCGCACCCGCCCATGAGACGGCCCTGTCGATGCCTCTGCCGTCCAGCTCGGCCGTTTCGATGTCGACGTCAATGGCCTCGCCGTTACGCCAGACAGTGACCGTAACGGCCGGTTTCTGCACGGCTTCCTCGAGACCACGGAAGCTGGTGACGACCCGGCCGTCGACCGCGAGCACCATGTCGCCGTTGCGCAGCTTGCCGGCGGCGTCGGTGCCGGCCACGAGCCGGGTAATGCTCAGCGCGCGGCGATTGACCGGGTTGTCGGCCTCGAGCCGCTCCAGCCAGTCTTCGTCAACACCCATGTTGCGCGCGGCGAACAGCGGCGAATAGACGAACTCGGCCTCCAGCGAAAAGAACGGCCGGCCCTCGCGAACGATGTCCACGAACTCCATGACGAGGTCCGCGCCGACACCACGATTCACCTGCGAGCTCTCGCCGCCCGACTGCACCGCAAAGCTCGACCACATGGCCATGACGCGGCCACGCTTGTCGACCAGCACGCCGTCGTACTCGGTCGGCGCGTTCACCAGGCTGATCGCCTCGAGGTTCGAATCGCGAAAGCGCAGCGTACGCGACAGCGGCAGAGTCAGCGGGCCCACCTGGGACACCGTGCTGCGCTGGTGCACGAGCTGGTGGTCGCCGCGAATGCCGACCACCCAGACGTCGTCGCCCGGCGCCAGCGGCTCCGGATTGAACCTGGCTGCCTCGACAGCCGTGTCATTGATCAGCGACGGGTCGTAGGAAATGACCGCCAGGTTGTGTAGCGGGTGCAGCTGCTCGATCTTGGCCTTGACCTCGAGCGAACCGGCAAACGTGACCGTTACATCGCCGATGGCGATGGGCACGGTGTTGCGGTCCACGACGACCAGCCCGCGCTCCTTGTCGACGATGAGACCGGTGCCATAGTAGTGACGCTCCGCGACACCCGACAGCGTGTACGGCAGGTCGAACGTGACGACGACCAGCGACGGCGCAATCGCCTTGACGCGCGGGTCGTCGTACTTCTTGAGCTCGGTGTGGCCGACCCGGGCCGGCGCAGGCTCGGGGCCCGCGGCCAGGTCGCGGCAGGGCCAGACGCCGGTTGCATCGTCGCGCGAGCAGCGCCGTGCCGGGAACCAGACCCGATCCATCTCGAGCGAGCGCACGATCGTGTTCTGCGGATTGTCCATCGTCACGTAGCGCAGCTGTTCGCGCTCGCCATCCGCCAGGGTCGCGAGCGCGGCCTCGAAGTCGTCGATGTTGCTGATCGGATCGCCGCCGAACTCGATGATGACGGCGCCGCGCGGGATCGCAGCCTTGGACAGGATGTAGCCCGGGTTGGCGACGTAAACGCCGGTCGGCGCCCGGTTGTAATGACGCGCCTGCTGATACGACAGGTTATTGACAATGGCGTCGCCGAACTCGAGGAATTCGCTCGGCGTAATGGCGTGCAGGTCGGTGACCTCCACCCGCTCGACAATGGTCCGGCCGCCGCGTTCCAGCTCGATCGCGACCGTCTCGCCGACGTGATCGTCGAGCATTGCCGCAAGCGGCACGAACTCGGTCACCAGCTCGCCGCCAACCCGAATCAGGATATCGCCGGATGCCAGCTTGCCGGCCGCCGGCGAGTCGGGAATGACCCGGTCAACAACCAGCATGCCCGTGTGTTCAGGATCGGCCGTCCGCGCCTCATGCTCGGACGCCTCGGTTAGCCCGAGGCGCTTGAGTTCGTCGTAAGGCTTGAGTTCGAACGTCGTCTGCAGCGTGCCGCGGCTGACGACCTCGCCTTCCTGGATCAGCTGCAGCGCACGGTGGACACGATCCAGCGGCAGGAAAAAGCTGCTGGCCGCCGAATTATTGGCGCCGGCATTGAGCGCCACCACCTCGCCCTCGATGTTGACGACCGGCGAACCGGACGAGCCGCCCGACGTGCCCGAGGCCGCCTGCAGGTAAAACGTGTTGAAGTCGTTGTACTTGCCGCGCCCGTATTCCGGGGCCTTGCGGTCGAGACGCGCGATCGTGCCGGCCAGGATCGACAGCTGCTCACCCGCATCGTTGCCGATGACACGGATCTCGCGGCCGATGCCGGCGCCGTCGGGCACCAGCGGCAGCACGGCGGGCTCGATGTAATGCAGCTCCGACGGGTCATAGCGGAAAAAACCGAAATCGTGCACCGGATCCCGGTAGACGGGTGTCAGGCGGACTTCCTCGTTATTGCGAAACACGGCCTCGGCCACGACGGGACCCGGCGTGACGACGTGACGGTTGGTGAGGATGAGGCCGCGCTCGGCGTCGACCACGAAGCCCGTCGCCTGGCTCGACGAATTCCACTCGGTGTCGAACGCGCGCGTGCTGTCCACGCGAATCGACACGACGCCGGATGAAATGCGTTCGAGCGTTGCTGCCCAGGCCGAGTCTTCGGCGGCGTACGCCGGCACCGCCGCCAGGGCCACGGCCAGCGCGGCAAATATTCTGATCTTTGTCATAGGGTTACTGGACCCGCCAGGGGCGCAACGGTTCCCTATTTGAACACACTCGTCATGGCGAGCGAAGCGAAGCAATCCACAGATTGCTGTGTGGACTGCGTCGCCCGCTGGCCAGGTCCCCCTTGAGGGGAGGCGGGCTCCTACGAAGGCTGGTACCTGACGTCGAGTTCGCGTGCCGCCTTGACGTCGTCGAGGCGACGTACCGGCGTCTTGTACGGCGCTTCCTTGAAGCTCTGGCCCTCGCGCGCCTCGGTGGCAATCGCGACCATCGCATCGACGAAATTGTCGAGCGTCTCCTTGCTCTCGGTCTCGGTCGGCTCGATCAGCAGGCATTCCGGGACCAGCAACGGGAAATAGGTCGTCGGCGCGTGGTAATTGCGGTCCAGCAGGGCCTTGGCGACGTCCATCGCGGTCAGGTTGAGCTCCTTGGCTTCGTGCTTGAGCGTCACGATGAACTCGTGACTGGCCCGGCGGTTCGGGAACGCGAGCTCGAAGCCCGCGTCACGCAGCCGCGCCTGCAGGTAGTTCGCGTTCAGCGTCGCGTACTCGGCCAGGCGCCGCATGCCGTCGCGGCCTACCATGCGCATGTAGACATACGCGCGCAGCAGCACGCCTGCATTGCCCATGAAACCCGAGAGGCGGCCGATCGAGTGCGGCATGTCGTCCTCGGCCACCCAGTCGTACCACTCACTGCCGTCCTTCTCGGTCTTCGTCACGACCGGGATCGGCATGTAGGGCAAGAGACGCTCGCCCACGCCAATGGCGCCGGAACCCGGGCCGCCGCCGCCATGCGGCGTCGAGAAGGTCTTGTGCAGGTTCATGTGGATGACGTCGAAGCCCATGTCGCCCGGGCGCACCATGCCGCAGATGGCATTGAGATTGGCGCCGTCGTAGTACAGCAGGCCGCCGGCATCCTTGACGACCCGTTCCACCTCGATGATGTCGCGCTCGAACACGCCGAGCGTCGAGGGGTTGGTCAGCATGATGCCCGCCGTGTTCGGTCCGACAACGCCCTTCAGCGCCTCGAGCTCGACGTCGCCGTCGGGGCCGGTCGGCACTTCGACGGCCTTGCAGCCGAGCATGGTCGCGGTTGCCGGGTTGGTGCCGTGCGCGGCGTCGGGGACGATGATCTCATCGCGTTCCGGATGGCCATGCTCTTCGTGGTAAGCCCGGATCATCGCGACGCCGGCCAGCTCGCCCTGCGCGCCCGCCATCGGCGTCAGCGATACGCCGACCATGCCCGTCACTTCCTTGAGCATCTCCTGCAGTTCCCACATGCACTTGAGGAAACCCTGGCCGTGGCTGACCGGTCCCAGCGGATGGCGGCCCGTGAAGCCCGGCAAGAGGGCCAGCGAGTTACAGGCGCGCGGGTTGTACTTCATCGTGCACGAGCCCAGCGGGTAGAACTGGGTGTCGATCGAGAAGTTCTTCTGCGACAGGCGCGTGTAATGGCGCACAACCTGCAGCTCCGACGCCTCGGGCAGCAGCGGCTCGTCCGTGCGCAGGAAGCTCTCCGGGATCGACGTATCGGAGGGATTCAGCGGCGCCTGGGCATAGGCGCGACGGCCTTTGCGTGACTTTTCGAATATCAGGGTACTCATACTGTTACTGGTCTCCATTGACGCTGATGCCCAGCGCCCTGAGTGCCGCACCGTAGTCCGGCTCGTTCGTAATGTCTTCGATGTGCTCCCGGTGCACGACCGTATTGTTCTCGTCGAGTACGACGATGGCCCGCGCAAACATGCCGGTGAGCGGTCCTTCGATAATCTGCACGCCGTAGTTTTCGCCGAAACCGGCGTGCCGGATCGCCGACAGCCCGATCATGTTGTGCAGGTCGTGCTCTTCCTGGAAACGCCGGTGCGCGAACGGCAGGTCGTACGACACCGCGAGCATCGCCACGTCGTCATGGCCCTCGCCATAGCGATCGAACTCGATGACGGACTTGGCGCAGATCGGCCGGTCAATGCTCACGAAGATGTTGAACACCTTGCGCTTGCCCATGAAGTTAGCGAGCGTCACGTCCTGCAGCTTCGTATTCACGAGGGATACGTCGGGCGCTCGCGAACCCACGGCCGGCAGCTCGCCGAAAGTGCGCCAGACGCTGTCTTCGTACCTGACCGTCGCCATCGTTATGCCGATTTTCGCGCCGCAGCGCCCATCACGTCGGCCATGGCCGTCACGTAGGCGGCAATGTCGGCGTCGGTCTTGGTCTCGGTCGCGCAGACCAGCAGCGCGTTGCCGAGGTCCGGGTAGCTCGATGTCAGATCATAGCCACCGAGAACACCCTGCTCGGCCAGCGCCTCCAGCACAGGGGCAACCGGGCGATCGAGCCTGAGCGCCACCTCGTGGAAGTACGGGCCATCGAAGAGCCGGTCGACGCCATCAATGCCGGTCAGCCCGTCGACGAGGCGTGTCGTGTTCTGGTGCGAGCGCGTCGCAACCGAACGCAGGCCATGGAACCCGACCAGCGACATGTAGATAGTCGCGGCCGTGACCATCAGCCCCTGGTTGGTGCAGATGTTCGAAGTCGCCTTCGAGCGCCGGATGTGCTGCTCGCGAGCCTGCAGCGTCAGTGCGAAACCGGTGTTGCCGTCCAGGTCGGTCGTACGCCCGATGATGCGGCCCGGCATCTGCCTGACCAGCTTCTGCTTGCAGGTCATGATGCCGAAATACGGACCGCCGGAAGACAGCGGCACGCCCAGCGGCTGGCCTTCGCCAATGGCGATGTCCGCGCCTTCGCTGCCCCACTGTCCAGGGGGTTTGAGCAGCGCGAGCGAGGTCGGGTTGATGATCGCAATGACGAGCGCGCCCTGCTCATGGGCCCAGTCGGTTAGCCGGTCGACGTCCTCGAACGTACCCGGGAACGACGGCTGCTGGATCGCAACGGCAACCGGCGCCTCGCCGTCGGGCAGGCCGGCCGCGGCATTGCCCGTCGCCGGATCCATCGGCAGCCGTTCGAACGTGATGCCCTGCGTCCGCGTGATGGCGGTCGCGACCTTTTCGTAGGTCGGGTTTACGCCCGGCGCCAGCAGGATGCGGCCCGTCTTTACCTTGCGGTTGCTGCGAACCGCCATCAACGCGGCCTCGGCGAGCGCCGAGGCGCCGTCGTACAGCGATGCATTGCTCACGTCGAGTCCTGTGAGCTCGGTGATCATCGTCTGGTACTCGTAGATGGTCTGCAGCGTTCCCTGGCTCGCCTCGGCCTGGTACGGCGTGTAGGCGCTGTAATATTCGCCTCGGGTCGCGAGGTCCCAGACAGCCTGCGGTATATGGTGCTCGTACGCACCGGCGCCGATAAAGCACAGCGGCGCGCCGTCCTGCCGAGCGCGCTCGCGCATCAGGCGCGTGATCGCCATCTCGCTCATGGCCTCGGGCACGCCATCGAGGGAGTCGATGATCAGGTCCCTGGGAATCTCGTCAAACAGGTCGTCGAGACTCTTCGCCCCGATCGTCTCGAGCATCTCGCGCGTGTCGTCGTCAGTATGGGGAATAAAAGGCATTGCTAACCTCAGGCTTCTTCTTCGTCCAGCAGTTCCTGGTAGGCATCGGGCGTCATCAGGGCGCCCTCGTCGATGTCACCGCTCGGCTGCAGCTTGACGATCCAGCCTTCACCGTAGGGGTCAGAATTGATCGTCTCCGGCGTATCCGCCAGTTCCTCGTTCACGGCTGCAACCGTTCCCGCGATCGGGGCGTAAACGTCCGACGCCGCCTTGACCGACTCCACGACGGCCATGTCGCCGCCCTCTTCGACGTCCTGGCCGATCTCGGGCAATTCAACGTAGACCAGGTCACCCAGCGCCGACTGCGCATGGTCCGTTACGCCAATCGATACCGTGCCGTCGTCCTCGCGACGCAACCACTCGTGCTCCTTGGTGTACAGCAGATCTCCGGGTAGTTCACTCATTTGTTGCTCTCCGTTATCGCGGCCGCAGCCGCTCTTATACGTCTATTCTTACTTCGCCGTTGCGAACAAACGGCGTCTTTACAATGCGTACGCCCAGCAGTTTGCCGCGCACCTCGACCTGGGCACGGTCGTAGTCTCCGGCCGGTACCCGGGCCAGCGCGATCGAGCGGCCGATGGTCGGCGAAAAGCCGCCACTCGTGATCTCCCCGTCGCCGACGCCATCGACGACAACGCGCTGGTGATTCCGCAGCACGCCTTTGTCCTCGAGCAGCAGGCCGACGAAGCGCATCCGGTTCGTGTCGGCGCGCTTGGCCTCGAGCGGCTCGCGACCGATAAACTCGCGATCCGCCGGCTCCCACGCGACGGTCCAGCCGAGCCCGGCTTCCAGCGGTGACACGGTCTCGTCCATGTCCGAGCCGTACAGGTTCATGGCCGCCTCGAGGCGCAGCGTGTCACGAGCGGCAAGGCCGCACGGCGCAACACCCGCCGCCAAGAGGCGATCCCAGGTCGAGGGCGCCTGCGCGGCAGGCATGACCATCTCCCAGCCGTCCTCGCCCGTGTAGCCCGTGCGCGCGACGAACATGTCGCCCGCCTCCATGCCGAAAAACGGTTTCAGCGCCATCGCGTCGTCGCGGTGGTCGGCATCGATACACGGCGCCGCGAGTTCCCGGGCCTCCGGGCCCTGCACGGCGATCATGGCGAGTTCGGCCCGTTCGCTGACGCTGACCTCGAACGGTTCCGCCTGCTGGCGTATCCAGGCCAGGTCCTTCTCGCGGGTCGCGGCGTTGACCACCAGCCGGAACCAGGACTCGGACATGAAATAGATGATCAGGTCGTCGATGACGCCGCCGTTTTCGTTGAGCATGCTCGTGTACAGCGCCTTGCCGGGATCCTGCAATTTGGCGACGTCGTTGGCGACGAGGTAGCGCAGGAAATCGCGGACGCGCTCACCGGTCAGGTCGACGATCGTCATGTGGGATACGTCGAACATGCCGGCCTTCTGCCGCACGGCATGGTGCTCCTCTTTTTGCGACCCGTAGTTCAGCGGCATGTCCCAGCCGCCGAAATCGACGATTCGCGCGCCGGCTTCGACGTGTTTGTCGTAGAGAGGCGTTTTGGAACCCATCAGTTGTCTACCTCTGGTATCAATCGCCCGCCGGGGCGGGCTCCAACAAAAAGGGGCGGCAGATCGCGAGATCTGCCGCCCCTCTGTCCAAAAACCTGAGAGATCAATGGCTTAGCCACTTACCCCTTCGGTGGACCTGTTGTCAGGCCACTCTCCAGAGCCAATCAGCGAACACAGTCCTTTTGCCTGAGCGTTTCCGGGCAGTTGCGCCTTCGGCGCCCCGTTCAATTCGGGGTCTCTTCTGCGGACGCTATCGATTGGTTTCGGAATCATAGCCAATGCGGGCTGCAGTTGCCACCTGCCAGACGGGCGGTAACAATGCCCGATCCTGTTACCCGGAGTACGGCATGCGCATCGTTCGACTTGTCCTGTGCACTTTCGCCCTCGGTTGCGCGCTGCCTGCGCTGGCCGGACCCACCGACGACTTTCACGCCCTGCTCGACGAAGCCTGGGAATGGCAGCTGCGGGAAAACCCGTTGCTGGCCTCGGGACTGGGCGACCGGCGGTTCAACGACCAGTGGCACGACAACAGCCTCGCCGCGATCAAGCGCCGCCAGGACGAGACGCGTGCGTTCCTGAGACGGGCTTACGCGATCGATCGCTCCGGCCTTGGCACGGAGGACCAGCTCAACCACGAGTTGTTCAGGCGCTCGCTACAGGACCGCGTGGACCAGTTCGCATTCAACGGCCACCTGGTTCCGTTCTACCAGCGCGGCGGCGTACAAAACCTCGACAGCAATACGAGCCGGCTGCGGTTCGTGACGGTCAAGGACTACGAAGACTGGATCGCACGCCTCGGCAAGATCGACGTGGTTATCGAGCAGACCATCGACCTGGCGGACGCTGGCATCGACGCGGGCCTGGTTTCGCCGCGCGTCCTGATGGAACGCATTCCCCACCAGATTGCGGTGCAAATCGTCGACGAGCCGGAGGACAGCCCGTTCTGGATGGTCTTCGCCGACATGCCCGACTCGATTGCGGCCGAAGACCAGCAGCGGCTGCGCGCAATGGCTCGCGCGGCGATCGCCGATACCGTGCTGCCCGCGTACCGCGAACTCGACGAGTATTTCAACGACACCTACCTGCCCGCCAGCCGCGACACGATCGGTCTGTCCGAAGTGCCGAACGGCCGGGAATGGTACGAGTTGCGCGCTCGCCAGTTCACGACGACTCAGCTGACGCCTGATGAGATCCACCGCATCGGTCTCGACGAAGTGGCGCGCATCCGTGGCGAGATGCAGGACATCATCGACGATCTCGACTTCGCGGGCAGCTTCCAGGACTTCCTGGTCTTCCTGCGCACCGACCCGCAGTTCTATTACGAGGATCCTGCGGAGCTTTACGAGGCTTACCTTGCGACGAGCAAGCGCATCGATCCCGAACTCGTGAAACTCTTCGGCAAGCTGCCACGCATGCCCTATGGCGTGCAGCCAATTCCCGAATCGATCGCACCCGATACGACGACGGCCTACTACTCGCGTCCCGCGGCCGATGGCAGCCGCGCCGGCATCTACTGGGTCAACCTTTACAGGCCCGAGGTGCGTCCAAAGTACGAGATAGAGGTGCTGTCGGTGCACGAGGCCATGCCGGGTCATCACCTGCAGCTCGCGCTGCAACAGGAACTGGGCGACATGCCCAACTTCCGCCGCTTCATGGGCTTTACGGCCTTTGTCGAGGGCTGGGGGCTTTACAGCGAGAGCCTTGGGGAGGACCTGGGACTGTACAAGGACCCGTACTCGAAGTTCGGCGCATTGACCTACGAGATGTGGCGCGCGGTGCGGCTGGTCGTCGATACGGGCATGCATTACAAGGGCTGGACGCGACAGCAGGCCATCGACTTCTTCAAGGACAACGCGGCCAAGACCGAGCTAGACATCGTTAATGAAATCGACCGCTACATCGGCTGGCCCGGCCAGGCGCTGGCCTACAAGATCGGCCAGCTCAGGATCCTGCAGATCCGCGAGCGCGCCGAACTGGCGCTGGGCGACAACTTCGACGTGCGCGCATTCCACGACGAACTGCTGGGCGCCGGCGCCCTGCCGCTCGACATCCTCGAGCAGCGCATGGATGCGTGGCTCGAATCAGAAATCGATTGAGGTCTGCCGCTCGGCCGCAAACTCGCGCCGCGCGATGCGCGCCCGCTGCTCCGGCGCCGCGTCGGCGTCATAAATATCGTCGATGCACGCGATACGCCCCGCAAGGCCCTCGCCGTTGGCGATCTGGATATTGAGACCGGGACGCGCATTCATCTCGAGGATCATCGGTCCGAGATCCTTGTCGATGACCATGTCGACGCCGAGATAACCGAGTTCGGTGACCTCGAAGCCGCGTGCGGCCGTCTCGAGTATGAAATCCCAGTGCGGAATCTGCAGACCGGCGACGAGCGCGCCCGTGTCGGGGTGCTCGTCCACTACCTCGTTATCCAGCACGCCGGTCAGCGTCTGGCCGAGGCTCATGTCCACGCCCGCGCCAACGGCCCCCTGGTGCAGGTTGGCCTTGCCGTCCGATGCACGCGTCGGCAGGCGCACCATCGCCATGGCCGGATATCCCCGATACACGATGACGCGAACGTCCGGCACGCCCTGGTAACTCAGCTCGGCAAATACCGGGTCGAAATTGACGCAGTACTCGATGAGCGCCTTGTCACGCCCACCGCTCAGGCTGTACTGCCCGCCGACGATGTTGGACAGGTGGTGCTCGATTTCGCCCCGTGACACCAGCACGCCACTCGCCAGCCGGAACGCGTCGCGTTTTCGCTGGCTGCGGCCCGTCACCACGAGAATGCCGTCGCCGCCGCTGCCTTGCGCCGGTTTGACGACGAAGCTCTCGCGCTCGGCAACGATATCCGGAAACGTCTTGACCTCGCCCTGGTTGCCAATGATGCCGTACAACTCCGGTACCGCCATGCCAGCCTGCAGCGCCAGTTCCTTGGTAATGGCCTTGTCGTCCACGCGCGGATACAGCCGGCGCGGATTCAGGCGCATGATGAACTCGGCATTGCGCTCGTTGACGCCGAGCACGCCCGCCTGTCGCAGTTGCCCCGGGTTCGCGAACATCATTGACCCGCCAGCGCCTTGAAGCGACTCAGCTCGAGCAGACGGTATCCCGTGTAGCGACCGGCCAGGAGGACGAGCGCGAGTACGACCAGCAGCAGCTCGGGGAACGTGAAGATCAGGTGCTCGAGCCACGGCCAGCCCATCGCCGCGTAGGCGATTACGGCGACGACCAGGCTGCCGAAGCCGGCACGCATCGCGTCCGCCGCCCCGCGCTCTTCCCAGACGACCGACATGCGTTCGATCGTCATCGCGATGATGACCATCGGGAACAGCGCGACCGACAGGCCGGTTTCCAGGCCCAGCCGGTGGGACATCAGGCTGATCAACAGCATCAGCATGACGACAACGATCAGCACGGCGCTCAGACGCGGCACCAGCAACAGCCGCAGCCGCTCGAGCAGAAAGCGGATACTCAGGCCCAGGGCGACGAGGACCGAGAACAGGACCACTCCCCAGAACAGCTTCGTCTCGCGAAACGCCAGCGCGATCAGTACCGGCATGAACGTGCCGAACGCGTCAATGCCGACCATGTTGCGCAACACGACCATGATCAGCGCGCCGATCGGGATCATCAGCAGTACGGAATAAACAGCCTGGGTCTGGATCGGCAGGCTGTAGAGCGAAAAATCGATGATGCTTGCGCCCTGCTGCGCCGCCTGCGTCTCTGCAATCATCACGGCGTCGAGGTGGTTTTCCTGGACCGAGAACGTCACCTGGACATTGCTGCCCCCTTCGACGCTAACCAAGGGCTCGTTGCCGCGCCACCATACGAGGAACCGTTCCGGCAGGCTTTCCTCGCCGGACATCGGGTCGAAAAACCGCCACGTGTCGCCATCGTGAATTTCGAGCCACGTAACAGGCTCGGCATTGCGCAGGCGCGCCTGCAGCTCGAGGCCATGGACAGCGCGTGCCGGAATTCTCGCCGACGCGAGTATCGTCGTAAGGCTGTCGACGAATTCGGCCCGTGTCGCGGCATTGGCGACGAGCAGCTGCACATTAGGGTCCGGCGACGGGTCGTTCATGCGCCGCAGCAACTCGGCCGTGAACGACGCCGTGTCGGCGGAGTGTTCGTTGACCTCGGCCACGATCACGTCGACGGCCGTTCTGAACGGTTCGTTGATCACGGGCGGCGGCGGAAACGGCGGCGTCGTGTCGGACTGGTCGACACCGGGATCCTCGTAGACCGAGATGCGGTAGTAAATGGTTTGCGGGCCATCCGCCCGCCGGATCGCCCACTGCGCCTCACGACCACCGCTACCGTAGTTCAGGCTGAAGCCGTAGCCGCGTGACACCGAGTTTTCGTTGAGCATCCGGAATCCCGGCGTCAGGGTCGGGATCAGCAGGTTGACCTTGATGGAGCCGGGCCCGCTGTCGAAACTGATCGAGGATTCGATGGTCCAGACGGACGTTTCCTGATCGCGCGTCGCCGGGAAATCGAGTACCTGCCACTTGTAATAAAACACCGACAGCCCGACTACCGCCAGGAATGCGGCAAGGGCATACACATATTTTTGTTTCATTGGGCTACTCGACTTCTCATCGGCCCACCCCCAGCGCCACTCTAACTGCGTGGCTTCTAATCGGTCCGCTGTGATTAAAAAGGCGCATCCCGTGGACACGCAATTCGCGGACGAGTGCAGAGTCTGTCGCAAACAGGCGATTGAGGCCAGTCATGAAGTGCAGCATCGTGGCATTTTCGCCCTTGCGGGCCCGCTCGTAGCGGCGCAGGACCCGCCGGTCGCCGGGAAATTCGCCGGCGCCCAGCGCGGCATCGACAACCTCAGCGAGCTGTGCTGCGTCCTGCAGGCCGAGATTGGCCCCCTGCCCGGCCAGCGGGTGCACGGCATGCGCGGCATCGCCTATCAGGGCCAGCCCGGGCATCACATAATGCGCCGCGTGCCGCGCGCAGAGCGGAAACGCGCCGCGCGGCCCGGCGACCTCGAGGCGTCCCAATGCGAAATCGGATGCCTCGGTCAGCATTTCTCCCAGTTCCGTGTCGCTGGCTTCCTGCGCCCGGGCGGCGAGCTTGTCGGCCACCGACCAGACGGCGGATACCCGGCCATCGGCCAGCGGCAACAGGCCGAGCGGCCCCTGCTGCGTGAATCGCTGCAGCGCCGCCCGCCGGTGCGGCTGTTCCGGCCGCAGGTGGGTCACGACCGCGGTCTGTCCATACGGGAACTCCCGCGCCTCGATCCCGTAGTGCTCCCTGACAAAAGAACGGGCGCCGTCGGCGCCAATAACGAGGTCCGCGTCGAACCGGTCCACCGGCGTATTGAAGCGCAGCTCGACATCGAGCTTGTCGAGCACGGCCAGCAGCGCATGCTGGATCAACACGTTCTCGACGATGAAACCGAGTTGCGGCACGGCAAACTCGGCCGCGTCGAACTGCAGCGCGCCATGACTGTCGGGCTCGATCGACTCGTCCCACACGCGCATCGATTCGTACGGGCCGGCGCGCGTTTCCAGTACCTGTCGCCACGCGCCGATCGCATCGAGCAACCCGACCGATCCGAGCGCAATGGCGGACACGCGCAGGGCCACATCCGCAGCAGGATCGAATACCGGCCGCGGCGCGGCGTCGATCACGGTTATCTGCAACCGGCCCGCGTGGCCGCATTTCGCCAGCAGGGCCGCCGCCGCCAGGCCCGTCACGCCCGCCCCGACCACAAGGACGCTGCAGGTCTTGCTCATGACAAGGGCACTCCCCGTGACAGGCGCGGCAATCGGCCTGCCAGGCCCATCGTGTGTTTCGCAAAGATCTTGCGGACGCCCGGGACGAGGTCGAATGCCAGCATGCCGGCATCGCGCAACGCCGGAACAGGCGGGCGCGAATCGCCGAACAGGCGCACGAGGCCGTCCGTGAAATGCACGAGTTTGCGCTGGTCCGAACGTCGCCATTGTGCATAGCGGGCCAGCACGTCAACCGCTCCGGGATCGCCCGGGTCGTCGATAGCGTCCGCAATACAGTCGCACAGGGCGGCGACGTCGCGCAGGCCGAGATTGAAGCCCTGCGCCGCGGCCGGGTGCAGTCCGTGCGCCGCGTTGCCGACGAGCACCGTGCGCCTGGCCGTCAGCCGCACGGCCTTGCTCAACGACAAGGGATAGGCACTGCGCTTGCCCACCCTGGTCAACGCGCCCAGGCGGTTGCCAAAGGTATCCTGCAGTTCGGCCAGGAACGTTGCGTCGTCGAGCGCCAGCACGCGCTCGGCGTCATGCTCGGCGACGACCCAGACGAATCCGGCGCGACCCTCGGCGACGGGCAGCAGTGCCAGCGGGCCATCGGCCGTGAAGCGTTCGAACGCACGGTTGCGCAGCGGCTTCTCAGGCAACAGGTTACCGATGACCGCACGCTGCCCGTACGCAACCCGGTTGACCCCGATGCCGACCATTTCACGCACGGCCGAGCCGGCCCCGTCGGCCGCTACCAGCAGCCGGCACGAAATCCCGGCAATCGCCGCATCCTGTTCGATCGACACGGTCACCCTGTCCGCACCTGGCGTTGCGGCCGTGATGCGGGCCGGGCATATCACGTCGAGCCCTTTTACCCCTGCCAGTGCATCCTCGAGCACCCCGCCAAGCACCCGATTGATAACGACATAGCCGAGCGCTTCGACACCCTGTTCAGCCGCATCGATGTGCGCGAACCCGAAACGCCCTTTGTCGGACACGTGAACGTGAGTAATCGGTGTCGATGCCGCGACAACCGCGTCCCAGATGCCTATCGCTTCAAACATGCGCTGCGTGCTGCGCGACAGCGCCGTGGAACGATCGTCGAAACTCGGCTGTTGCGCGGCCTCGCGGGCCACCTGCTCGACGATCGCAACACGCAGCCCGAGCGGGGCCAGCGCCAGCGCAAGGCTGGAGCCGACCATGCCACCGCCGGCTATAACAATGTCGTAGTCGTTCATTGCCGCATCATTGCCTCGATGCCATCGGGGTCCTTGACCAGCCCCTTGCTCAGGACGTCCGGGCCATTGCTGGTCACGGCGACGTCGTCCTCGATCCGGATACCGATATTACGCCACTTCTTCGCCACCTT
>JASJBB010000081.1 GCA_030066735.1 Woeseiaceae bacterium | reverse complement strand
CGTGCGTACGAGCTCGGGCTGGGCGTCCAGCTCCGCCTCGGTGATCCAGCGGCAGCTCACGGGATGATCATCGGCAACCAGTTTTGCAAGCGCCGCCCCGACAGCTTCCTTGTCGACCGTGTCTTCCATGTCGAAATCGAGCCGGCTTTTCGCAGCCGAAATATTGCCGCCCGTGACACCGTATTGCAGCACCGATCCGAGCAGGTGCATCGCCGTATGCATGCGCATGTGCCGGTAACGGCGCTCCCAGTCGAGCGCGCCGCGCACGGCCGTGCCGGCGTCCGGGATCGGACCGTTCTCATCGAGAACATGTAGGATCGCGCCGTCCTCTCCGTAGCGCGTGTCGATCACGGCCACCTGTTTGCCGTCCCAGCTCAATGCACCCGTGTCACCGGGCTGGCCGCCCCCGAGCGGGTAGAAAACCGTGCGATCGAGCACCACGCCGTTGCCGCGGACGTCCGTGACCGTTGCGTCACAGTGTTTCAGGTAAGAATCTTCGCGGAAGAGCTCGTCGGTCACGCGTAAGACGGCGTTGCGTAGGAAATCGGCGACTTGCGGGCGTCCTTGAAAGAGACCTCTTCATAGGAGGACTGCTCGTCGAGCATGGCCCGCAGCAACTTGTTGTTGAGATCGTGACCCGACTTGTAGGCGCGGAACTCGCCGATGACCGGGTGGCCCAACAGGTAGATGTCGCCAATCGCGTCGAGGATCTTGTGGATGACGAACTCGTTCGCATACCGCAATCCGTCCTCATTGAGGATGCGGTAGTCGTCCAGCACGATGGCATTGTCCATGCTGCCACCCAGCGTCAGGTTGCGCTCACGCAATGCCTCGACGTCGCGCAGGAAGCAGAACGTGCGCGCGCGGCTCACTTCCTTGAGGAACGATGTCGACGAAAAGTCGATCGTGGCGTCCTGCTTGATCTTGTTGAACACGGGGTGATTGAAATACACCTCGAAGTTGACCTTGAAACCATTGAACGGATGGAACTCGGCCCACTTGTCATCGTCTTCGACACGCACCTTGCGCTTGATACGAATGAATTTCTTCTCGGCCTGCTGCTCCTCGATGCCCGCAGATTGCAGCAGGAACACAAACGGTCCCGCACTGCCGTCCATGATCGGCACTTCGGCGGCGGACAGGTCGATGGTGATGTTGTCGATGCCCAGTCCCGCCAGCGCCGACATCAGGTGCTCCACGGTCGCCACCTTGACGCCGTCCTTGATCAGCGTTGTGCCCAGCATGGTCTCGCCAACGAGGCGCGGGTCGACCTTGACATCGACCGGGTGCTCGAGATCCACCCGCCGAAACGTGATCCCGGCGTTCTCGGCGGCAGGTCGAAGGGTCATGTAGACCTTTTCACCATTATGCAGCCCGACGCCGGTGGCCCGGATCGTGGTCTTGATAGTGCGTTGTTTGGGCATAGAGGCAGGAACACCTTACGCAGAACTGGCGCAAGATTAGCACATCATCGAAAACTTCAAAAATTCAATCGTTTAGCGAGATTGAGTCAGGTTTCTTGGGAGCTGCTGGTGGCGGCGGGCAGGAAATTGCCGGCCCGGGAGAGTCCCGGGCCGGCGAGCGGAGGTGTTACGTCGACGGGCTGTGTCAGTCGGCCTGGCGCCGCAGGAACGCCGGAATGTCCAGCAGCTCCTCTTGCAGGCCGGCGTCCTCGAGGCCATCGCCAACAGCGCGCTTTCTCTGCACGGTCGGCTTGTCGAGCCCGTGGTAGTTCGGCTCCTCGCGAGCCGCCGCGGGACGACGCACGATGCGCATCGGCGAGTCGGCGTTGGCCGCCGCGTGCCCAAGACCGGTCGCCACAACCGTGACGCGAATCTGGTCGGTCATGTCCGGATCGATCACGGTGCCGACGACAACCGTCGCGTTGTCCGACGAAAACTCCTTGATCGTGTTGCCGACTTCCTGGAATTCGCCGATCGACAGGTCCATGCCCGCCGTAACGTTGGCCAGGATGCCGTTGGCGCCGGCGAGGTTGATGTCCTCGAGCAGCGGGCTCGAGATAGCGGCCTCGGCAGCCTCGCGCGCGCGATCTTCGCCGGAAGACACGCCCGATCCCATCATCGCCATGCCCATCTCGGCCATGACCGTGCGGACATCGGCAAAGTCGACGTTGATGAGGCCCGGACGCGTGATCAGTTCGGCGATGCCCTGTACCGCGCCCTGCAGCACCTGGTTTGCCGAGCGGAACGCATCGAGCAGCGTCGTTTCACCGCCGAGCACCGTCAGCAATTTTTCGTTCGGAATCGTAATCAGCGAATCGACGTGCTTGGCCAGCTCGCCGATGCCCTGGTCGGCGATCGACATGCGCTTGCCGCCTTCCATGATGAACGGCTTCGTGACCACGGCCACGGTCAGGATACCGAGTTCCTTGGCGACCTGTGCAACGACCGGGGTCGCGCCGGTGCCCGTGCCACCGCCCATGCCGGCCGTGATGAACAGCATGTCGGCGCCTTCGATGACCTCGTGGATCCGGTCGCGATCCTCCATCGCCGCCTGGCGGCCGACGTCGGGATTGGCGCCGGCGCCAAGACCCTTGGTGATGTTGCAGCCGATCTGCAACGCCGTCCGCACGCGCGAGGTCTTCAGGGCCTGCGCGTCCGTGTTGGCGCAAATGAAGTCGACGCCCTCGATACCGGTGTCGACCATGTGTGCCACGGCGTTACCACCGCCGCCACCGACACCGATGACCTTGATGACAGCGCTCTGGCTGTGTGCATCCATTAGTTCGAACATTGATGTTTCCTCCGCTTTTCTCGCTCTTCCAAACCCCTGCAGGTGTCCTGCAGAACTCTTAAAACTGTCCTCTGAACCACGCCTTCATGCGTCCCCACACGTCACCGAGGTTGTTGCTGATCGGTGTGGAGCGCGTGCCGCGTCGTGTCAGGTTTTCGTAGCCGTACAACAGCAGGCCGACGCCGGTCGCATGAATCGGGTTGCGTACGACGTCCATCAGCCCGTCCACGTGCTGTGGCGCGCCGAGGCGCACCGGCATGTGAAACACTTCTTCCGCCAGTTCGACGGCGCCTTCCATCTTCGCGCTGCCACCCGTGATCACGATGCCGGCCGCAATCAGCTCTTCGAAGCCGCTGCGCCTGAGCTCGTCGCGAATCAGGCCGAACAACTCCTCGTAACGCGGCTCGACGATTTCCGCCAACGTCTGGCGCGCCAGCCGTCGTGGCGGCCTTTCGCCGACGCTCGGAACTTCGATGGTCTCGTCCGGGTTCGCGAGCTGTGACAGCGCGCAGGCGTACTTGATCTTTATTTCTTCGGCGTACTGGGTTGGTGTCCGCATCGACACGGCGATGTCGTTGGTCACCTGGTCGCCCGCGATCGGAATCACGGCCGTGTGCTGTATGGCGCCGCCGAGAAACACGGCAAGGTCGGTCGTGCCGCCGCCGATATCGACGATGCACGAGCCCAGTTCCTTCTCGTCCTCGGTCAGCACGGAATAGCTCGACGCCAGCTGCTCCAGCACGATGTCGTCGACTTCGAGCCCGCAGCGTTGCACGCACTTGACGATGTTCTGCGCCGCACTTTCGGCGCCCGTCACCATGTGCACCTTGGCCTCGAGCCGGACGCCGGACATGCCAATGGGCTCGCGAATGCCCTCCTGCCCATCGATCAGGAACTCCTGGGGCAGGATGTGCAGGATCTTCTGGTCGGCGGGGATCGCCACGGCGCGGGCCGCGTCGATGACGCGATCCACGTCACCCGCACTGACTTCCTTGTCGCGAATGCCCACGATGCCGTGGGAATTGAGACTGCGCACGTGGCTGCCGGCAATGCCGGTATACACGGAGTGGATATCGCAGCCCGCCATCAGTTCGGCCTCTTCAACGGCGCGCTGGATCGAGTGCACGGTCGACTCGATGTTGACGACCACGCCCTTCTTCAACCCGCGGGACGGGTGCGAACCGATACCGACCACCTCGATGACGCCGTCGTCGTTGATCTCGCCAACGATTGCGACCACCTTGGAGGTGCCGATGTCGAGCCCGACAATCAGGTTCTTGTCCCCGCGCTTTGTCATTCAGCCTTCACCCCGTAGCGCCAGCATGCCCTCGACCCCGTCCTCGGGATCCTCGACCGGGGTGCGGGAGCCGTTGTTCCAGCCGATCGTGAAACCGTTGCTGTAGCGCATGTCGACGTATTCGATGTCGGCGGCGCGACCCGTGATGATGTCGGCGACGACGTCGAGGAACAGGCTGGTGCGGGCGTCGACGTCGCGACGGCCGAGCCGGACTTCGACGCCGTTGTGCAATGTCATGTCCCACGAGCCGCGCTCGTCGAGATGCACGCGGCGCAGGTCGAGGCCCACCGGAATCAGCCGGTCGCGCACTTCGAGATAGCGCTGCGCCACCTCGGGCGCGCGATTCGCGGGCCCGCTCAGGCGCGGCAGCTCGGCAGGGATGTGGCGCGCCTCGGTGACGAACAGTTCGCCGCGCGTGTTGAGCAGCCCGCGCTCGCCCCAGATGGCGGCCGGTACCTGCTCGGTTACCGAAATACGCAACCGGCTGGGCCAGCGTCGCGCCACGGTGGCCTCGTCGATCCACGCCAGCGCAACGAGACGCTGCTGGATATGGCCGAGATCGGCGCTCACGAACCCGTCTTCGAGTTCGTCGGCAATGGCCTCCTCGATCTGCAGGGCCGTCACCCGCTGGAACGGCCCGCTGATCTCGATGGAACGGATCGGCCTGTCGAGCATGCTTGCACTGGCAAAGTACGTTGCCACCACAGCCGCGACGGCGAGCACCGGCGCCACGATGTGTGACCACCGGATCTTCGGGAGCTCGAACCGTTTCGTCTTCTTCTGTTTTCTTCGTCGTGCCTGTTTACGCGTCATTGGCCGCCACCTCGATCGCGTTCGATTGCATGTCACCGCTCACGCTGGTCTCCAGGATCCGCCAGCAAAGCTCTTCGAAATCGATGCCCGCCTGCTTTGCCGCCATCGGCACCAGGCTGTGACTGGTCATGCCGGGGATCGTGTTGACCTCCAGCACCAGCGGCTGGCCGTCTTCGCCGGTCATGAAATCGACCCGGCCCCACCCGGCGCAGCCGATTTCCTGGAACGCAGCTACGGCGATGCCGGCATACAGCGCTTCGGTCTCGGCATCGCCGGTGCCGGGGCAGTGGTACTCGGTGCGGTCGGACTCGTACTTGGCCCGGTAGTCATAGAACACCCGCGGCGTCTCCACGCGAATGGTCGGCAATGCCTCGCCCTGCAACACCGAGACCGTCAGCTCGTCACCGACGATGCAGCGCTCCGCCAGCGCCACCTCGCTGTACCGCAGCGCCAGCGCAACGGCCTCGGCCAGGTCGTCCTGTTCGAAGACCTTGCTCATGCCGACGCTGGAACCTTGCCCGGACGGTTTCAGGATCATCGGGAAGCCCAGTTCCTCGGCTGCAAGAACCGCATCGGCCTCATGGCGAATAACGGCGTAGTCGGGCGTCGGGATGCCCGCGGCTTCGAACAGGTGCTTGCTGCGGATCTTGTCCATGGCCAGCGCGGACGCCATGACGCCGCTGCCGGTATAGGGAACATCAAGCCACTGCAACGCACCCTGGATCGCGCCGTCTTCGCCGCCGGTTCCGTGCAGCGCAATCCAGACGCGGTCGAATCCTGCGGCCGCAAACTCCGCCAGCGTTTTCTCGCCCGGATCCCAGGCATGCGCATCGACTCCGCGAGCCTGTAGCGCCGCGAGCACAGCCGCACCCGTGTTCAGCGACACCTCGCGCTCGGCCGACGTACCGCCCAGCATCACGGCGACGCGACCGAAGTCGGCAGCGTTCCCTACCGGTGTGCGCTGTTCGCGCAACGTGGCAACGCGGCTCATGCGGCGACCTCCCCGACGATGCGAACCTCGTGGATGAGTTCGACGCCGTGCTGTTCGATCACGGTCTGTCGAACGTGCTCGATCAGCTCCTCGATATCCGTCGCCGTGGCATCGCCGTTATTGATGATGAAATTTGCGTGTTTCTCGGAAACCTCGGCGCCGCCGATCGAGAAGCCTTTCAGGCCGGCGGCCTCGATAAGCCGCGCCGCGTGGTCGCCCGGCGGGTTGCGGAATACGGATCCGCAGCTCGGCAGGCCGAGCGGCTGGGTGCGTTTACGCCGTTCCAGCATGTCGTCCATCACCTGCTTGCTCGGTGTGACATCGGGTTCGAATCGGAAGGTGCCCTCGATGAACCACTCGTTGCTCGGCCCGTGGACGCTGCGGTAACCCACCGTGTACTCGCCCGGCGCCCGCTGGCTCACCACGCCGGCGCGATCGATCGTACGTACCGACTCGACGCGCTCCCAGGTCTCGCCGCCGTGCGCGCCGGCATTCATGGCCAGTGCGCCGCCGACCGAACCCGGAATGCCTGCGAAAAATTCGGAGGGCCCGATCCCCCAGCGGAGGCATTCGCGCGCCAGTTGCGTGCAGGGCAGGCCGGCGCCGGCGCGCACCACGTAGTGGTCCACGCGCTCCACGGATCGCAGGATTCTCGAAGCCGAGATAACCACGCCCGGAATGCCGCCGTCGCGCACGAGCAGGTTGCTGCCGACGCCGAACCAGAAGACGGGAACGTCACGATGCAGCTTGTGCAGGAACTCCGACAGGTCCTCGAGGCTGGCCGGGATGAAAAAGGTCTCCGCCGGACCGCCCACGCGCCAGGACGTGTGCTTGCTCATCGGCTCGTTGAGCCGGATTTCGCCGTGCGTCGCCCGGGCTTCCGCCGCCATCATGAGTGCACCTTGAGATTGGGTTTATTGGCGAGCCGCTCCGGCAGGCCGGCAGCATAGGCGCCGATGTCGCCCGCACCCATCAGCAACACGAGATCGCCCTCGGCCAGCACGCTTTCCAGCACCGGCTGCAGGTCGTCGAGGGTCTCGACGAAGACCGGTTCGATCGAGCCGCGCGTGCGGGTCGCGCGCGCAATGGCCCGGCCGTCGGCGCCGGCGATCGGGTCCTCGCCCGCCGCATAGACTTCGAGCACGATCGCAAGATCGGCCTCCGACAGCACGGTTGCAAAGTCATCCATCAGGTCGCGCGTCCGCGAATAGCGGTGCGGCTGGAAGACGAGCACGACGCGACGATCCGGCCAGCCGGCGCGGGCCGCAGCCAGTGTCGCCGCGATCTCGGTGGGGTGGTGGCCGTAGTCGTCCACGAGCATGACCTTGCCCGCCGCGGTCTCGACTTCGCCCAGGTTGGTGAAGCGGCGGTCGATACCCTGGAAACTCGCCAGCGCAGCGACGACGGCCTCGTCGCTGATCTGCAGCTCATCGGCGACCGCGATCGTCGCAAGGGCATTGCGCACGTTGTGCATGCCCGGCAGGTGCAGCTCGACCCGCATCGCGTCGCGCTCGCCCGGCCGCACGACGTCGAAGTGCGTGTGCCCCTCGCAGAACTCGATATTCTCGGCCCGGATATCCGCGTCGGGGTTGGTGCCGTAGGTGACGACGGAGCGCCCGATGCTGCCCAGGATCTCGTTGACGCCCGGGTCGTCCGTGCAAACGACGGCAAGACCGTAGAACGGCAGGTTGTGCAGGAACTCGATAAAACCGCTGCGCAGCTTCTCGATGTCGCCGTCGTAGGTCGACATGTGATCGGCGTCGATGTTCGTCACGATCGCCAGCATCGGCTTCAGGTGAACGAACGACGCATCGCTCTCATCGGCTTCCGCGACCAGGTAGTCGCCCTGCCCCAGTCGCGCGTTCGCATCGGCACTTTTCAATCGCCCGCCGATGACGAACGTGGGATCCAACCCTCCCTCGGCCAGCACGCTGGCGACGAGACTCGTGGTCGTCGTCTTGCCGTGCGTGCCGGCCACCGCAATGGAGTAACGAAACCGCATCAGCTCCGCGAGCATCTCTGCCCGTGGCACCACGGGCATCAGGCGCTCGCGTGCCGCTGCGACTTCGGGATTGGTTTCATCGACCGCGCTGGAGACGACGACGGCATCCGCATGCTCTGTGTTTTCAGCAGCGTGGCCGATGAAGACGGTAGCGCCCTGCTCTTCGAGGCGCCGTGTTTGTTTGTTGGCCTTCAGGTCGGAGCCCTGGACCTTGTAGCCCAGGTTCAACATGACCTCGGCGATGCCGGACATCCCGGATCCGCCTATGCCCACAAAATGTACGCAGTGAATTCGTCGCATTCGCTTGATCATGCTGCGACTCCCGCCTGCTCGAGGCAGAGCTCCGTGATGCGGCCGAGCGCGCGCGGCTTGGCAAGCCCATGCGCTTTCTCGGCCCTGGTGAGCAGGTCTTCGCGATCTGTCAGCCATTCCTGCAGCTGGCCCGCCAGCGCGTCGGCGCTCAGCATGCTCTCGTCGATGATGACCGCGGCGCCTGCGTCGGCCATCGGCCGTGCATTGGCAGTCTGGTGGTCGTCAACCGCGCCGGGATACGGCACGAACAGCGCCGGCAAACCGACCGAACAGAGTTCCGCGACGGTCAGTGCGCCCGCCCGGCAGACGACGATGTCGGCCCAGGCATAAGCCGAGGCCATGTCCTCGATGAATTCGACGAGATCGACCTCGACAGCGGCGGCTGCATAAGCCTCGCGCGCGGCTGCGATCGTCAGGCTGCCGCACTGGTGACGCACGACAGGTCGCGTGGATGCCGGCAGTTTCGCCAGGGCTTCGGGTACGGTCCGGTTGAGCGCCAGCGAGCCCTGGCTGCCGCCCAGCACGAGCAGGCGCAGCGGACCCGTGTGTTCCCGGTAACGCACGGCCGGGGCGGCCACCGCCGCGATGTCCTCGCGGACCGGGTTACCCACGGTTTCCGCACGGACAGAGGAATTAAAACTGCCCGGGAAGGCTTGCAGCACAACCCGGGCAAGACGCGCCAGAAGACGGTTGGTGAGGCCGGCGGCCGCGTTCTGCTCGTGAATCACGAGCGGCCGGCGTGTGAGCCAGGCGGCGAGTCCGCCCGGGCCCGATGCGAAGCCGCCCATGCCGAGTACGGCGGCGGGACGGCGACGAAGCATAATGAAGAGTGATTGCAGCAGTGCCCAGGCCAGCTGGAACGGCGCGACGATCAGCGCCAGAACACCCTTGCGGCGCAGGCCTTTGACGCTGACCCATTCGATGTCGATGCCGGCAGCCGGGATGACCCTGGCTTCGATGCCGCGCTGGGTGCCCAGCCAGACGATGGGCTGGTCGTGCGCCTCGAGCGCACGCGCAACGGCGAGCGCCGGATAAACATGTCCGCCGGTGCCGCCCGCCATGACGAGAATGGGACTGCGTGCGCCGGACCCGCTCATCGCTTCGACCTCCGCCGGCGGTTGACGGGCTTGGCGTCGACCGTGAGTTCGTGGTGGATGCGCAGTAACAGGCCGATCGCGGCCAGCGCCACGATCAGGCTGCTGCGGCCATAGCTGATCAGCGGCAGCGTCAGTCCCTTGGTCGGCAACAGGCCCATATTCACGCCCACATTGATAAAGGCCTGCAGGCCCAGCCAGGTACCCAGGCCGATGGCCAGGTAGGCCTCGAAGAATCGCTCGGAATCGGCTGCGCGCATCGCGAGTTTGAAAACGCGCCAGAGAAGTGCCAGAAACAACGTGATGAGCACAACCGAACCGAGCAGCCCGAATTCTTCGGCAAACACGGCGAATACGAAGTCCGTGTGCGCCTCGGGCAGGTAAAAGAGTTTTTGCACGCCGTCGCCCAGCCCCACGCCGAGCCACTCGCCGCGGCCGATGGCGATCAGCGATTGCGTGAGTTGGAAGCCGGAGTTGTACGGGTCCGCCCACGGGTCCATGAAGCCCGTCAGGCGATTGAGACGATACGGCGACGTCAGCGCCAGGACCCCCATCGCGACTACAGCGGCCGAGAAGAACACGATGAAATCGCGGATGCGGGCGCCGGCCACGAACAGCATGACCAGCGCGGTCGCCAGCAGCACGATCGCGGCGCCGAAGTCCGGCTCGGCGAGCAGCAGCACGCAGGCAACGCTCAGCACGAGCATCGGCCGCAGGAACCCGACGAAACGCTCCCGCAGCGCCTTCTCCTGGCGCACCGCGTAACCCGCCACGTAGATCAGCAGGCACAGGCGCGCAGGTTCCGAGACCTGCAGGTTCATGATGCCGATGCGCACCCAGCGCTGCGCGCCGTTCACCTCGTAACCGATCCCCGGGAACAGTACGACTGTCAGCAGCGCCAGTCCGAGCAGCAGCATCGGGAACCCGAGCGCCTGCCAGACCCGCATCGGAACAAACAGGCAGAACAGCCCCGCGCCGATGCCGATAACCGCGGCAACCACCTGGCGCTCGAGGTAGAAGAACGGGTTGCCCGTGGCGTTGTCGGAAATCGTGATTGACGCCGACGCCAGGATGACCAGACCGCCGAGCAACAGCACCGAGACGAGCGTCAGCAGGACCGGATCGATCTTGAGCTCGGTCTTCAGCCGCGCCGGGAATGGCATTGTCGCGTTGCGGGCGGTCATCGCGTCAGCGCTCCCACGGCAGCGGCGAACGCATCGCCGCGCGCGCCGTAATTGTCGAACTGATCGAAGCTTGCGCAGGCCGGTGCGAGCAACACGGTATCGTCAGACTCGGCGTAAGAGGCGGCCTGGCAAACGGCATCGTCCATGTCGCGCGCAAAGTAGACCGGCATCACCGTATCGATCGCATCGGCGATCGCCTCCGCGTCGGTCCCGATCAGCACGGCCGCCCGCAACTTGCCCTCGAGCGCCGCGGCAAGCGCATCGAAGTCGCCGCCCTTGCCCTCGCCGCCCGCGACGAGAACGACCGTGCCATCGATCGAGTCGATGGACGCAACCGCCGCCGCAACGTTGGTCGCTTTCGAGTCGTTGATGTAGTTGACCGCGCCTTTGCGAGCCACGAACTGCATCCGGTGCGGCAGTCCCGGGAACTCGCCCAAAACCTGCAGCATCGCGCCCAGCTCGAAGCCGCACAGCTCGCCGGCGGCAAGCGCCGCCAGGGCGTTGGCCTGGTTGTGGCGGCCGACCATGCACATGTCTTCCACGGCGATCAGCAGGCTGCTGCCGCGGGCCAGGTAGACCTCGCCATCCTCGGTGCGAATGCCGTACTGCCCTTCTTCCGGCTCGTCGAGGCCAAAGGAAATGACGTTGTCGATGTGTTTCGCCGCATCCGCCGCCTTGGGATCGAGGCGGTTGACCACCGCCGCCCGCGCCTCGCGGAAGATCCGGTACTTGGCCTGCCGGTATTCCTGCTCGCTGGCATGCCAGTCGAGATGGTCCGGTGACACGTTGAGCAGCACCGCAACCTCGGCGGGCAGTTTGGCGGTGCGCTGCAGCTGGAAGCTTGACAGCTCCAGTACGAACAGATCCGGCTCGTCCGCGGCCAGCAGGTCGAGCGCCGGTTCGCCGAGATTTCCGCCTGCCAGCACGTGGCGGCCGTC
>JASJBB010000080.1 GCA_030066735.1 Woeseiaceae bacterium | reverse complement strand
CTATCGAGCGTCGGGCTCGAGTTCATGACGTCGGAGACGATCGGGAACGTATTGCCGGCGTTGTCGGTAAACTGGATGGTGCCGTCCAGCCGCGGATCGCGATCGTCTACGAACGACTCTTCGCGCCACTCGATGCCAGCCAGGAAACCGATCGGGCCCGCCCAGCCGCCAAACAGTTCGGCATTCGACAGCTTGAAGTCGATCATCGTGAGCTCGGTCTCGTTCTTGCGGTAGACGTCGATCAGCGCGCGATCGATGTTGGTGTCCCGGGCGGCGCTGAAGACGTTGTAGCCGGCGGGCGTCGGATCGTTGAGCGCTTCCTGCATCAGCGTATTCGAGACACGCTTCTTGGTGATGTCCTCTTTCTCGTCACGATGCCAGACGACTGCGCTTTCCCAGTCCCAGTTGCCGAATGCGCCACGCAGGCCGGTCAGGAAACGGTAGTTCTCACCGTCGTTGTAGACCTCGCGCGGAGCGTCGATCCAGCCGTAGTTGTCGATCTCGAGTTCGAGACCTTCCACGGGAATGTCGGGACCGATGATGCTATCCGGCAAGCGCGCCGTCGTGCCGACCGCACCCAGCGGATTCCAGTACGCGTCCGCCGCGATGCGGAACTTCGCGACGGCACCCAGGCGCGTCGAGCGATGGCGCTGGGTAAACGTGTCGGACCGGTAGGCCGAGATTTCGGTGAAGCTTTCCAGGCCGTTGCTGAACTCGTGGTTCAGGAACACGAACACGTTCGCCCGTTTCAGGTCGGACATCAGGTCGCGATCCGTGTTCAGGTTATGGCGATAGATCGGATTGCCATCGGCCGCAAAGCAAACGTTCGGATACTGCGGATCGAAAAACTCGCAGAATTCGCTGTCCACCGGATAGGTATTGAACTCACCGCTGCCGTCGAAGAAATCGAACGGATCGGTGAAGCCCGCTACGCTGGACCGGACATCGTACTGGCCGTACTCGGAATTGGTGCTGGAGCGGCGGAACGAGGTGTCGCCGAAGAACGGACTAGTCTCCGGGATATAGCGCCGATAGTCGTCATCGGCCCATTTCTTGTCGTCCTGCGAATTGACCGGGTCGCGATCGTAGTAGCTGCCGAAGATGCTCAGGTTCGTGGCGCCACCGTTGAAATTCTTGCCCCACTCGAAGGTGATCTTGTAATCGTTGCGCGGCAGACCTTCCCAGCCCGCGTACCGGGCCTGCAGGCTGAAGCCGTCGAAATTATCCTTCATCACGTAGTTGACGACGCCGGCTACCGCGTCGGCGCCGTAGACCGCTGACGCACCGTCGCGCAGCACTTCGACACGCTCGAGGCCGAATACCGGCAGCGTTTGCGAGTTGACCGTATTCACCGGGATGAAGCTGCCGCCGCTGAGTTCTGTCTGGTAGACAGCGGAGTTGACCATTCGGCGGCCGTTCAGCAGTACCAGCGTGTTGCCCGTACCGAGATTCCGGAGGTTGTAAGCGCCCATATCGCCGCGCGCCGAGTTGACGCCGCCGCTGATATTCTCGGCTTCCACGAAGAAGTTCTGGCCCTGCTCGGCCATGAACTCGAGCAACTCGTCACCGGAATCCACGCCCAGTTCTTCAATGTCCTGCGACGTAACGACCGACACGGCAAGTGCATCGCGAATGTTGGCGCCCTTGATCTGCGAACCAACCGTGACGATTTCTTCAATCTGCTCATCGCCCTCGTCTTCCTGGGCTAACGCGGTGCCGGCTGCGAGCGGCAGCGCCAGGATAGCAACGAACAACGAACTCAGGCGGCGGACGCCGCACGGATACTTGTACTCGGACAACATGTTTTCTCCCCTGCTTTTTGCCGGCTTCTGCGGCCGGTACCAGGCGCGTGGATGCGCTCTCCTGACACTAGCAACGACCAACAGTTCAGGCAAACACTTTCAGTGGGCGGGCCATAGCCGCAAGTTATGGGCTCGCGAACAGATTTGCTCTCGTCCCTGCAGTTTCGGCACACTCCATAACCGCGAGCTATAGGAGCACAGCCATGCGACTGCGGCAGATAGAGGTGTTTCACGCCATTTACACGAGCGGCACGATGACCAACGCAGCGCGGCTGCTGAACGTGTCGCAGCCCTCGGTCAGCAAGGTGCTCGCCCATGCCGAGCAGCAGCTCGGTTACCCGTTGTTCGAGCGCGTCCGCGGCAAGCTGGTCCCGACGCCGGAGGCGGATCGCCTGTTCGGGCTCGTCTCCAACGTGTATGACCACGTCGAGCAACTGCGCCACGTGGCGGAGAACCTGCGCGCATCGGATGCAGGGAAGATTCGTATTGCCGCGACGCCTGCGTTCGGCGTCGACCTGTTGCCGACCGCGGTTGCCAGCTACCTCGCAGACCGCGAGGACACGGTGTTCGAAATCGAGACCTTGCATCACGATGAGATCGGCGCGGCCCTGCTCGAATCGCGTATCGACATCGGTCTTGCGTTCGATTCGGTGACCTTGCCCGGCCTCACATCGGAGACACTGGCCAGCGGCGAGTTCGTGGTTATCACGCCGCCGGACCTGGACCTCGGGCCGGGCGACAGCGTGTCCATCGATGCGCTTGCGGGCCAGCCATTCATCGGGCTCAGCGCACGCGGGCCGCTGGGCGGCCTGCTCACGTCGTACATCGACAACTCGCACGTGTCGTTCGAGCAGGTCGTGTACACGGAGACCTATCACATTGCCAAGGCGCTCGTCGCACGGGGCACCGGTATCTCGATCGTCGACACCATAACGGCGAACTCGGGCGGCGCCGACGACGTGCGCACGTGGGCCCTGGAACCGCCGCTGCACTACTCCATCGACGTGCTCAGTTCCGACAGCATGCCGCCGTCCCTGCTGTGCCGGCGGTTTATCGAGCACCTCGGCCACGTGGTCCGGGAGTTCGTCGCGCGCTGACTCGTCCATAGTCACGGGTTATATGCCCCTGACAAATCCGACTTGGCTGCCCGCTCTGTCCGCCCAGTACCATCCCCTCAAAAGAACAATGCAGAGGTAGCCATGCACGTTGCTGTTCTCGGAGCGGGCGTTGTTGGTGTCACAACGGCCCATTTCCTGGCGGAGGCCGGGCACGACGTTTCGATCATCGACCAGGCCGCGGGCGTCGCCAGGGAGTGCAGCCTGGCGAACGGCGCGCAGCTCAGCTACAGCTATACCGAGGTGATGGCGAGCCCGTCATTCCTGCTGCGCCTGCCGGGCCTGATGGCAGGCACCGATGCGGCGATTCGGTTTCGTCCGCCGATCAATGTTGACCTGGTCCGCTGGGGCCTGGCTTTTCTGCGCCAGTGCACTCGTGGCCGTGCAGCCGCCAACACCCGTGCAAATCTCGATATGGCCCTGCGCTCGGCAGAGTTACTGCAGGACCTGCGCGGCAAGCTCCCTGCCGACTTCATGTACCGCGAAGCCGGCAAGCTGATCCTGCTCGCCACGCAGCGCGAGGTCGACGACGCGCGCCGGGCCAGCGCCGTCAAAGCCGGACTCGGCGTCCGGGCCGATGTGATCTCGATAGAGGAAGCCACGGACATCGAGCCGGCGATTGCCGCGATGACGGGACCGTATGCCGGGGCGGTTTATTCACCCGGGGACGACGTTGGCGATTCACGCGAGTTCTCGGCGCTGCTCGCGCAACGCCTCAAGAAGCGTCACGGGGCGCGCTTCATCTTCGATACGCCGATAACCGGGCTGATTCGGGAGCGTGGCGCCGTCCTGGGCGTGCGAACCGCGAATGGCGATATCGAGGCCGATGCGGTTGTCGTGTGTCTCGGCGCCTGGAGTCCGGCGCTGCTAAGCAAGGTCGGCATCGGCCTGCTCGTGACGCCCGCGCGCGGTTACAGCCTTACGCTGCCGCCCGGCCCGGCCATGCCCACCGCGAGCGTGACCGATTTCGGCAGGCGCTTCGTCATGACCCGCCTTGGCGGCAACGCCCGGATCGCCGGCTATGCCGACTTCGTCGGTTTCTCGACCCACAAGGATGCCGATCGCCTGCAGCGCCTCATCGCCACTGCAGAAGCCGCGGCGCCGCAAGCCGCGGACTACGGCCATGCCGACAACCAGGCCTGGGGCGGCTACCGGCCGTTGACGCCGAACGGCCGCCCGATCGTCGGCCCGACGCGCCTCGATGGCCTGTTCGTCAATACCGGTCACGGCACGCTTGGCTGGACGCTGGCGTTTGCGAGTGCGGAAAAGCTGGTGGACGCTATGGCGCCGCACGGTCACTCGTACCGGAAGGATCGGACCGCGATTCCTGCCACGACCGCCGCGCCCAGCAGCAGCGTCAGCACGTAGGGCAAAGCCGAGAGTGCGCCGGCCTCGAAACTGATCAGCCTGTGCAGGGCGTCCATCGCCCAGCCTGTCGGCATGAAATTCTGCAGACTCTGCATCCAGGGCGGCGTGATTTCGATCGGCCACCAGCAGCCGCCGAGCGCAGCGAGCACGTTGGCCACGAGTACGCCAAGACCGGCCGCCTGGCCGTCCGTCTTGGCGAGGCTGCCGAGCATCAGGCCCGCCGAGGCGCAGAATGCGGCCCAAGCCAGCAAGACAACGACCACCATCGGCACGTCCGGCCCCCAGTGCATGTCGAACACGAAGGTCCCGATCAGCACGGCGGACGCAATCTGCAGGACCGCCAGCACCATGCGGCCGCCCCATTTGCCAATCACGACCTCGGTGCGCGACATCGGTGCATACGCAAGTCGGCGCAGCAGACCTTTGTTGCGCTCGAACACGAGCATCGAACCGCCGCTCGTCAGCAGCACCAGCAGCGTGAACATGACGAGGATTCCCGGGATCGCCTGCTCGAAACCGCTCGGGATGACCGTGCGTTGACCGGCGGGCGCCACGTCCAGTTGCCACACGCGGGTCTCGTTATTGAGTTCGACGAGCGCCGCCGCCGATAACGCCCCGCCCGAGCGAGCATCGGCCGTGACGATGTCGGCGAGCGCCGTGTAGAGGCTGCGCTGGACACGGATGACCTCGTATTGCCGTGTTAATGACGAAGCTCGCGTGTCGAAGCTGGCTTGCACCTGCTCGCCCGCCTCGATCCGGTCGCTCAGGTTGTCGTCGAACGTCAGAATGCGGCGCGGCAGTTCGCCTTCGGCATCCGGCTGCACCTCGTCCAGCCACTCCGGCGCGAAACTGTTGTCGCGCAGGCGCATATCGATCTGCTCGCGCAGGAAACCCGGGGCCCTTGCCGAGACGACGATCGGGGTCGCGGTTGCCCCCGACATCGTATTGGAGAAACCCGAGGTCACGGTGCCGATAAAATAGAAAAACACGGGCGGCAGCACGAACACCCAGAGCAGTGTCGAGCCCTGTCGCAGCTGGTGGCGGGCATCGTGCCAGGCGATAAACAGTGCGTTTCTCATGCGCGTGCGAACCCCGAGCGTAAGCGCCAGGCACAGAACAGCAGGCCGCTGACCAGCCCCGCGAGCACGATCAGCCAGCTTTGCAGGTCGATGGCTCCGACGCCGATCGATGTGATCTCGGTCGCGAGACGATCGGCCATGAAGCCGTTCGGCGACGCCCGGCCGATGGATGCGATCCAGCTCGGCATCACGGCCAGCGGGAAAAAGCTGCCGCCCGCCATGAGTAACGGGAAAACGACCAGGGTCGAGACGACGCCCGCGGTCTTCTGGTTGCTGAACAGCATCTGCAGAGCGCTGAACCAGGCGAACAGGGCGACGCCGGACACGACGAGCCAGAGCAGGGATACCGGAAAATGCGCCCAGCCGATGCCGTGATACAGGAAGCCGAGAAACAATGTCAGGCCCGCAACGATCGCAATGATCACCGCCGCGGCCAGCGCCTTGCCAACCAGGAACTCGGCCGGCAGTGCCGGCGCAAAGACCAGCCGCCGCAACGTGCCCAGCTCGCGTTCCTTCCAGAAGTCAGCAGCCAGCCCGTTCGCCGCAAACACGACGGCCATCAGGATGACGCCCGGCATGTACAGCAATGCAATCGGCGGGCCCGGCGATTCTTCGGGCGGCTCGACGATCACGACGTCGATCACCGGCGGGAACAGCCGCGGCGCCACGGTTTCAATCTTGTTCTGGATGGCCACGGCAATTGCGGCGACCTGCGCATCGGTCGGATCGTCGGTCAACGACGTCAACGTCTCGATCTCGTCGCTGAATAGCTGTTGCGCGTAGAAGCCGGCGTCCAGGAGTATCTCCGTGACGTTCTGGATGATGCCGGGCAGGATTGTCTGGGACGGGTTGGTACGCAGCGTCAGGGTGACCGGCTCGGACTCTATGAACGCCGCTGCGAAACCGGCAGGAATCACGAGCAGGCCGCTCGCCTCTCCCTCATTGACCCGGGCCAGGCCGTCCTCGTAGGTGGTTTTTTCTACGGTGATGAATTCACCGAGCTCGCCCGCGCTGTAGGCGCCAACGATCAGTTCGCTAAAGAACGTCTGGTCCTCGTCGACCAGGAGCAGCTTGCCGCTCGGCGTAACGCCCGAACCCATCAGGATCGTAATCAGGCTGCCGAGCATCAGCGGGATCGCTACCCAGATCAGGGTCGCCATCCAGTCCTGGCGCCAGCGAGCGACATCTTTGTGGAACGAACTCAGCGCGAACGACACGGCCTACTCTCGAAGTTCCTTGCCCGTGAGCAACAGGAACAACGTCTCGAGGTTCGGGCTGCGCAGGCTGGTCTCGGTCACCCGCCCGCCGGTGTTCGCCACCGCCTCGAAGATTGCGGGCAGATGCTGCGATGCCTGCGAAAGGCTCAGCGTGACGCTGTCTTCCTCCTGTGACAGGAACTCGAGGTCCGTATTGACGCGTTCGACGAGCGCGCTGATCGCCTGCTTGGTCGGCTCGAGCGGGAAGTGGCCCGTCAGCTGCAGCACGTCCCGCGCGCCCAGCTTCGCGCGCAGTTCGGCAACGGTGCCCTGCGCAATGAGCTTGCCGTGATCGATGATCGCCAGCGAGTCGCAGAGCCGCTCGGCTTCTTCCATGTAGTGCGTGGTGTAAAGCACGCAGGCGCCCGCGTCGCGCTCGGCCTCGACCAGGTCGAAAATCCGTGCCCGCGACTGGGGGTCGACGCCGACGGTCGGCTCATCGAGCAGGATCACGGGCGGTTTGTGCACGATGCCGCAGCCGAAATTCAGGCGCCGCTTCATGCCCCCGGAGAATGTCTTGGGCAGGTCTTTCGCGCGATCGCCCAGGCCGATTGTCTCGAGAACCTCGGCCACCCGGTCGTCGAGAGCCTTGCCGCCGAGGCCGTAGGCTTTGCCCCAGTAGCGCAGGTTTTCTACCGCGGGAAGATCTTCATAGAGCGCCAGTTCCTGCGGCACGACTCCGAGCTTGCCGCGCGCGGCCTTGCCTTCGGCAACGACGTCGTGACCGGCCACCGATGCGTGACCCGATGTCGGCTTGAGCAGCCCGGCAATGCAGTTGATCGTGGTCGACTTGCCGGCGCCATTCGGGCCCAGCAGGCCGTATATGCCGCCCTCGCCGGCGCTGAAACTGATGCGGTCCACGGCGACGAAATCGCCGTAGTTCTTGGACAGTTCGGTCACGGTCAGCATGGTTGTGAACCATACCGTATCTGGCTGCGGCATAATATGCGCTCGCAACCGGGAGGGTTATCGTCAATGCGTTCAATCACATTCCTGCTGTGCCTGCTGCTGGTGTCGCAAGCGGTGACGGCCGACGTCATCGCCGTCGTCGGCACCGGGCGAGTCGGCGGCGCACTCGGCACGGAGTTCGCGGCCCAGGGCCATACGGTTGTCTATGGCTCACGCAACCCGACGACCGAAGCCGTACGCGAACTGGTCGCCCGAACCGGAAACGGGGCGACCGCAAAATTCCAGGCGCAGGCCGTCGAGGGTGCGGACATCGTCGTCTTGGCCGTGCCCGGGATGCTGGCGGGCGACATTACGAGAAATCTCGGTGACCTGTCGGGCAAGATCATCATCGACCCGACGAATCCGCTGAACTTCACGGCCGAGGGTGTCAGCCACGGGGTGCCGACGTCGAACGGCGAGATCATCCAGGCGGCGGCGCCCGATGCGTTCGTCGTCAAGGCCTTCAATGTTCTCAGCTGGGAATACATGATCGACCCGGAGTCGTCCGGCGGACCGATTTCGATCCCGCTGGCGGGCAATGATGACGGCGCGAAAGCGCGCGTCGCCGCAATCGTCAAGAGCCTCGACCTGCACCCGATCGACCTCGGCCCGATTGACCATTCCCGCTGGATCGAGGGCATGGCCATCCTGCTGATTCACAATAACTTCACGCCCCTCCCGGCATTCAACTTCCACCTGCGCGAATTGCAGTGAAGCGGCTCCCGGCAGCCCTGCTCCTTGCATGCGCCGCGAGCGCGGTCCACGCCGAGGATTACACGGCGCTGTTCGAGCAAGCGGCCGCGGCGGTCGTCTGGAACCTGGAGGACCAGTGGGCCTTCACCGAGTCGCGCCTGAGCGACGACACACTATGGGTGTCGCGATTCGACCCGCGCCGCGGCGACGGCGAGCAATGGACGCTGTTGAGCGTCGATGGTCGGGCGCCGACGGAGCGCGAACTGCGCGAGTTTGCCGATGACAAGGAAGATCACGAAACGTCTGCGAGCAGTAACCGTCTCGATCTCGTCGGCGTCGACACGCTGGAGCTCGTGGCTGAAGATGACGCGTCCTGGTTGTTGCGGTTCGTACCGGACGAAGATGAGATCGAGTTTGTCGACAACGTCGACGCATCGGTGCGCATCGTGAAGGACGGGCCGTACCTGCAATCCGTCGACCTGCGCAACAACGCCGATATCAAACCCGGCTACGGCATGAAGATTGGCACCTTCGTCGTCGGCCTGGAGTTCGGGCCGGCCGTTGCCGACGGCCCGATCGTTCCAACGAGCATGAGAATCCGGGTGAGCGGCCGAATGCTGCTTTTCATCGGATTCGAAGAAACGGAAGTCATCGAATACAGTGACTTCGAAAAAGCCCTGCCCTAATCAGGACCTGATTCTTCGTTGGTGACGGTGATCCTGGCCAGGGCGGCCGCATAGATCATCGCGATCATTTCCGGCGCGTGCTCGGCCAGCGCGTCGAACAGCTCGATATCGCGCTCGTGCTTCAGGCGACCGGCTCTGACGAGCCGTTCACGAATTTTGCTAATGTCCGTCATGGCTACCTCCTTACGCAGTGCCGTGTATGGCGCATAAAGGTAGCCGTGGAGCGCCTCTGCGCTCTTGGCGGTTTGCCTCAGAGTTTGGTCATTCAGGAGCAGGCGATAGTGTCGCCTTCGCGCCGGCACAGGTCGGGCCAGCCAAAGTAATCCCAGTAGCGATCCAGCCCGACTGCGCGCACGACTTCGGCGAACCGCGGGTGCCTGCGTAACTCCGCGGTCTCGACCGCAAACAGGAATTCGGGAATGAACCGGATGCGGTTCTCCGTCAGCCGCAAGGCGGTATCGATGGCGCGCTCGGTTTCCTCGAGATAAACCCAGACGCCGAACAGGTGCAGGTCGGAGATGTCGCCGCTCGCCACGGCGCGCTCCACGGCGTCGACGGCCGCGGGCTTGTGCGACGGGTCCTGCATCGCCATGAACAGCGCGTCCACCCATGCAGCGTCGAGGCCCGCCAGCTTCTGCTGCCCCGCCATGAGCAGACGCGCAATCTCGAGTTCGTCCCGTCGCAGCAGCAGCACGAGATAGGCCTCGGGCTGGGTGGTTACCGGCATGCCCTGCTCCGCCGCGACCGCGAATTGCTGCGCCGCCAGCTCGTTCTGGTCGACCCACAGGTGGGCGACGGCCAGCCGCTGGTTGACGACAGGCGACAGGGGCTCGAGGTCCCGGGCGCGCGCGGCGTAATCGAGCGACCGGTCGGCACGCCCGACGCTGGCCTGGAACAGCGAATACCAGTTGAGCAACTCGGCGTCGTCGGGCGCATTCTGCAGCGCCACCCGGAACGCGTTCTCCGACTCTATCCAGCGCCATTCGCTATGGAACAGCATGAAAGCAACGATGCCGGCGGCCCGCGTATCGACCGAGCTGTCCGCCTGCGCGCCGGTTGCGATAATGGACCGGGCACGATCGAAGGACGCTGCCATCGGCTCGTCGGAGTAGAACGGCAGCAACGCGTGCGCTGTGGCCAGACCGACGTAAGCGTCCGCGTAGCGACGGTCCAGCTCGATCGCCTCCTCGAACAGGGTGATGCTGCGCCGCAACGGGCCCTCGCTGCGCGACGCCAGCTGCTCCTGGCCGCGCACGAACAGGAGGTATGCCTGCGGATTGCGGGTGGACTGGGCCGTGCTGATTAACGAGCCCGCTTCGTTGGCGACAATACCCGGCACAACCTGGCCCGCAATGTCGTTGGCGATCTGGTCCTGCATTTGGAAGACGTCGAGCAGCCGCATCTCATAGGTTTCGCTCCAGACCTCGTAGCCGCTGGCCTGCAGCAAAGCTGTGGCGATGCGGATGTCGTCGCCATCGACACGAATGCTGCCCTCGAGCAGGTAGCTGACGCCGAGGTCGTCGGCAATGGTCGGGGCGTCCTTGTCCGAGAGAAACGCGGCCCTCGATGACGTCCGGCCCGCCACGGTCAGGCCGTCCACGCCCGCCAGCCGTTGACGGATCTCCTCGGCGAGTCCCCGTCCCAAATCGTCCTGGGTGGAATCATCGCCGAGGTTGTCGAACGGCAGCACGACGATCGACGCTTCGTCCGGCTGCGGAAACCCGCCCATCCAGATGATCATTGCGCCGACGGCGACGAGCGCGACCGCAGCGAGGCTGAGCACGCGCAGAGTCGATGCGCGACGAGGCGCGGCTTTTTCCGTCGCTCCGTCCGCCGCCGCGACTTCCGGCGCTGCCGGCTCCAGCGGACGCACGGGCGCGATCAGCTGGTAACCCACTTTGGTGATGGTAGCGATGAACCGGGGCTGCTGCGGCGAATCCCCGAGCACCTTGCGCAGCTGCGAGATGCAGCGGTTGAGAGGCTCGTCGTTCATGGCCCGGCCCTCCCAGACGATATCGAGGATCTCGTCGCGTTCGATGACCTCTCCCGCACGGGTGGCGAGCAGGACGAGCACTTCCATCCAGCGCTTCTCGACGTGCTCTTTGCCATCGGGACCCACGACCACGAGCTGCAGCGGGCGCACTTCCCACTCGCCAAGGTAGAATCCCTGCTTCAGGTCGGTATTCACCATCGCCGTCACGGCAGCCAGAACCAGCCCGGAGATTACTGGTAAATGCGGTCAAGGACCACTTGTGCCAATACGGGAAAACGCGTGTCCGCCAGGGGCATCGTGCTGGTTGTGTCGCTGCTTGCGCTGCTCGCCGCGGCGCCGGCTGGCGCGAATGACGAGCAGGATTACGACGTCCTCGAATTGCTGGCGGCAATGGAGCAGGCCTGGCTGGAAATCGACGACTACAGCAAGCTGGTCGACAAGACCGAACGCCTGGTCAACGGCGACGT
>JASJBB010000083.1 GCA_030066735.1 Woeseiaceae bacterium | reverse complement strand
TCCGACCAGCTCTCCTTGGCCTCGGGCATGTCCGCGACTGTTGTTTCTACGTCTGCAATCGCCGTCGCCGACTGCTCCTGGGCTTCACGCAACTCTGCGTTCTCGGCAGCGAGCTGCTCGAGCCGCGCAGACACTGCCGCCAACTGCTCGCGAAGTTCCTGGAAGTCTTCGTCGCTCACGGCAGCCGATGCTAAGTGCGGAATGGCGACACCGGCCGCGACGATCAATGGGAGAATATATTTCATTGTTATGTGCCCGTTGTTACGAAAATGTTAGCGGCACGTTACCGACGCTGTATGTCGCTTGAATGACAGAAATATTGCACTTTTGTGACAATGCCACATGGGTGCTAACAGATTGAAAATAAGGGTTTTCTTTTCGCGGTTTAGCTGCCGCCGGCCATCGGTATCGGCGGATCGACGACGATACGCTCCGGCGGGAACACGCAACGGAACTCGGAGCCGACGTCGAGTTCACTGGATACCTCCAGCCGCGCCTCGTGACGACCCAGCACGTGCTTCACGATGGCAAGGCCCAGCCCGACACCGCCATCCTCCCGAGATCGCCCGCGGTCGACCCTGAAGAAGCGCTCGGTGAGTCTCGGGATGTGTTCCGCAGCGATTCCTTCGCCCGTATCGGCGACGACGAGCTGCGCGCCCTCCGGTCCGGAATTCCAGCTCACTGAAATGCGACCGTCAGGAGGTGTGTGGCGAACGGCATTCGACACGAGGTTGACGACGACCGACTCGATTTCGGCGATATTGCCGCGCAAATGCGCGGTCGATTCGATGGCCAGGTCGAGTTGCGGGCTATTGCCCTGCTCGCGGAAGGCCTCGCAGGCGCTCGCGAGCAGCGCACCGACGTCGATTATCTCGTCAATCGACGCGCTGCCGCCGCCCTCCAGGCGGGACAACTCGAGCAGTTCAGACACGATTCGCGTCATGCGCTGCGCCTGCTCCTGCATCTGCCGGACCGGCTGCCCCCAGGACTGCGTCAAGGCGTCGTCTTCGGCCATGGCGTCGAGATAGCCCGACATGACGGTCAGCGGCGACCGCAGCTCGTGGGAGGCATTGGCCACGAAGTCGCGACGCATCCGGTTCAGCACAATACGGTCCGTAACATCGCGTAACAACAGCAATTTCTGGTTGATGCCATAGGGCACGATGCGGCAATTGAGCCAGCGCTCGTCCGAAACCGGCGACAGGATGTCCGCTGTCCTGGTAGCGTCATTGGCGCGCAGCAGTCTTGTCAGGGCAGGGTCACGCAGAATATTGTCCACGCGCTGACCGCGATCCTTCTTGCGCTTTATGCCGGCAAGCGTTTTGGCGGCCCGGTTACAAACCACGATCTCGTTTTCGTCGTCGAGAACTACGGCTCCATCAGGCATGGCGTTCGTCGACCGCCGAATCTCCTTGATGACCTGGCGGTGCAACTTCTTGTAGCGCGAGCCCCGGTCACGCTCGTAGCTGAAGCGCGAATATATCTGCTGCCAGATTCCCTCGCCGAAACGAAATGTGTCGAAATTGCCGGTGTGCAACGCGCGGTTGAACAGCAGAAGCTGGCGCACTTGCCAGATCAAGGCCGCGAGTGCGGCGATCAGGAACCCGTAGAGCGGCTCGCCGTAAATCCAGCCGACGAGAGCGCCTGCCGCCAGTAAGACGACGAGTCCCGTTACGAATTTCCGGCTAGATCCGATCACTGACTGCCGCGACTGGAAAATCGATACCCTGCCCCACGCACCGTCTGAATATAGTCGTCTGCCGCCTCTGCTGCCAGCGCTTTGCGCAAACGTCGCACATGGACGTCCACCGTGCGCTCTTCCACATAGACGTTTGCGCCCCAGACTCGGTCGAGCAGTTGCGACCGGCTGTAGACGCGGTCGGGATGTGTCATCAGGAACTTGAGAAGGCGGTACTCGGTGGGCCCGAGCTTGATTTCAGTGCCATTCGCGCTGACCCGGTGCCCGGCCGCGTCTAGCGTCAGGACGCCCGAACTCACGGTGTCGTCGTTATCGGATCCCGACCGTCGCAGAACAGCCTGGATCCTGGCGATGAGCTCACGCGGCGAAAACGGTTTCGTGACGTAGTCGTCCGCGCCACCCTCCAGCCCGGCGATCTTGTCGAACTCGTCGGCGCGTGCGGTCAGCATGATAATCGCCAGTTCGTCATTGTCCTTGTCGCGCTTGAGCTGGCGCGTCAGTTCGAGCCCGCTCATGTCGGGCAGCATCCAGTCGACAAGCGCAAGATCGGGTCGCTCGTCGGCGAGCAGTTCGCGCGCAGACCGGCAGTCCGCCGCTTCGAGCGTCTCGTACCCGGCCCGCGACAGGTGAAACACGATCATCTCTCGAATCGGGGCTTCATCTTCTACGACCAGTATTTTGTTGGTAGCCATGACTAATCTGCGAACGCCGCCTGGGACCGCCTGCGATTGCCGGGATTACAGCAACACTATATTACAGTTCTGTTACGAGGCCGCCTTGGGCTTCTCGGCAACCTTGTGCCGCAGGTAGGCCGGCATGACATGCTGTGGTTCGATGGCCTCGCATTCCAGGAGTGCCGCCGCGCCGATGGCCAGGAGGTCCACCGCCCTCGGGAACAGAATGTCCTCCACCCGCGAGATGCTATCCCGGTTTGCGGCCAGGAGCTCCGGGTAGCGCTGCCAACCGATTCCTGCCGCCCTGACATCCTCTGCCAGGACATCGAGTTCGGCTACCGGACCAGTGCCGTGCAATCGCTCGGGCACCATGGCGGTGGGCAGGTTTGCGTCGCCGCGCTTGTAAATGCCCAGGTATACCTCGTTCATACGGGCGTCCTGCGCCACGACTACAGCGCTACACTCCGAGCCGGCCAGGACCCGCACCGCGATGGCCGCCATGGAGGACACCGGTACGATTTTCAGCCCAGCGCCGTACGCGAGACCCTGGGCCACCGACGCCGCAATGCGCATGCCGATGAAGGAACCGGGTCCATTGCCCAGCACAATGGCGTCGAGTTCCGTCAGTTGCGCCCCGGCCTGTTGCAGGACCGAGCGAATCATGGGCATCAGGAGCCGGGTGTGCTCGCGAGGCAACTCCTCATGGCGTTCGATAACAGTATCGCCAAGCTGCAGCGCAACGGAGCAGGCCTGCGAGGACGTGTCGAGCGCCAGCAGCTTCATGCCACGGCGCCTTTGCTTTCGTGTGCTGCCAGGAACTTCTCGACGTCGTCGATCGACGAGGTCACGGGCATGGGCTCGAGACTCTTCAGGAACATGCGGCCATAACTCCTGGCGGTGATTCGCGGATCGCAAAGTGCGATGACACCGTAATCCGACTGGTCGCGCAACAAGCGACCCGCGCCCTGTTTCAAAGCGAGTACCGCCTGTGGCACCTGGTGCTGCGTAAAGCCGTTGCCCCCTTCACGCCGAATGAACTCGAGACGCGCCATCATGAGGGGATCCGCCGGCGAAGCAAACGGCAGCTTGTCGATCGCAACCACGGTCAGGGCGCGGCCGCGCACATCCACACCCTCCCAGAAGCTGCCGGTCCCCAGCAGTACCGCGTTGCCGGCATCGCGGAACCGGCGCAGCAGGTCGTCGCGAGGCGCAGACCCCTGGACCAGCAACGTGCGGCCGAGGAGACGGCTTTTGTTGGCGCGGCACCATTTGCGGGCCGCGGTCAGTGCCCGGTGACTCGTGAACAGGCAGAACACGCCGCCTGCAGTCATCTCCAGCAGCGGCGCCACGGCTTCCATGACCGCTTCGGTGTGCCGCGAATCGGAGGGCTGCGGTAACTCCGGCGGCAGGTATACGAGCCCGTTGCGGTCGACAGCGTACGGACTTGGAAAGGTCAGGCCATGCACGTCGCCCAGTCCCATGCGACTGGCGAAATGCGAGAAGTCCTCGCCGACGGCCAGCGTCGCCGAGGTGAATACCCATGCCTGGTGGCCATTGTCGATCAAACCGCTGAGTGTCGACGACACATCGAGGGGCGTGAGGTTGATCCGCAGGCTGCGAGGATTGATCTCAATCCAGCGCAAGCCGTCCCAGGCGTCATCGTTGGCCAGCAAGGCCAGGCGCTCCATAACCGAGGTCAGCTGCTCGTGGAGCTTGTCGAGTTCGAGCGAGCTGTCCGCAAGCTCGACCAGCGCCGTGTTGAGTTCACCGAGGGCAAGGCGCAGAGCGTCGAGCGGTTCCCGCAACTGGTCGATGACTTCGGCAAGCTGGTGCCGGCCCTCGTTCCGCGGCGCCTCGGCCCGCAGCACGCGTACCGCGGTCTGCACGGCATCGATGCGCCGCAGAAGTTCCGGCTGCTGCAGAGGCGCGACCGCCACCCGGACTTCGTCCACGAGCCGCTCCAGCTCGCGCGACCCCAGGGCGACGCCAAAAAACTGCACGGCAAGGTCCGGCACCTGGTGGGCCTCGTCGAGGATGATGGCCTCTGCGCCCGGCAAAAACTCGACAAACCCCTCCTCTTTCATCGCCAGGTCTGCCAGCAACAGGTGGTGGTTCACGACGACCAGGTCGGCTTCCTGCGCGGCCCGTCTTGCCTTGACGACGTGACAATCCGAATACGCCGGGCATTTCTGCCCGAGACAGTTGTCGACGGTCGATGTGACCTGCGGCCAGATCCGCGAGTCCTCGGCCACCTCGGTCAACTCGGCCTTGTCGCCGGTGCTCGTGCGATGGCGCCACTCGCGCACCGCGTCGAGATCGTCAACCAGTGCAGCCGCAACGTCCGCCACGTTGTCGAGGCGCTCGAGGCACAGGTAGTTTGCCCGGCCCTTCAGCAATGCCGTCTGGACGGGGCGGCCGATGGCCTTGCCGATCAGCGGCAGGTCGCGGTGGTACAGCTGATCCTGCAATGCCTTGGTACCCGTCGAGATGATGGTCTTGCGATCGCTCAGCAACGCGGGCAGCAGGTAGGCAAACGTTTTGCCCGTGCCGGTGCCGGCCTCGACGACCAGTTTGTCGCAGCCGGCGATCGCCTCGGCCACGGCCTCGGCCATCCACGCCTGGCCCGCCCGGGGCTGGAAACCCGGCAGGAAGGCCTTCAGGGGACTGGCTTCGCCAAAAAACTCGGAAAGATCGGTCACTTGCCAATGGTTACACGGATGCCCGGGATTGCACAGGTTCGGATACTGAAACTACCTACTGAAACACACGCGGCAATCGGTATAATTGCTGACTACAAAAATGTAGTTTCCTCCACAACATCGGCGCATAAAACCATGACAACCAAACTCCCGGCCCTCCAGCAATGGGTGGATGAGGTCGCCGCCCGCACTCAACCTGATGCAATCCACTGGTGCACCGGAACCGAAGACGAATACCAGGACCTGATGGAACTGATGGTCGCCGAAGGCACGATGGCGCCGCTCAACCCGGACTCCTACCCCAATTGTTATCTGCACCTGTCCGACCCGTCCGATGTGGCCCGCGTGGAGCACCTGACGTTTGTCTGCACCGAAGCGCAGGAGGACGCCGGCCCGAATAACAACTGGATGAGTCCCGCCGAGGGCCATGCCAGGGTCGATGCGCTCTTCGAGGGCGCGATGCGCGGCCGCATGATGTACGTCATCCCGTATTGCATGGGACCGATCGACTCGCCGTATTCGCGTTGCGGCGTGGAGATAACGGACAGCAAGTACGTCGTCGCCAACATGAAGCTCATGACGCGCATGGGTACGGCTGCGCTGGAACGCATTGAGCAAGAAGGCAGCTTCGTCCGCGGCCTGCATTCCACCGGAGACCTCGATCCGGACAAACGCTTTATCATGCACTTCCCCGACGAGCTGACCATCAAGAGCATCGGTTCGGGTTATGGCGGCAATGCGTTGCTTGGCAAGAAATGCCACGCGCTGCGCATCGCCAGCCACCAGGCCCGCGAAGAGGGCTGGCTCGCCGAGCACATGATGATCATGGGCATCGAGAGCCCCGAGGGCGAGACCCATTACATCGCCTGCGCGTTTCCCTCCGCCTGTGGCAAGACGAACCTGGCCATGCTGATCCCGCCGCATTCGATGCCCGGCTGGAAGATCCACACGCTCGGCGACGACATCGCCTGGCTGCACTTCGACGATGAAGGCCAGCTGCGCGCGATCAATCCCGAATCGGGCTATTTCGGCGTCGTCCCTGGCACCAACAAGAAGACCAACGAGAACGCGTTCAACATGATCACCCACGACGCGATCTTCACCAACGTGGGCCGGACCATCGACAACGAGCCGTGGTGGGAAGGCAAGCAGAATGGCGAGCCCGCGTACGACTGGAGAGGCCAGGAGTACGACGGTTCTGAGGGCAAGGCCGCGCACCCGAATTCCCGATTTACGGTCGCCGCAACCAACAATCCCAGTTATTCGTCACTGGCCGACGCGCCCGAGGGCGTGCCGATTTCGGCGATCGTGTTTGGCGGCCGCCGCAAACGGCTTGCGCCGCTGGTCTACGAGGCGAAGAACTGGCAGCACGGCGTACTCGTCGGGGCCAGCGTCGGCTCGGAAACTACTGCCGCTGCTATCGGCGAAGTGGGCGTGATTCGCCGCGACCCGATGGCCATGAAGCCATTCTGCGGTTACAACTTCGGCGATTACTGGCAACACTGGTTGTCGCTGGCCGAGAAGAGCGACAGGTTGCCCCGGATCTTCCACGTCAACTGGTTCCGGCAGGATGACGACGGTAACTTCCTGTGGCCGGGATTCGGCGAGAACCTGCGAGTCCTCAAGTGGATCATCGATCGCTGTGAGAATCGCGTGGGTGCGCGGGAAACACCGGTCGGCTATTTGCCCGAACCCAGCGACATCGATACCTCGGAACTGGACGTCCCGGCGGAGATCATGCGGGAACTGACGTCCATTGACGTGGAGCACTGGCAGATCGAGAACCAGCATTTCGCCGAGTATCTCGACGGTTTCGGCGACCGCGTGCCGCAGGCCCTGCGCGATGAACAGCAGCGCGTTGCGATGGAGCTGGAGAAGATCGCCCTGAAGACGGCCTGAAGCGGCGGTCAGTCGAGCGTTTTGTAATAGATCGCGAGTGACGCGCCGGGCTCTTCCGCGCGCCCGAGTCCGATCGTGCCTTCGCCGTGGATTTCGGTCGAATCGCGCCGCACGAAAGTCTCGTCGCCCTGCACGTTCTGCAGAAACGTGCCGTTGGTGCTCTGGTCGACCAGGATGAACTTGCCGCGGCGCATTTCCACCTTGGCGTGGATTCGCGAGATCAGGTTGCCCTTGATGACGAGGTCGTTGTCCTCGGCGCGCCCCATGATGACGCTCTTGCGCTTGTCATTGACCTCGAGCTGCTGATCGCGAAAGGACAGTTGTAACCGCGATGCCTTGCGCTCCTGGTTCTCCCATTCGATGGTCGGCAACATGCTGGTCGCCTCCTCGGGATTCCAGAGCAGCTCGTAGAGCGCGACTTCGTCGAGCTTGCCGCGCACGGTGGCAACGTCGATCTGGCGCGTCTGCTTCCGCAGTTCGGGGCCCATCTCGGCCACGGTCTCACCCGAGATGACAATCTGCCGGGCCTTTGCCTGCGATGTCATGCGGTTCGCCGTATGCACGGCCGCGCCGAAAATGTCGTTCTGCTCCTGGACGACCGGGCCGAAATGGCAGCCGATGCGAATCGACACCGCGATGCGATCTTCCTGCTTGTTTTCTGCGGAAATGCGCGACTGCATCATGACGGCCGCACCCATGGCCTCCTCGACCGTCGGAAACGTCGACATGACCTCGTCGCCAATCGTCTTGATCACCGTGCCGTTGAACTGGTGGGTGGCGTCCTTCATGACGTCGAGACACTGGGCAACCGTCTCGCTGGCCTTGGTGTCGCCGAACTTGTCGTACAGCTGCGTGCTGCCGACCACGTCCGCAAACAGGATGGCGACTTCAAGGTCTTTTGCCATAACTTCCGATAACTAGTTAATTTTGAAGAGGATTAAGCCCTATTTTTCAGCGACAATATACGCTATCCAGGCGAGATCTGCCTCTCCCGTCTGCGACGGCGTGAACTCGCCGTTGCCCTCGCCGTCTTCGTCCTCGCCTTCCCAGTAAACGGTCACATTGCGGAATCCTGCATCGTGCAGCATGTCACGCAGTTCGGGGGCCGTGTACAGGCGCCAGGCATAGCTGAAGGCGCGCTTGATTCTCGATCCATCCGGGAACTTGAAGTGGATGTAACACTGCATGTGATTCGTGACCGGGTGGAACTCGGCCTGGTGCCAGATGTAGGTGAAACCGTCGTGCTTGGTCTTTTCCTTGGTCTCCTCGAACGACTCCGGTCCGCCAAACATGTCCATGAACAGGATCCCGTCGTCTTTCAAGGCATCAAAGCAGCGGCGCATGTAGGCAACCATCTGCGCGCGCTCTTCGAAGATCCAGTAGCTGAAATTGAACGCCGCAAGAATGTCGACGCGGGGCGTCTCGACGGTCTGCACATCGGATTCGATCAGGCTGACGCGCGCCTGCTCCTCCGCCGCCAGCCGGCCGACCCGATGCTCACGCCCCCATTCCAGGACGGAGGGATCGATATCGACGCCGATCGAAGAGTACTCCGGGCCCTGTTTCGCCCATTCACAGGCCAGGCTTGCAGTGCCGCAGAAGTCCTCGCGAAACGAATACGCCGTCCTGCCGCGCAGAGCGCCGAACGTCGTGCTCAGGAATTCAACTTCATTTTCCACGTTCTGGACCGACTCCTCGTAAAGCTCGTGGATGTCGGCCTGCTCGGCCATCGTCGGCCCTTTGTTCTTCTTGGATTTGGTAGCGCCCATACAGGAATATTCGCTCGGTTTGGCTAATTGGCCATTCTAAGCCGCAACCGGCATGGCATCCAGCGCTTCGAACAATACTTCCACGCTGGCGCCGTCACGGTAAGCGTTCTCACTGAGGTAGCGTCGCCAGGCCCGCGCACCCGGCATGCCGGCAAACAGCCCGACCATGTGGCGAGTGATGCGGCCGAGCCGCTCGCCGCCCTCGAGTTCCTGCTCGATATAGGGGACCATCTTTTCTATGACCTCGCGCCGTGACGGCGGCTCGAAAGCCGGGTTGAAATGCCGCTCGAGCTCGGCCAGGAACCACGGGTGATGATAGGCCTGCCGGCCGATCATGGCGCCGTCCACATGCTGCAGGACCGCATCGACGTGGTCGATTGCCGTGATGCCGCCATTGATGACGATCTCCAATTCCGGGCGCGCCTGTTTGAGCTGGTAGACCCGTTCGTAGTTGAGCGGTGGCACGCTGCGATTCTCCTTGGGACTGAGGCCCTCGAGAATGGCGATGCGCGCATGGACGATGAACTTGCGGCACCCGGCAGCGGCGACCGTGTCGATAAAGCGCATGAAAAATTCATCGCTGTCCTGGTCGTCAATCCCGATCCGGGTCTTGACCGTTACCGGCACGTCCGCTGCCGACTGCATATCGCCATAGCAACGGGCCACGAGTTCGGGCTGCGCCATGAGGCACGCACCGAACTGGCCGCTCTGGACCCGGTCCGACGGGCAACCGACGTTGATGTTGATTTCGTCATAGCCGGCCTCGGCCGCGAGCCCCGCGGCGTCGGCCATCAAGACAGGGTCGCTGCCGCCAAGCTGTATCGCGATCGGGTGCTCCGACGCGTCGTAGCGCAACAGCGAACGCGCGTCGCCATAGTGAATGGCATTCGCCGTAACCATTTCGGTATACAGGAACGCACGCGGACTGATCTGGCGCATGAAATACCGGCAGTGCCGGTCGGTCCAATCCATCATCGGGGCCACGGAAATCATGCTGTGCAAGATACTGACTGGCGAGGCGGCAAACTCGCCGCTAGAAGATGCGGCCGCCGACGGTAACGCTGGTGCCGAAGCCGGGCCCGCCGCGATGATAGCCGCCACCGTTGAACGAGCTAAAGCCGACACTGCCGTACACCTGTGGCGGATTGTCGCAGGACGCCGTGGCGGCGGCAGCCAGCAAAACCAGCAAGGCCCTGAGAATTCGGCGCGATAATCGGGCAGTCATTGTTGTGCCTCCTGTTTGACGGGCCAGGTTTGCAAAGCGATGCCGGCACCTGAGGGCCCGGCGATAAGGGCAGCCTGGCCGCCGATTGGCCGCGGTTGCGCGTCGACGATCACAGTACCGCCAAGAGCCGGCACCTGCGCCGTAACGGCTGCGGGGTTTGCGACCCAGAGATAGTTGACCCACACAGGCAATTCGCCCTCGAACGGGTGTGAAAGGATAGCAGCGCGCGGCTTGCCGCCGGACCTCAGCAGGCGGTAATTGCGGTAGGCGCCGTCGACCGGGACGTCCTCCATGTCGAATCCGGCCAGCCCGGCGTAGAACGACGAAGCGCCGTCGACGTCGTCTGTCCAGAGTTCGCTCCACAGCCACCCGTTGACCTGCGGATCCGACTCACCCGGGTCGCCGAGACGTGTCTGCAGCAGCGCGATGATGGCCCGGTCCGGGCTCGTGACCACGGCCATCCGGCCGCGAGAGCCAACGTCGGTCGGCTCTGTCAGGACTTCGCCCCCGGCTGCCGTTACCCGCTGGACGGCGGCATTGACGTCGTTCACCGACATCACGCTGATCCACTGCGAGACATTCTCCTGCTGATTCAGGATATTGGCATCGAGCATGCCGCCAATCAGCCTGCCCTCGTGGCGAATCAAGAGGTAGCTGTTATCGTTACCGAAGCCAATGGGCGACGGTGGCCGTTCGAACTCCCAGCCAAACAACTCACCGTAGAACCTGCGCGACTCCGCTGGCGTCGTCGTCAGCAGGTCGTGCCAGATGATTCGCCCTTCCGAGCGCAGTGATGCGGGCGCATCGGTTATCGCCGGCAGATTCGGCGAGACTGCAGCGCAGGCTCCCACCAACAGAGCGGCACATGCAGCGAGTAGTCGGGCGTGGATCACCAGTATCTCCTGGCCTGCTGAAAACTGCGCCATGCTACATCATACGGTGCGCAAATAGTCAGGGCGCCGCCGCAGTGGTAGTCTCCCTGCCATAACAAGAATCGTAAGAATAGGGAGATTCATTGTGGACTCGTCTACCACCATCCAGCGGCCCTACCCGGAACTTACCTGGGTTGCGGTCATCGTCGGCTGGATTATCGGTGTCGTCATCGCCGTCTCGATCGGCTACGCGGCGCTGATCCTGGGATTCTCGATCGAAGGCTCGGAACTCGCGGCGATTCTCGGTTTCGGCATTCTGCGCGGCCTGCTGCGGCGCAAGAGCATCATCGAGAACAACATCGTGCAAACCATCGCGTCCGGTGTGAACGGCGCCTCCTCGGGCATGATGTTTTCGGTGCCCGCCATCTTCCTGCTGGGCTACGGCGATCGCTTCGATCCCGTGATTCTCACGTTTGGCTGCATTGCCGGCGCCTTTCTCGGCATCGCCTTCATCATTCCACTGCGCAAGCACATGATCGACTACGAGCGCCTGACCTACCCGGGTGGTGTAGCCGTCGCAACAATCCTCAAGTCCCCGGGCGCCGGCGTGCGCAAGGCGATCATTCTGCTGGCAGCCGCATTGATCAGCGCCGGCGTGCACTTTGCGACGCTGCAGACAGGAGTCGACAACTGGAACCTTGGCGCGCTGATCGGCATGCCGGAGTTCATGAACGGCATCTGGTACCTGTCGCTGATGACCATCGGCGTGGGCTTTATCGCCGGACGAGGCGGCATCGCTTTCATCATCGGTGGCTTCGTCGCGTACTGGTTCATATCCCCGATGCTGTCGGTAACCGACGCTTTCCCGGTCGACGCGGCGGGCCAGGCGATCAGCGCCCCGGACTCGCTGCGCGTAATGCTGTACAGGCCGTTCGGCATCGGCATGCTGATCGGCGGCGCGATCATGGGCGTCATACTCGCAGCGCCGCTGATCATCAGCGCCATCAAGTCAATGCAAAAAGCGGCCAAGGTGGCCGGCGGCAGCGGCAGCGAAGAAATGCCCATCAAGCTGCTGTACTTCGCCGTAGCTGGCGCCGTCATCCTGTTGTGCGTCATGGCCGTCAGCTCGGTCGACACGATGGGCCTCGGCGGCGGAATCGCAATGGCGTTGCTCGGAACTCTGTGGATCTGGATGGCGGGCATCATCCTGTCCGAGGCTATCGGCCGCACGAACTGGTCACCGCTGTCGGGCATGACGCTCGTCGGCATCACCCTGCTGATCGTCGTGACCCAGGCGATCGGGCTGGACCGCGCCGACTCCATCATCGCGGCCATCATGGTCGGCGCCGCCATGTGCGTCGCGATGTCGCAGGCCACCGACCTGATGCTGGACCTCAAGACAGGCTACCTCGTCGGTGCTACGCCACGCATGCAGCAGATGGGCCAGTTCATCGGCGCATGGCTGGGCCCGATCGTCGTTATCTTCGTCATCTTCATGCTGCACGAGGCCTACGGACTCGGCAGCACCAAGCTGCCGGCGCCGCAGGCGCAGGCGCTGGCCAGCACGGTCGACGGCATTCTCGGCGGCGACGTACCTGCACAGAAATACGCCGCCGGCGCGATTCTCGGCGGCGTGTTGTCTGCGCTCATGGGCGGACTCGGCATTACCGTTGGACTGGGCTTCTACCTGCCGTTCAACATCGTGCTGACCTATTCGCTCGGCACCCTGGCCCGGGAGCTCGCAGACCGGTTCAAGGGCAAGGACTGGTCCGATGACGTCGGCATCCCGATCGCTGCCGGTTTCATCGTCGGCGAAGCGCTCGTCGGAGTCGGTAACGCGATGGCCGCGGTCCTCGGTGGAACATAGGGGAGCAACGAGATGAAAAACATAGCTTATCTGTTACTGATCGGTGGCTTTCTCTATGGCGCCTATGTTGCGGCGCTCGACGAGACTGTCGTCGACTGGCCGCTGTTCGCCGTTGCGGCGATCGCGGCAATAGCCGGCGTCATCATGGCGAAAAAAGCCGATGAAGCCCAGGCCAAGTCCGGCACCGTGCTGGAAACGAACCGCAACGAACTCAACGAGTCGCTCGCCAACATCGTGCGCGACCTCGAACAGGTTAACGACGGCGACCCGCCGACCGGCGAGGAACTGCGCACCTGGATCGACTCGACGTTGCGCAACGACCTGCGTCGCTTCGCCGAGGCGCGCGAGAGCATGGTGCATCTGTACGGTCTGCAAACCTACGCCGATATCATGAGCGAGTTTGCTGCCGCGGAACGCTATGTCAATCGAGTCTGGTCAGCCGCGGCCGATGGCTACGACGACGAGTCGCGACGCTACCTGAAACGCGCCAGCGACCAGTTCCGTCACGCGCAGTCCCAGCTGCACGAAGCGGCCGCAAACAGCGCCCGGGATTCGGCCGGCGATGGACTTCGAGCATAACGCGCAAACCCGAGACCTGCTGGAACGTCTGCGTGCGTTCATGGACGAGCACGTATACCCGAACGAGCAGGTCTTTTTCGACCAGGTTCGGGCCATGGGTGACAACTGGCAGCCGGCCCCGATCATCGAGGAACTCAAGCCGAAGGCCCGCGATGCCGGGCTCTGGAACCTGTTCCTGCCCGAGTCCGAGCTCGGCGCAGGCCTGACCAATCTCGAATACGCGCCGCTCTGCGAGGTCATGGGCCGGGTGCACTGGGCGCCGGAAGTGTTCAACTGTTCGGCGCCGGACACGGGCAACATGGAGACGCTGGTTCGCTACGGCACCGAGGCGCAAAAACGCCAGTGGCTCGACCCGCTGCTCGAGGGCAACATTCGCTCCTGCTTTGCGATGACCGAACCCGACGTCGCGTCGTCCGATGCCCGCAACATCGGCTCGACGATCATGCGCGACGGTGACGACTACGTGATCAATGGCCACAAGTGGTGGTCGTCCGGCTCGGGGGATCCACGGTGCAAGCTCTACATCTTCATGGGCAAGACCGACCCGGACGGCGAGGATATCTACCGGCAACAATCGATGATCCTCGTGCCGGCCGACACGCCCGGCATCACGATCAGGCGATCCCTGCCCGTATTCGGCTACACCGACGCCCCGCACGGTCACGGCGAGATAGTCTTCGACAATGTGCGCGTGCCCGCGGCCAACATCCTGCTGGGCGAAGGCCGCGGTTTCGAGATCGCGCAGGGGCGACTGGGACCGGGCCGCATACACCACTGCATGCGGCTCATTGGCCAGGCCGAGGTCGCCCTCGAGAAGATGTGTCGCCGGGCGCTCGAACGACACCCCTTTGGCAAACCGCTGGCCGACCAGGGCGTAACGCGCGAGCGCATCGCGGAGTCGCGGATCCTGATCGACCAGGCGCGCCTGCTGGTCCTGAATGCCGCCGACAAGATGGACAAGGTCGGCAATCGCGTGGCGCGCAAGGAGATCGGCATGATCAAGGTCGCCGCGCCGCAAATGGCCTGCCAGGTCATCGACTGGGCGATCCAGGTGCACGGCGGCGGCGGCGTCTGCGACGACTTCGGCCTCGCTTATGCCTACGCGGCCGCCCGTACGCTGCGCCTCGCCGACGGTCCCGACGAGGTGCATCGCGACCAGCTCGCACGCCTCGAACTCAAAGCCCACCGCTAGGCGATGACGGCTGCCGACAATCGCGAACTGGGTGAGCCGTCCGCGGCGCTGCGTATCGACACGGCCAGGCTCGACGACTACCTGCGCGAGCACATCGATGGTTACGCGGGCGGCGGCGAAGTCCGGCAATTTCTCGGCGGCCAGTCTAACCCGACCTACCTCATCGAGGATGCCTCTGGCACCTACGTCCTGCGCAAGAAACCGCCCGGCAAGTTACTTCCCTCGGCGCACGCGGTCGACCGCGAGTTTCGCGTGATCTCCGCACTCGACGGCTCCGGGGTACCGGTCCCGCGGGCGCGCGTGCTGTGCGAGGATGACAGTGTCGTCGGGCAGATGTTCTACGTAATGGACTACGTGCCCGGACGCGTATTCGCAGGCCGCGAGTTGCCCGACTGCTCTCCGCCTGAAGTCACGGCCATGTTCGAATCGATGGCCGATGTGCTCGGCGCGTTGCATGCCGTCGACTACGAGGCGGCAGGTCTCGCCGACTACGGCAAGCCGGCGGCCTACGTCGAACGCCAGGTCGTGCGCTGGTCCAAACAGTACGAGGCCTCGAAGATCGAGGACTGCGAGGCGATGGACGACGTCATCGCCTGGCTGTCGACGAGCATTCCTCCCGACGATCGCGCGTCCCTGGTCCACGGCGACTACCGTCCGGGCAACGTCATTTTTGCCAACGACGCGCCCCATGTCGTTGCCGTCCTCGACTGGGAGCTATCGACGATCGGCCACCCGTTGGCCGACGTGGGCTATTTCCTGATGGCCTATCGACTCGATGCGGCGGCGTTTCCCTGGGGTATCAGGGGTCTCGACCTCGAAGGGATCGGCATTCCGTCCGAGCAGCGCTTGCGCGAACGCTATGCCATGAGCGCCGGGCTCCGCGAGCCGCCCGCAACGGACTTTTACATCGTGTTCGCGATGTTCCGCCTCGCCGCGATTCTCGCGGGGGTATTGCGCCGCGGGCTCGATGGCAATGCGTCCGATCCGCGCGCCGTCGAGCAGGGACGCGCGTACTCGAAGCTCGCGGCCGTGGCGCTAAGTATTGCCCGCAATTGCTGATCGCGTAAGCCCCTGCGGTACAATGCCGGCTGTTTTGCAGAGGCAGCACGGAATGTCAGACCAGATCATCGAAACGGATGCTCTCATCGTGGGAGCCGGCCCGGTGGGCCTGTTCCAGGTTTTCGAGCTCGGCTTGCTCGGCGTCAAGGCGCACGTCATCGACACGATGCGCGTAGCCGGTGGCCAGTGCATGGAGCTGTACCCGGACAAACCCATCTACGATATTCCCGGGATCCCGGTCTGCAGCGGCGAAGAGCTCATCGAAAACCTGATGGTGCAGATCGAACCGTTCGACCCCGTGTTTCACCTCGGCGAGGAAGTTGCGGTCGTTGAGGCTGTCGACGACGACTGGTTCCGCGTCGTTACGGACAATGACAAGGAGTTTCGCACCCGCACGGTTTTCATCGCGGGCGGCGTCGGCTCGTTCCAGCCGCGGCGATTGCGTTTCGAGGGCATCGACGCCTTTGAAGACAAGAACCTCTTCTACAAGGTCCGCGACCCGTCGAAATTCGAGGGCAAGCGCATCGTCGTCCTCGGCGGCGGCGACTCGGCGCTCGACTGGGTCGTCGAACTCGCCCCCAGAAGCAATGGCATCACGTCAATCCATCGCCGTGACGAGTATCGCGGCGCGCAGGCTACCGTCGACAAGATGATGGCACTCGCCGATGAGGGCAAGGTCGAGCCGATTATCGGCAAGGTCTCGGGATACAAGTCCGATGATGACGGTGTCACGGCGATTACGGTCGAGATTGGCGACGACGAACGGGAAATCGCCTGCGACGCGGTGCTCGCCTTCTACGGCCTTGCGCCGAAGCTCGGCCCGATTGCCGAATGGGGCCTCGACATCAATCGCAAGACGATCAACGTCGACACCGAGAAGTTCGAGACGAGTACGCCGGGCATCTATGCCGTCGGCGATATCAACTACTACCCGGGCAAGAAGAAGCTGATCCTGAGCGGTTTCCACGAGGCGGCGCTCGCCTCGTTCGCCGCCAAGGAACGCATCGAACCCGAGAAGAAGGTGCGGCTGCAATACACGACGACAAGCCCGCTCATGCACGAGCGCCTCGGGATTGCCGAAGAATCGTGAGCGCCTCCCGAGCCCTGGCTTCCAGGCTCCAGCCTGTACTTTGGCCGGCTGTAGCCGCTAGATAAGGGCCCTGGTCAAACAGCAACCCGGTCGTCGCCAAAGGTCAGCGGCCGCAGCGTCGCGGTCTTTTTATACTGGTGGGCCTGCATCCGTCGCAAGATGTTGTCGAGCATGCGAATTGCCGCCAGGATGTGCGGCCCCTTGTTGAGCATGACGCAGTCGGCGCGCTGCGACATTGCGGCGTCGGAGATTTCGGCCCTCGATGCAAGGCCACGCTTGGTCTTGCGTTCGAGTACCTGAGTCGCCCAGACCACCGGCACCTGGGCAGCTTCGCAAACCCAGAGAACTTCTTCCTGCAGTTCGGCCAGCCGCTCCCAGCCGGCTTCCACCGCCAGGTCACCACGGGCAATCATCACGGCTACGGGGTAGCGCTGCATCGCCGTCAGCAGGATTTCGGGCAGGTTCTTGAATGCCTTCTTGGTCTCGACTTTGACGATCAGGCCGATATCACCTGCACCCAGGCGGTCCAGGGCGGCGTGAAGAGCAACGATGTCCTTGGGGTGTTTCACGAACGACAGTGCCACTGCATCGGCATGCCGGGCAATAAAGGACAGGTTCTGCTGGTCAGCCTCCGTGAGCCCGGGAAGGTCGATGTCGCTGTCGGGGAAGTTGATGCCACGGCCGCCGCGCAGGCGACTGCCCGTCGGCTTCGCCTTCGTGATCTCGATCTCGAGACGGTCCTTTTCCGCGCTGATCACGATGCCCGAGATCTTGCCGTCGTTGAGGGATACGCGATCATTGTCCGCGACGTAGCTAAACACTTCGGACTGCAGGCAGGCAATGTGCGCAGGCGTTTCGATATGCCCATCATCGCCTTCCACCGCAGGCGCACCCGCAATGTTGTCGCCGTCGAGAACTAACGTATCGCCGGGGCGCAGCAGCAGCGGTTGCTCGACCTCCGGGAGTTCGCCAACGCGGTATTCCAGCTTCTCACCCTCATTCTCCCGGCATAGCCGCAGCTTGGTGCCGGTAGCGATATACGCGCTTTTGTAAAGCTCGGCCACGAGGCCCTTGTCGTCCTTGGACACAATCGCAAAGTGGCGTTTCTTGCCGCGCGTATCCCGGAAGCGAATGGTGTCGCCGACATGCGCATATTCAACGCACTCGGCGGGCACAGGCAATATCGCCACCTTGCTGCCCTGCCAGGTGACGTCGTCCGGTATCAACCGGACGCGGCGCGGCGCAATCGTGCGGCCCATCGGGTCGCGGCGTGGGCGGAAACGGACTACACGCGGGCCGGCACGCAGCGGCCCTGTCCGAATCTTCGGTCCGGCCAGGTCCATCACGATCTTGCATGGCCTCCCGTCCGCCTCGCTGGCCGCTCGAATATTGCCAACCATCGCCTCCCAGGATTCGGCATCATCGTGCGCACAATTGATCCGCGCGACGTTCATTCCCGCAACCAGCATGTCGGACACGAGTCCTGCGTTGGTCGCCGCCTCGGTTGGCATGGTCACCATGATGCCGACGTCGCGCCCGGCAGCCGCAGGTCCGAGTATCGTTTCCTTGTTGCGCACCGCGGCCGGGCTGCGAAACGCCAGTCTCGGTACATCGTCGGTGAACGCATTGTGCTGCAGCGCGGCCCGCACGGCGTCCAGCGTCACCAGTACGCTGCGCTCGGCGCGTCCCAGTGACGACAGGCCCAGGGAGGCGAGTTCCTGCTGCAGCTCGCGAATGTCGAGCTGCCGCAACGCGATATAGTGCAGCAGGTTCCTGGCGCTGTCGCGGTAGCGCGGATCGACGCGCCCCAGCTCGTCCGCGTAGCGCCGCTCGCAGTCGAGCGCACGTTCGCGAATCGCTTCGAGTTGCCGGTCGATTCGCTCGATGTCGACAACGCTGGTCATAGGCCGTCTCCCGCTAACTGCATTTTTAATGCAAATCGCGGCCGGCGGCACTTATGGATTCCACCTACTCGGCGGCGTGGACCCGAATTACAGGTAGCGGGCGTAACTCGTGACGTACTTGGCCGCGCTGTCGGCCGAGATGATCACCGCCCGTCCATTGTCCGCCACACCCGAGCGCAACGCCGCGTGCAGCACGGCGCCCGTCGTCGGTCCGGCCATGATGCCGTCCTGGCGCGCAAGGTCGATACCTGCCTGGTAGGCCTCGTCGTCGGTCACCGGTACGACGTCGTCGAGCAGATCCTTGTCGAGGATGCTCGGGAAGTGCTCGTCGGGCAGCCCCGTAATGCGCTTCAGGCCTGATAGTGCATGGTGTCGCGTTGCCGGCTCGACCGCGACGATCCTGATATCCGGATTCTGCTCCTTGAGAAACCGGCCGACACCACTGATGGTGCCGCCGGTGCCGATGCCGGCGAAGAAGTAGTCGATATTGCCGCCAGTCTGCTGCCAGATCTCCGGCCCGGTGGTGAGATAATGCGCTTGGACATTGAGCTCGCTCTCGTACTGGTTC
>JASJBB010000082.1 GCA_030066735.1 Woeseiaceae bacterium | reverse complement strand
CTGCAGACACAGTCGATCGTCCTCATTTTCACCGATGGATCCAACTGGCCGGACCCGGACGTTCGCAAGGAACCGGGCTGGGACCGGCTCGCCGATGTCGCCGTACCGATCATGGACGACATCATCAACAGGCATTACCCGGCGGGTGGCACGATCATCCGCGCCATGGCAGCCAAGCTGCTGCCGGGTGGCAAGATTACGCCGCACCAGGACAGCCACGCCTCGTTTCATTGCGGCCACCGCATTCACATTCCCATCCAGACCAATGCGCGGGCACGTTTCATGATCGACGGCCGGCCCTACAAGTTCGAGCTCGGCCAGGCCTACGAGATCAATAACCAGTTACAGCACAGCGTGATGAACAAGGGCAGCGAGGACCGCATCCACTTCATCTTCGACTACGTCCCGCCCGGACCGCTTGCCGTTCAAACCGCCTGAAGACCATTTTGAAAACCCTACGTGAAGCCCTGCGCTCCGAGGAGCTGACGCTGACGGCCGAGTTGTCGCTCGACCCGCGCAGCGGCCCCGAGGCCGTCATCGAACAGGCGAAGACGCTGGCCGAGGTGGCAGACGCCGTGCAGATTCCGGACCACCGCCACTCGCTTCCGCACCTGTCGAACATCGCAGTAGCGGCATTGCTGTTACAAAACGGCATCGACCCGGTCGTGCAGATGAACTGCCGCGACCGCAATCGCGTGGCGCTGCAAAGCGACATCGTGGGCGCGCGCGCGTTGGGCGCCTGCAACCTGCTGCTGTTGCGCGGCGCGAATTTCCCGGAGGGGCACCGACCCAAGACGACCGGCGTTTTCGACGTCAGCGCCATCGGGCTGATCGCTGCAGCCGCGACGATACGCGAGGGCGACGCCTTCCCGGGCACCGAGCCCGCCGACTCGCCGGGTCTCTACATCGGCACCGTCGCAACCGCCTTCAACCCGGCCGAGGGCTGGACGCCCGAAAAGCTGACGAGCAAGGCCGACGCTGGCGCGCAGTTCATCCAGCTGCAGCCTTGCCACGATCTCGAGCTGCTCGAGGCCTACGTGACGAAGATCGTCGACTCGAAACTGACCTGGCGTTTCCAGCTGCTGGCCAGCCTTGCCGTGTTTCCGTCAGCCGATGCGGCGCGCGAGTTTCGCAAGGCGCGACCCGATTCGATTATCCCCTCCGAGCTCGTGCAGCGCATCGAGGGCGCCGATGACCAGGCGGCGGAAGGGATTGCCATTGCCGCCGAGCAACTGCAGGCAATTGCGCGCATGCCCGGAATCTCGGGCGTCACGTTGGTGACGCCCGCCGAACCGGACCTGGTACCGGCCGCGGTTCGAGCCGCAGGCCTGCGCACATGAACGTCATCGAGATCAACTCGTCCCCGGAGATGCGGGTGCACCCGATCACCGATCAGGATGTCTGCGTCGTGGTCGACAATTTCCTGAGGAATCCCGAAAACCTGGTCGAGTTTGCCGTGGAGCACGCGGCGGCATTCGAGCCGCAGGCGGTCGGCTACCCCGGGGTTCTCTACGACGTTCCCGGTTCCGCCATGGACGCCATCAACCGCTTTATTCGTTCGCAGATGAGCCGGCGGTTCTCTTTCTTCAAGGGCGACGTTCGCACCTCGACCTACCTGTCGATGGCGACGCGCCAACCCGGGGAGCTCGCGCCGCTGCAGCGATTGCCGCACTCCGACCCTCGCGCCAGCCTCGAGCGCAACAACTACGCGGCGCTCGTCTACCTGTTCGACGACCCTGAGCTCGGCGGCACCGGTTTTTATCGCTGGACAAACCGCAAGCTGATCGAGGAAGCGACCTCCATGGAGATCGACCGTGCCGGTAGCTCAGCCGATTTTCTTGCCGGGCACCTCGACATGTACCGGCAGCCGCCCCGATACATGAGCGGCACCAACGAAGTCGCCGAGCTGCTGCTGGAAATTCCTCCGCGCTTCAATCGCCTGCTGTTCTATTCGGGCGATGTGCCCCACAGCGCTCACATTCCGAGGCCCGAACGGTTGTCGGCGGATTTTGCGAGGGGCCGATTGACGCTAAACTGTTTCGCCTCCGTTCGACCGAAGTAGGGACCGCAATATCAACAAGGCGTATTCACACGAGCAGATGTTCGACCTGGCGCTCAACTACCTGCGCAGCAGCGAGTTCGAGATGGCGGCAGACCTGTGCCGCGATGCGCTGCAAGAGCAGCCTCGGGACGACAAGATCCGGGTGCTGCTGGGAACCGTACTCGTTCGGCAGAACGAATTCGCCGCAGCCGAAAAGGAGCTGCGCGACGTCATATCGCGCCGGCCCGAAATCCCGAAGGCCGTGCGCGAACTCGGTAACGCGCTGATCGCCCAGGGCAAGGGCGACGAAGCCATCCGGTGTTACAAGCGGGTCATCGAGCTGACGCCCGACAACCCGGCCGCGCACCGCGACCTGGCGATGGCCTACAAGACCCTCGGCAAACGCGAGCAAGCCGAGGCGGCGCTCGATGAATCGCTCGAACTCGACCCGGAGCGCCGCGAGCTCGTCCTGGCGATGCAACACCAGAACGACGGCGAGTATGGCAAGGCCGAGATCATCTGTCGCGAGATCCTGCGCCGTGATCCGCGCAACGTGAACGCCACGCGCATGCTCGGAACCCTGGCCCGCGATACCGGCAAGCCGCGGCTCGCGGCGCGCATGCTGCGCAACGCGGTCAAGCTCGCACCCGAGTTCTACGGCGCGCGCCTCGACCTCGCCCGCGCCTTGCTGGAAATCGAGGAATTTGACGAGTGCGAGCGAGTGCTGCGCGAGACGATTCGGCAAAAACCGGACCTGCCGCATCCGTATTCCCTGCTCGGCAACGCCTACACCAAGCAGGGCAACTTCGAAGAAGCGGTGGAGGTCTTCAAGACCGCGCTGGACAAGCAGCCGAACCATGGACCCAGCCTGGCAGGCATGGGGCACGCCCTGAAGACGATCGGCCGGCAGGACGAGTCCATCGAAACCTACCGCGACTGCATCACCCGGCACCCGGAGTTTGGCGAAGCCTACTGGGCACTGGCCAACCTCAAGACGTTTCGCTTCAGCGATGACGAGATCGCGACCATGGAAGGGTACGTCGACGACGAGTCCCTGGCCGACGAAACCCGGGTCAATTTCAATTACGCGCTCGGCAAGGCTTGCGAGGACCGGGGGGACTACGACCAGGCATTCGCCCGTTACGACCGCGGCAATCAGCTACGCCGGCCGCACGAAAGCTATGACCCGGTGCAGACCGAGATGGTGCATGACCAGATCATCGAGACGATCACGCCGGAGTTTCTCGCCGCGAATCGCGACCACGGCTGTGCGGACAACGATCCGATCTTCATCGTGGGGCTGCCCCGCTCGGGCTCCACCTTGATCGAGCAGATTCTCGCGAGTCATAGCCAGGTCGACGGCACGCTCGAACTGCCGGAGCTGCCGCGCGTCATCAAGACCATCAACCAGCAGCAGCGTGAAGGGAAAGGTTACCCGCAGTCGTTGCCACATTATGGTAAGGACCTTGCCGAACTCGGCCGGCAGTATCTCGAGTCGACCGCCCGCTATCGCAAGGGGGCGCCCCGATTCACCGACAAACTGCCGAACAACTTCGCCAGCATCGGGCTGATCGCCGCGATACTGCCGAACGCAAAAGTCGTCAACGCGCGCCGGCACCCGCTCGACAGCTGCATGGGCTGTTACAAGCAGCTGTTCTATAGCGGCCAGTCGTTCACCTACGACCTCGTCGAGCTCGGCGAGTACTACCTCGAGTACCAGCGCATGATGGACCACTGGCACGAAGTCGTTCCGGATATGGTCCTGGACGTGCACTACGAGGACATGGTGGCCGATCAGGAGGCGCAAACCCGCCGTCTCATCGAGCATTGTGACCTGCCCTGGGAAGTCCGGGTGCTCAGATTCTACGAGACCGACCGCGCCGTCATTACGGCCAGCTCGGAGCAGGTCCGTCAGCCTATCTACTCGAAGTCCGTCAATTCCTGGCGCCGTTTCGAGACGCACCTGGCGCCACTCATCGAAGTCCTGGAGCCCTTGCTGCGCAAGCTTCCCGAGGATCAGCAGCCCGCGATTTTGCGTTGATCGAGGCACGGCCATCCTCTATAGTCGAGCGACATACGGGTAAATACGTATCCTCTGGGGGGGACACATGCCAAAAGAGAGAGACTCCGATCCCGCTACATTTACGGGACTCAACTACAAGACCACGATCGGCGCAGCTGTAGCCGCGGCTGTCGGCGCCGGACCCGGCGCGGCGCTTGCCCAGGACGAGGGCGGCATCGAAGAGATCACGGTCACCGCCACGAAACGCGGCGAGATCAGCATCATGGATCTTGCCGGCAGCATCCAGGCCTTCGACACGGCTGCCATTCGCAACCAGGGCCTCACCGACATGGAGAGCTACACCAAGCTCACCCCGACCCTGACCTACTTCGGCAACTCGACCGGCCAGGGCAAGGTGTTCATCCGTGGCATTGCCGACGCCCCCGACACCTTTATCGTCGGGCAGAGTTCGGCCGTCTATCTCGACGAGCAGCCCATTACCCAGAGCGCCGCGGTTGATCCGCGCCTCGTCGACATCGAGCGCGTCGAGGTCCTGTCCGGGCCGCAGGGCACGCTGTTCGGCTCCAGCTCGCAATCGGGCACGCTGCGCATCGTCACCAACAAGCCCGACCCAAACAAATTCGAGGCTTTCGCCGACGCCACGATCAAGGGCATGTCAGAGGGCGACAACAGTTTCGATATCTCGGGCATGGTCAACATACCGCTGGCCGAAGACACGTTTGCCGTCCGACTTGTCGGCTTCACGGCGACCGAGGGCGGCTTTATCGACAACGTCGAGGGCACCACGGCGAGCTGCGCGTCCGGATACCGCTGCGCAGTGGGTGGACCGCAATTCAACACCAACGCCGTCAAGGACGACTGGAACGAGACTACCGTCTCGGGGGGCCGCGTCGCAGCCAAGTGGTTTATCAACGAAGACTGGAGCGCAACGGTAGCCGCCGCATTCCAGTCGGTCGAGGCGGATGCCGAGAACACCTACGACCCGACGATTGGCGATCTCGAGATCATTTCGTTCTATCCGGACACGTTCGAGGACGACTGGGCGCAGTACGCGCTCACGATCGAAGGCAACATCACCGACAACCTGAGCTTCACGTCGGCCACGGCCTACTTCACGCGTGACACCGTGTACCAGCAGGACACCACGGAATACGCCGCCTACTTCGGCTCGTTCTGCTACTACGCGACCGCGACTTACAATGCCTATTGCTTCCAGCCGGCCGGCTCCTCATACGCCTACAACGACCCGATCGGTTTCCTGACCAACGACCAGGAGAACACCAACCTGACGCAGGAGTTCCGGCTCTCGTACGTGGGTGACCGGGTCGACTGGGTGGCCGGCGCGTTCTGGGAGGACCGCACCGAGGAGTGGGACTTCACGACCTACACGACTGACGCGGGCGGTTACTCGGACTCACAGGGCTTTTACCATTGGGACGCGTACTGGAACGTTTCGCCGGTTCCCACGGACGCCTGGTGGTTCTCGGCCGACGACACCGACTGGGAGACGCTGGCCGTGTTCGGCGAGGCGACCTTCCAGATCAACGACCAGTGGTCGTTCACGGGTGGCGCGCGCTGGTTCGAGGTCGACCAGACCAAGACCTATTTCGTCGAACTGCCGGCGGGCCGATTGACCCCGGCCGGCAAGATGCTGAACGGCGATGCTGCCGCCAAGCACGGCTGCATCGTCAGTGACGCACCTTGCAACGCGCTCGATAGTGATAACCCGGACGACCTCGGATTCACACGGCCTGATTCGACGGATGACGACATCGCGGTCAAGTTGTCGGTGCAATACTCTCCGAATGACGACCTGATGTTCTATGCCCTGTATTCCGAGGGTTTCCGTCCGGGCGGCACCAACCGCAACCGCGGCGCCCCCAGGTTGCCCGAGGCCTTCAGCGCCGACTTCCTCGAGAATTACGAGGTTGGCATGAAAGGCAGCTTCGCCGGTGGCCGCGTCAACCTGACGGCCGTCGCGTTCTTCCAGGACTGGGATGACTACCAGCTCGAGGTCGTGGACCCGTCGAACATCCCCTGCGCAATCGACCCGACGCCGCCCTGCGGCCAGCCGTGGCAGAAAGGCGTGCTGAACGCCGGTAACGCAAGCTCGGACGGTTTCGAGGTCACGATCGACGCCCAGCCGACCGACCAGTTCAAGCTGCAGATCAACACGACGTTCCTGACGTCCGAACTCAACGACGACGTCCCGGGACTCGATGACGTTGGTGACGGCTCCCAGCTGCCGTTCGCGCCGGAATTCAAGGGCTCGGTGATGGCGCAGTACAACTGGCCGATGAGCATGGTCGGCTCTAACGAGGGCTTCTTCCAGTTCCAGTTCAGCCACACCGGCAAGTCGTTGAACCAGGTACAGGCAATTGAAGGTGGACCTACGCCGCAGCTCGAACAGGAAGCCTACAACTGGGCGAGCGTCAGGCTCGGCCTGGTCGGCAGCTCCTGGGAAGCCAACCTGTTCGTCAACAACCTGACCGACGAACGTGGCCAGCTCTACCAGGATGTGAGCGACTTCGAACCGTTCTTCGGCCGCCAGCGCACGTCGGTCATCCGGCCGCGCGAGTACGGCATACGCTTCGTCAAGTTCTGGGGCGACTAGGCCGCGACGGCAAGCCACACGAAAACGCACCCTTCGGGGTGCGTTTTTTTATGGGCCGTCAATCGTCGTAGGGCCAGACTTCGAGCCCGTGAATCGCGTTGCGGATATCCATGGTCAGCGTGGCGCGTGCGACGACGGCAGCGTTGTCGACGTCGTAGATCGTCACCGTTGACGGCGACGAACCACCGACAACGAGCTGTTCGTTGATGGCGCACAGGCCGCGCCCGAAGCCTTGCCGGGCAACCTTCGAGTCATCAATGCCCGCGAACTGAATCTCATCCTCGGGGTAAGTCATGATCCGGAACGCCTTGTTGGTGCCGTCGCGTCCCGAGTAACGCACGGCGTCGCACTGCGTATCGTTGACCAGCACGCCGTCACGCCACGGCTGGGCGTTGTGCGAGCCCACCGGGATATTGCAGACCTCGTTGAGCTCGAACTGGCTGTTCATGTGCAGCATTGCCTTTGTCCGCAGGCCACTGACGAAGACCCCGCTGCCGTCGACGAACACCATGTTGATATGAAAATTATTGATCGGGCTCGGGCCCTTGTCGGTTCTCGGGTCGAAAACCGTCCCGGCCCAGCCGCCGAGCGCGCGAGCCACCTGCATGCCCCAGGTAAATTGACGGCTGTCGAGGTCGAACGCCAGCAGGCTGTCGAAACCGGTCGAGGTGAGAAACAGCGTCCGGTCCATGCGCGCGATTTCATGGCAGTGCTTGAGGTACGGGTTACGCCAGGACGCCGTGATACGAAAATTGCGGTCGTAGCAAAACAGCTCGTCGCTGGCGGCCACGTAGATATCGTCACCGTCGAACGCGATGCCGCGCAGGCCACGGTCAGCGCCCCTGCCCTCGAAGTCGATTTCGCCCGTGTTCCAGTCGACGTGTTGCAGCGTCTCCTGTTTATCGAAGTCGATCGTGAAAATGCCGCCGTGGCTGTCGCCCTGCTGGGCGCCTCGCACCACCGACGTGGCGACGAGTTTCGGTAGCCGGTCCGTCATACCGCGTTAGTCCTTGTTCCTGCGTTCCAGTATTCTTGCATGCTCATGTCGTACGACGTCGTCATCATCGGCGCCGGCCACAACGGCCTCACTGCCGCCGCGTACCTCGCCAGGTCGGGCAAGCGCGTGCTCGTCCTGGAGCGCCGCGATGTTGTCGGCGGCTGCGCCGTCACCGAGGAGGTCGATCCCGAACTCGCTCCCGGCTGCCGCGTGTCGACCGCATCGTACATCGCCAGCATGTTGCGGCCGACGATCATACGCGATCTCAAGCTGGGATCGTATGGCTTGCGCATGGTGGCCTGCGATCCGGGCGTCCAGGCCGCGTTCGACGACGGTACGGTCGTCGGCTGGTGGTCGGACGAAGGCCTGATGCGCAATGAGCTCACGCGTTTTGCGCCGAACGACATTGACGCTTTCTTCGAGACCGAGTCGGAGCTGCTGCGGCTCGCCGCCTACCTGCAGCCGTTCTTTCTCGAGGCGCCTCCCGATCTGCACGCCAGGGGCATTGCCCGGCTGGCAGAAGGGTGGCGCCTGCTGCGACGTTTCGGCGGCATCAGCGGTGACGAGATCGCAGCCATGACCCGGTTCCTGACGGGCTCGCTCGGAGACTTCCTCGACCAGCGCTTCGAATCCGACAAGCTCAGGCGCCTGGTTCTCTCCAACAGCCTGTACGGCAAACACGGCGGACCGTATCAACCCGGAACCGCCATGGGCCTGTTGTTTCACCTGCTGAGCGGCGGCGATGCCGACCAGCAGGCCTGGCAGGGACACGTGATTGGCGGAATGGGCGCGATCAGCGACGCGCTGCGTGCGGCCTGCGAGGACCTGGGCGTCGAGATTCGAACGGGCGCGCCGGTGCGGCAGATCAATGTCGTTAACGGGCGTGCAACCGGCGTGACGCTGGAGTCCGGAGAAGATATCGAGGCCCGGCTCGTCGTGTCGAACGCCGATCCGAAGCGAACGTTCCTGTCACTGGTCGACGCAACCGAGCTTGCCGATGATTTCGTTCGCGACGTGGCGGCGATCCACATGGACGGGCCGTCGGGCAAGGTCAACTTCGTGCTCGCTGAGGAACCGCGGGTCAACGGCATGCCCGCCGAGCGCACGAAATCACAACGCTCCCTGTTCACCCTGGTTCCGACGTTGCAGGAAGCCGAAGACAACTACAACACGTCGCGACGCGGCGAGCTGCCCGAACGCCTGTGGGTCGACTGCGTGCTCGCGTCGAACGTCGATGACTCGCTCGCGCCCGCCGGGCGGCACATGCTGACCTGTTTCGTGCAGTACCTGCCCTATGCGCTCAACGGCGGCTGGGACGAACGCCGTGAAGAACTGGGCGACCGCGTTACGGAACTGATCGCACAATTTGCGCCCAATGTGCCCGGCGCCGTCGTGGCCCGGCAAGTATTCTCACCGCCCGACCTCGAGGCGCGCTTCGGCATTACCGAGGGTAATATTTTCCATGGCGATATTTCGCTGCCGCAGATGTTCTTTATGCGGCCGCTGCCGCGCTGGGCGCAGTACGCGTCGCCGATCGAGGGGCTGTACCTGTGTGGTGCCGGGACGCACCCCGGCGGCGGCGTTACGGGCGCGCCGGGCTACAACGCCGCGCACGCGATTCTCGAGTCAGGTGCCTGACAGCTGACACTCCGCGGGAAGTTCGGGCGGCAGGTTCCAGCGCAGCGCATCGGCGTCGACGAATTCGGCCGGGTCCATGTTTCCCGGATTGGACCGGAACCACTGCACCAGCGTTTCCCGAACGAGCGGCGTGCCACTTGGCAGCGTGAAGCCACCCTCCGGGATGACGGGCGTCAGGATGTCGTCACCGCCGAGCAACAGAAAGTCGTTGGCGACCACTCGTAGCACGTCTTCGTCGTCGATCTCGCTGCCATCCGGACGCAGCATCCGGACCTGCATCTGGTCGACGTCACAGCTGACAAACACGCGCATGCCGGAAAAGCCCGCGGCTCGATAGCGGTTGTGCGCCTGCTGCGCAATGATCAGGCGCACCTCCGAACCCGTCAGTTCGATCACCGACACGCGATTGTCGAACGGGAACATCCGGAATACGTCGCCGTAGGTCAGCTCACCGCCCGGCAGTTCTGCACGGATCCCGCCCCAGACGTTGTGGATGGAAATGTCGGCATTGCTCATTTCCAGCACGGCGTCGGTCATCAGGTTGCCGAGTGGCGACTCCGGCCGCGTGCGGTGCGACGCCGGCGCTTCGAGAAACACGCCCAGAGGCTCGGCCCGGCGCCTTTCTGCCATGTCGGCCGCCCGTTGCGCAATCGCCACGACTTCCTCGTCGGGCACGATGTCGCGCCCCTCGTAAGTGTCCCCGGCCACGATTCTCTGTGGCGGATAGATGCGCCGGTCGACGACCTGCCCGGTCGCGCGATCGACCGTGAAATCCACGCGGCTGAATGCGCGCGTGTTGGAATAGGATGAGGTCACGGCAATGCCGTTGACGTCATGGGCGATGCCCTGGTGAACGTGGCCCGCCACGATGTGATCGACGAGCCCCGGCCGCAGCGCCTGGGCGACGCGCATGATCTCGCCATCCATATGGCAGGACGAGGTATCCAACGGATCGTCGAACTCGGTGCACCGGCTGCCCGCGTGGGCCACGACGACGATCAGCGATGCGCCCGCCATTCGCAACGTCTCCGCCTGCTCCTCGATGGCCGCAACCAGCGGCGAGATGCGAATATTGTGGACGTTGGCAGCAATAGTCGTTGCGCGCGTATTCTCCGTCAGCACGCCGATGACACCGATCAACACGCCGGCTTTCTGCACGACGGCAGATGGCTGCACGTTGTCCCAATTCACCATTTCGCCGGTCGATGCGTCCACCAGGTTCGCCGCCAGCAACGGGAAGCTGGCCTTCGCCGCACGCGCCTGCAACGCACCCTGCGGGTTATCGGACTCATCGTCGGGGATGCTCTTGGGGCCCAGTGGTCCGAAGTCGAATTCGTGATTGCCGATCGCGGCGGCCGCGTAGCCCATCGCGTTGTAGGCTTCGACGACCGAATAACCTTCGTTGAGGTTGGACTCCAGCGTGCCCTGCCACATGTCGCCGGCGTCAACCAGCAGCACAGCACCGTCCCCGGATCGCGCCTGCCGAACGGCATTGACGTAGCCCGAGAACGTGGTGATGCCGCCGCGGCCGTCCTGGGCAACCAGTTCGCCGTGGACGTCGTTCGTGCCGATAACCGTGATCACGGCGAGATCGGGCCCGGTTGCTACCTGCGCGCAACCGGCGGCAAGCAACGCAAGGGTTACGAGAAATTTACGCATCGGCGTATTTTAGCCTGAGTTGGATACGGACTGTGACATTGCGGCGATCTGCTCCGGTCCTATGCGGCAGCAGCCTCCGACCAGCTGAGCGCCGGCCGCGATCCACTCCGCTGCCGCCTGCTCGCACTGCATCGGGGTGCTCGTACCATGCCAGCTGTTGTCCTCCGACCGGTAAACCTCGCCGGAGTTCGGGTAGACGACGATCGACTTGCCGGGCGCGGAACGCCGCAGCTCCCCGATCAAAGGCAGCACGATCTCCGGCGGCACGCAGTTGACGCCGAGCGCCAGCACGCGCGGATGCTCCCGAAAGTACCCCGCAACCGCATCGATCGGGGTCCCGTCGGCAAGATGGCATTCGTCACGGCAGGAGAAACTGATCCACGCCGGCTTCGACACGTCGCTGAGCAACTCCGCAAGCAATGCGGCCTCGCGACCGGACGGAATGGTCTCGCAGGCGAACAGGTCGGCATCGCTCGCATCGAGCAGCCGTAACCGCTGTTCGTGAAACACCCGGAGGTCCTCGTCACCGATGTCGTAGTCGCCCGTGTACTCGGAACCGTCGTGCATCACAGCCCCGTATGGACCAATGCTGATGGCGACCAGCGGACGTTCGGCGCCCGGATTATCCGACTGGTATTCCCGGCAAGCCTGCCGCGCCAGATCGACCGAGCTCAGGATCAGGGCGTTGGCCTCGTCCTCGGCCAGGCCGGCGTTAACCAGTCCTTGCCGGCTGGCCTGGTAACTCGCGGTTGCGACGATGCGCGCGCCCGCGTCGAGGTAGGCGCGTGTCGCGTCGACGATCGCTCGCGGATTCGATTGCAGCAGCTGAGCCGACCAAAGCTCGCCATCAATGTTGTGGCCCATCGCTTCGCACTGCGTCGACAACCCGCCGTCGATAAGGACCGGCCGTCCTGTGGCGAGCAGTGCTGCGAAATCCGTGGTCATTGTGTCACTATTCCCCGATGCGCCGATTGATGCTGTCTTTGCTCCTGGTATTGGCCGCCTGCGATTCGCCACCGCCGGCCCCGTCCCTCGCCGAGGCGCCTTATCGCCCCGACGTCAGCAACGTCGCGATCCGTTGCGGCGTGCTCATCGATGGTATCAGCGATGAGCCGTTTGCTGACCAGCTTGTGATTATCCGCGATGGCCGCTTCGAACGCGTCATTGGGTATGCGCGGCCACCTGCGGACATCGTCTTTCTCGACCTCGGCGATTACACCTGCCTGCCGGGGCTGATCAACACCCACGTGCACCTCAACGACGTGCCGGAACGAGCTGCCGATTATACGGTTTACTACCGTCTCACTGACGATGATCATCTGCGAACGACGACCGCGAACGCGAAGGTCACTCTGTTGACCGGGTTCACGACCGTTCGTAACGTCGGCGATTATTTCCCGCAGCCGGTCTATGAGATCCGCGACGAAATACGTTCCGGGCGGGCCATTGGCCCGAGAATCCAGTCCGCCGGCCCTTACCTGACGATACCGGGCGGCGGGGGCGATCTCGTGCTGCCCGGCCACGACGAAAGTGATATTCCACCAGCAGCGCGACTCGGCGTTGCGTCGACCCCCGGCGAGTTCTCTGCAGCGGCGCAAACTGCCGTCGAGAATGGCGCGGACTTTCTCAAGGTGATTGCCTCGGGCGCCGTGTTCTCTTTCGGCACCGAGCCCGGCGCGCCCGAGATGCGCCAGGCGGAGATCGAGGCCGTTGTCGAGGTCGCCCGCAGGCACGGCCTGAAAGTCACAGCCCACGTGCACAGCGCGCAATCTGCCAAGGACGCGGTGCTGGCCGGCGTCGACTCGCTCGAACACGCGTCCCTGCTGGACGACGAGGCCATTGCCCTCGTCGCCGAGCACGGCGTCTCATTGTCGATGGACATTTACAACGGCACCTACACGGAGGATGTCGGCCGGGACCAGGGCTACCCCGAGAACATCATGCAGCGAAACTTCAATACGACCGAGGCGCAGCGCGTCGTGTTCGAGAAGGCCTACGAGCTGGGCATACCGATCACTTACGGCACCGACGCCGCCGTGCTGCCCCACGACATGGGCGGCTGGCAGTTCGGCATCATGGTGGAGCGCGGCATGGCGCCGATGGACGCAATGCGCTCGGCCATGTCGGTCGCGGCACGGCACATGGGCTGGGAAGACAAGGTCGGCGCGATCAAGCCGGGCCTCCATGGCGACCTTATCGCCGTGCGTGGCGACCCCCTTGAAGATCAGGAAGTCATGAAAGACGTTCACGTGGTAATCAAGGGCGGCCTGGCTTTCAAGCTGCCGGACAAGGACAACTGATGCAGCCGCATACCGGTTCCTACTACGCCGCGACGGTGAACGAAGTCACCGACTACGCTCCGCTGCAGGGCGACCAGCAGGCCGATGTCTGTGTCATCGGCGCCGGCTTCACGGGGATCGCGACAGCCTTGACGCTCGCCGAGCGCGGCTACTCCGTGCGGGTCCTCGAGGCTAACAAGGTCGGCTGGGGAGCATCGGGCCGCAATGGTGGACAGATGATCGGCGGCATTGCCGGCGAGAAGCACCTGCGCAAGGTCTGCGATGCCGACATGCTGTGGCAGATGCACTGGCGCGGCCACGACATCATTGCGGAGCGCGTGGAAAAATACGGTATCCACTGCGACCTCAAGTACGGTTACGTCGATGTGGCGATCAAGCCGCGTCACCTGCGTGACTTCCAGGAGGAATTCGACTACCTGGAGAGTCACGGCTTCGAGTACGAGCATCGCATGCTCGACCGCGACGAGACGCGCGAGATGATCGGCACCAGCGCTTATCTCGGCGCCCTGCTCAACATGCGCAATGGCCACCTGCACCCGCTGAATCTGTGCATCGGCGAGGCGCGCGCGGCGACCGGGCTGGGCGTGAGTATCCATGAAGGCTCCGAGGTCCTGCGCATCGAGCATGGCGCCAGGCCGAAGGTTGTAACGGCAGAGGGCTCGGTCATCGCGGACTCGGTCGTCATCGCCGGCAATGCCTACCACCTCGTGGAGCCGAAGCTGCGCGGCATCATGTTCCCGGTGAACAGCTTCATCATCGCCACGGAGCCGCTGACCGAGAATCAGGTCGCCAGCGTCAACCCGCACGATCTCGCAATCTGCGACCCGAACTTCGTGTTGCAGTACTACCGGCTGAGTGCCGACAAGCGCTTCCTGTTCGGCGCCCGCATCAATACGTTCGGCGATGACCCGGCCTACATCGCGAAACACCACCTGCCTTTATTGCTGCGGCTGTACCCGCAACTCGAAGGCATTGGAGTCGATTACGCCTGGGGCGGAACGATCGGTGTTCCGCTGCACCGGGTGCCGCGCATCGGCCGCGTTGCACCCAATGTGTTCTATTCACAGGGCTACTCGGGCCATGGCGTCAACGTCACCCACCTCGCGGGGGAGATCATGGCCGACACCATCGCCGGCACGCTCGAACGCTTCGACGTTTTCGCCGGCATCAAGTCCACGCGCTTCCCCGGGTCGCACACGTTCCGCAAGCCGCTTGTCGCGCTCGGGGTTCTGTATCACCAGATCAGAGACAAGCTGTAAGGAGAGAATCCACATGGGAACTGTCGAGAACAAGCAGGTTGTCATCGACTTCTACGAGGCGGGAGCGCGCGGCGCCATCGACGCCGCGCTCATTGACGCGGTTTTCGGCAGGGCGTGAGGCCCGGGAGCTGCACAGCATTAACGTCGCCAATGGCATCTAGCCTATAATTGCCTTGCAAGAAGAAGAAAAAACTCACCAACAAGGGAGAGAAAAATGCGAAGAGCGACATTTGTTACGGGGATTATTGCCTTGCTGGCGCTGCCTCTGGGCGCGCTGGCCGATGGTCACGAGGGAGACGAACAACCGCCACTGTCGGACGTCTGGATTATCGTGCCCAAGGCCGGCATGGAGGCTGAGTTCAATGCGGCCATCGAAAAGCACGTGGCGTTTCGGAAAGAACAGGGCGAGTCTCGCGACTGGAACGGTTTCCGGGTCGTCATCGGCGACAACCTGCGGCCAGTCATGTTCCGCCACTGCTGTTTCAATTGGGCTGACCAGGACAGCTACATTGCCGAGGAAAGCCTCGAGGCAATTGGCGCCGACTACCAGGAGAACGTCTTTCCGTACGTCGATCATGCACACCACTACTTCGAGGAAACCGATCGGGAGAACAGCTATTGGCCCGAGGGCGACGCGACAGGTGGGCCTTACTACTGGGTAACCACCCTGAAGTGGAATGCCGACACGGGTCCCGGACCCGGTGAAGCACGCGAAAAGATCAGCCAGCTGGCGTTAGAGCACGGCTGGGGCGAGGCCGGAAACAACTGGCTCTGGGTGACGCGAGTTGGCGGTGCGCCCATGGTCATGATCGTCGGCGCCTCGTCCGATTTCGCAGGCATGGCAGACCCGGATCCGGATTTCTACACGTTCATGACGGAGAAGATGGGTTCCTCGGACGAGCTTGACGAATTGTTCGCACAGTATCGCGCCGGAATGAAAAGCGTGAATTCCTCGCTCTGGCGACGCGACGAGAGTATTTCCACACCCGAGGACTAGGACAGGCCCTCACCCACAAACGGCCCGCGCAAGCGGGCCGTTTCATTTCTCCTGCTCGAGTTCCTGCCAGATCTCGAGCGCCCAACGCCGAATCTGCAGAGCCTCGTCCCAGCGATCCGACAATTCGCGTTGATCGCTGTCGGTAATCGCATACGGCGGCGGGCCGAGCTCACACAGGAAGACAGCCGTCGCGTCGGCGGCGGCGCGGGCGCGCCACTGGCGCAGCCCGTACTTCCACCAGGCCTTGAATATCTCGACCCACTGCCGGTGCTGGGGGAAGTCAATCGGCACCTGCACCTGCTCTCGGGTGGCGATCCGGCCCTGGAAGCAGTCCGAACGATCGAGAATCGACTCAATGTAGGCCTGGTCGCGTTCCGGCACCGGCGCGCGCAGTTCACGATCGACTACGAAATGTGACAAATCGGCGCAGAGCCGCATCCCCGGAACGAGGTCCATGAGCTGCAACGTAAAGTACATGTCATTGAGGAGCCCGTCGCGATGCGTTTCGAACAGCAACGGCATGCCGATCGAATCTGCCTCCTGCATCCAGCGCTGTACCGTCGCGACCGCGTCCTCGGGACGGATCGGCATGACGCCGCTGATGACGTTGACGACGCACGCATCGAAGTTCCTCGCAAACTCGAGCAGCGGCTGCATGTCATCCTCGTGGTACGGAAACGCGTTGACCATGCAACCAAGCTCATGGTCGTCGAAGAGACGGCGCAACGACTGCATGCCGGCAATCTCGTCAACGGCAGGGTCGAGGCAGACGCCGTCGAATCCCGCCTCGGCGATCATCGCGAAGCTCTCTTCTGGTGTGCGTTCGGGTACGTGGGGGCTGCGCAGTTCCATGCCCCATAGCGATTGGTAGACCTCGAGCTTTTGCATATTTCTTATCGCCCGCCGGGGCGGGCTCCTACAGTCGGCTGACAACCAGCGCGTCGACGATCGTGCAGCCCGATTCGTGCACGATGATGGGATTCACGTCGATCTCGCGGATCTCGTCCCTGAGGGCATCGACCATCACCGAGAAGCGAGCCGCCGCGTCGCAAAACGCGTCGATATCCGCCGGCGGCTGGCCACGCTGACCGTCCAGCATCGGTCTTAGCTGCAAACGGTCAACGCAGCGGCGCGCATGCGTGACCGTAAACGGAGGCAAGGCGAATGCAACGTCTTTCAGAGTCTCGGCGTAAACGCCACCGAAGCCGATCAGCACGACGGGCCCGAACTGCGGGTCCGTGCGCATGCCAAGCATCATCTCGACGCCCTCTTCCGCCATCGGCGCCATCAACGCTTCGGGCCCCAGGCGCTGCGCCATGTCCCGATAGGCGTTCGTCAGCTGTTCCTGCGTTGCTATGTTCAGCGCAACGCCACCAACGTCCGACTTGTGCGCGATGCCGGCTGCCGCCGTCTTGAGCACCACCGGGAAGCCGCTGGCCACGGCTTGGGATTCCTCGCTAACAGGCGTTACAGGCACGACCGGCAGGCCGCACCCTGAGAGAAAGCGCAGTGCGCCCATCTCGCCCGGCTCGATACTGCCGGGCGGACTCTCGATTTCCGGCGGCGCGCCGTCTTGCCGGTCCTGATAGTCGCGATAATCGAACAACGCGCGAACTGCGCGCAGGAACGAGGGCACGCCATCGAGCACCGGGAAGCCTGCGGCCGTGCTCGTGACTGCGATCTTGTCGTGACCCGTGCCCTGCCGGGCCGCTACGAGCGCAACCGGCTTGTCCGAGGCCGAGTGACCGCGCTGCATGTATTCGATGTAACCGCGGTACACCTTGCCGTAAGGCGCCCGGTCCTGGACGACGGCGCCGATGGCGGTACCCGGATCCTTCATCATGGCGGCGAGGCTGTCGGCCATCTGGTCAGACGAGTTCGGCCCGCCCCGGCTCCACGCGTCGAGTGGATTGACTGCGGGAAGTTCGGGGTCGAGCACGCTTTCGAGTTCGGCCACGGCCTCGGCACCCAGTTCGGTCAGCGGCACACCGGCTTCCTCGGCAAGATCCACCATCAGCTGCCGCTCGCCGCCCGAATCGTGCAGCGTGACCAGCCCGCCCGGACCGATGCGGGGCCACTCGGCGAACAGGATCAGCGCCGTGGCCAACTCGTCCATGTCGCGGACTCGCTGCACGCCGTAGCGATCGAACAGCGCTTCGTAGGTCGCATCGTCGCCGGCCATCGCGCCCGAATGCGAAACGGCGAGCTCGGCCGACTTCCGGGTACGGCCAACCTTGATCGCGACGATGGGTATCTGCTTTGCAACCGCCTTCTCGAGCGCTGCACGAAAGCCCTCGGGGTTTCTTGCTGTCTCGATGAACAGGCCGACGGCTCTCGTCTCGGGCAGGTCGAGCGCAAAATCGAGGTACTCGTCCATCGTCGCATCGAGCTCGTTGCCGGTCGAAACGGCCAGGTTGATACGCAGGCGCTGTTCGCTGTCGATCAGTCCCGACATGCCCGAACCCGAGTGACTGATCAGCGCGACGTTGCCGGGTCCTTCGTGATCGGAACTGTCGAAGCCGCAGCCCCATACCCTGTCGCGCACGTTATAAAAGCCCATGCCGTTGGCGCCGCAGACGACAAGACCCGCGTCGCGAATCTTCTGCGCCACCCGATCCCGAAGTAGCGGCGGCGCATCGTCGTCGAGGTAGAGCGTCGACATGATGACCGCGGCCCTGGCCCCGGCCCGGATCGCATCATCGAGCACCTTTTCCAGCCACCGGTCGGACACGGCAAACATGACGAGGTCGGGCGGCTCGGGCAGGTCGGCCAGGTACGAGTAGCATTTGACGCCCTGCACCTCGTCGTACCTGGGATTGACCGGGTAGATATCGCCTTCGTAACCGCCCTTGAGCAGGTTCTTGAGCGACCACTCGCCCATCGCATCGTTGTCCTCGGAGGCGCCGACAACGGCGACCGAACGTGGCCTCAGTAGCGGGTCGAGGCGGTGAGGCATGAATACCTAGAACGGATCAGGCGGTGTCGTACTGCGTCGCGGCGGGAACCAGAACGGCTTGTCGACGACTGATGCCTTGGCCACTTCGCGATTCCAGTGCAGCTCGCGCTGGTAGTAGATTTCCACCCAGACGTTGCTGCCAACCTCGCCATGCGGCGTCCGTACCGTGCCTATGGCGATGTTCTGTTTGCATACGGGCGACCATGTTGCGGACGTCACGAAACCAATGTTGCCCTTGCGCATTTTCGGGTCGGCGAAGATGTACGAACTGTTGGCGATCTTGTTGCCCTCGATGTCGAGTTTGACGAGACGCCATGTCGAGCCGTTGCGCTTCTCCTCGGCCAGGGCCCTGCGGCCGTTGAAGTTCGGCTTTTTGAAATCGACCAGCCATTCGAGGCCGAGCTCCAGCGGCGAGCGCGTGTGGCCGGTACGCACGGTAGCGTTCGACGGGAGGAAGTCCTGGTAGGCGGCAAGGTAACCCGCCTCGATGCGCGCCTGTTCCAGCGCGTGCACCCCGATCGCGCGCATCGCGTAATGCTCGCCCGCGTCAAACAGCGCATCCCACAGGGCCTCGCCCTTTGCCGGATCGAGCCACAGCTCGTAGCCGAGATCGCCCGTGAAGCC
>JASJBB010000011.1 GCA_030066735.1 Woeseiaceae bacterium | reverse complement strand
CAGGCGGCCGATTTCCTCCTCGGTTGCCGGGTTGAGCACCGGCAGGTCGCTGGCGCACTGGCGCCACTCGCCATCGATGTAGAGATGCAGTTCCGGGTAAGTACTCATAGGAGCAGTCGGGTAGGATAGGGTGGCGTGATTATAAGAGAGGTGCACGGCCATTAACTACTCGAAGCTGGACGCAAAGGACTACGCGCGCGAGAACATGCGGGGCATCTGGGCCGCGGCGCTCAATCCGTTCAACGACGACCTGTCGCTCGACGAGGCCGGGCTGCGCGCCAACATTCGTCACTGGATCGACGACCTCGACATCAAGGGCCTGTTCATCGCCGGCAAGCAGGGCGAGTTCTTTTCGATGAGCCTCGACGAACGCAAGCGCAATTTCGAGATCGCGGTCGAGGAGTGCGATGGCAGGGCGGGCGTGATCGTGTCGGTATCGGACCAGAACTTCGACATTGTCAAAGAGCTGGCGCAGCACGCGCAGGACTGCGGCGCCGACTACATCGTCGTGCACGCGCCGGTGCTGAGTTTCGTGCACGAGCGCGGCGAGGTCCTGTACCGGTACTACAAGGCGCTGTGCGATGAGCTGGATATCGGTATCGCGATGTGGAGCCACCCGGATTCCGGTTACCTGATGCAACCCGACGACTGCGCGCGCATCGCCGAGCTGCCCAACATTGTCGCCATCAAGTACTCGGTGCCGCGCGACATGTACGTGCAGCTGACCCACATGGTCGGCGACAAGATCCAGGTGTCGACGTCGCTCGAGGACGACTGGCTCGACAACATCGAGCAACTCGGCTGGCAGCTGTACCTGTGCTCGTCGCCGCCGTACCACCTGCAAACAAAGAACGACAAGCGCATGCACGAGTACACGCAGCTCGCCTTCGCGGGCAGGTTCGAAGAGGCGCGCAAGGTGCGCGACAGTCTCGATCCCGTGCGCCAGGCGATGGCGAGCTCGAAACCGGCCGACAAGCCGCAGGCTTTCGGCAAGTACTGGCAGGAATTGCTGGGCCAGGCCGGCGGTCGTGTGCGTCCGCCGATGCTCGAATTGACCGATCAGGAAAAAGCGGCGATTGGGGAAGCATTCGAAGGCTGTGGGCTGCAACCGTAGGCACGCGGCCAGCGCCGTCGCAAGAAACGGCAGCCTTTTCTTTCGCGATAGACAAGTATGAAAAAGATCCTGCAAGAACCACTGCTGCACTTCCTGTTGATCGGGCTTGGCCTGTTCGTGCTGTTCGAGTTCGTTGGCGGTGACGCCGACGAGTACGACAGCCGGGTCATCGAGGTCGATCGCGACCGGTTGTTGACGTTCGTGCAGTTTCGCACTCGGGCGTTCGAGCCCAGTGCAGCAGCGGAGCGGCTCGACGCCATGTCGCCAGAGGAACTGGAGCTGCTGATCGACGACTACGTGCGCGAGGAGGCCCTGCATCGCGAGGCGCTGGCGCTCGGCATGGACAAGAACGACTATGTCATCAAGCGGCGCATGGTCCAGTCGATCGAGTTCGTGACCAACGGCTTCGTGACGGCCGCGGTCGAGGTGTCCGACGCCGACGTGGCGACGTATTACGCGGCGAATCGCGACGACTATTTCGTGCCGCCGTACGTGACGTTTGCGCATGTCTTTCTCAGCACCGAGGACCGTGACCGCGGCGAGATGGCGGCCGCCGCGACGAAGATGCTGGCCGAGCTGAATGCCGCACAGGCGCCGTTCAGTCACGCGCCGCGCTACGGCGACCGCTTTCCATACTTCGTCAACTACGTCGAGCGTAGCCCCGAGCTCGTTGCCAGTCATTTCGGGGAACGAATGGCCGAAACCGTGTTCTCCCTGCAGCCGAGTGAGACGACATGGCAAGGCCCGTTCGAGTCGGCCTACGGCGCGCACCTCGTGATGCTGGTGCGCAAGGCCGACGGCCGCTACCCGGAACTCGGGGAAATTGCAGACTCCGTCCGCCGCGACGCCGAGCGCGAGGCGGTCAATAGCCTCCAGGACGAAGCTATCCAGGCCATTGTCGATACCTATGAAGTTCGCCGTTCGCTGTAGCTGGCTGCTGCTCGGGCTGCTCGGGCCAATGCTGGCCGCGGCGCACGACGCCCGGCCGAATTACGTACAGATTACCGAGACCACCCCGGGTACGTTCAGTGTCAACTGGAAGGTACCCGCCAGCATGCCGGGCGGGGCGCTGCCCTATCCGACGCTCCCCGCAGACTGCGTCGCCGAGCGCGAGCCGGCCTGGCAGCAGGCCGGCGCCGAATGGGTTGGCCAGCAGGTCTTCGTATGCGCAAGCGGACTCTCCGGTCGTGCTGTCGGCATCGAATTCCCGATCGTCAATCCGTCATTGTCGACCCTGTACAAGATCAAGCTGGCCAACGGCGAGGAGCACCTGCAGATTCTCAAGCCGGACGAGAGTACGTGGGTGGTGCCCGACGCCGAGAGCCGCTTCGGCGTCGCCAGGGAGTACACGCTGCTCGGCATCGAGCATATCTGGATCGGCATCGACCACCTGCTGTTCGTCGCCTGCCTGCTGTTCATTGCGCGCTCGCCGCGGCGGCTACTGATCACGATCACCGGGTTCACGGTTGCGCACTCGATAACGCTGGCGCTATCGGCCCTCGACATGGTGCGCATACCGACCCCGCCCGTCGAAGCGGCGATCGCGCTCAGCGTGGTTTTCCTGGCGTGGGAAATCGTCAAGGGCGATGAGAATTCGTTGACTTACCGCTACCCGGTCATGGTGTCTTCGTCGTTCGGTCTGCTGCACGGGTTCGGGTTCGCCGCGGTGCTGCGGGATATCGGCCTGCCACAGACCGAGCTGCCGACCGCGCTGTTGTTCTTCAACATCGGCGTCGAAATCGGCCAGATCCTGTTCGTGCTGCTCTTGCTGGCGGTTTTCTTCCTGTTCCGGCCATTGCTTGTCCGCTTGTTATGGGCAGATTCGGACAGGTCCGTGCACTGGTCGTCCCTGACCGTTCCGGCCAGCTACGTGATCGGCAGCCTCGCAAGTTACTGGATGATCGACCGCGTGGTGGGGTTCTGGGCCTGAGGGACCGGGCGTTAACCGATGGCGCGCAGGATGTATTCCTGCATCATCCAGTAGAGATTGCTTATGCGGGCCCCGTTCTCGTAATTCTGGCCCGTGAAAGCCACGACGAGGTCGAGTGACGGGATCACGAACAGGTATTGACCGCCGTAGCCGCTCGTGACCCAGGTATCGACGGCCTGGGCGTCGTAGACCATGTCATCGAGCCACCACTGGAACCCGTAAGCCTCGCTGTATGACGCCCACGACGAGATGTCGACGCGCCGGACGACGGTATCGGCGATCCAGCCGGCGCTGATGAGCTGCTGCCCCTGCCAAGCGCCGTTGTCGAGGTACAGCTGCCCGAACTTGGCCAGGTCGCGCGGCCGCAGGAACAGGCCGCTGCCCCCGACGGGCAGCCCGGTCGGCGTCGTCGCCCACACGGCGTCCGTTATCTGCATGGGGTAGAACAGGTTGGCATTGGCGAAGTCCGCCAACGGCATGCCGATGGCGTTCTCGACGGCCTGGCCGATCGCATTGGTTGCCGCCGTGTTGTAGGTAAACGAGGTGCCGGGATCCTCGACCATCGGCAGGTCCAGCAGTGCCTTGGCCCAGTCCGTGTTGTAGGTGTTCAGGGCCACGAGATCGTTGTTGAGGCTCGTGTAGGGATACGTCCACTCGTCCCATTCCAGCCCGAGTCGCATCGTGAGCGCATCCTCGAGCGTCATGTCGTCCTTGCGCGGATCCCAGCGAAGGTAGTTCGGATAATCGAAGAGGCTGTAAAAGGGAACCTGGGTCGAGGCGATGAAGCCCTGGTCGATAGCGATACCCACGAGCGCCGAGGTAACGCTTTTCGAGGTCGAATGCAGGATGTGACGTTCCTTGTCCTGGTTATTGACCCAGCCGTCGAACTGGTCGAGGTCGCGGTCGGCGAACCAGTAAAGCACGAGCCTGTTGTTCTTGACGATGGTCACCGAGTCGATGCCCGGGAACCGCTCGCTGACAACCTGTTCCATCATCTCGTCGATCAGCTGCGGATCAAAGCCCTCGTTCGTGAGATTCGAGGTCTGCCAGCCGTCGCCAATATCGGGCGGGGTCGTATAGGTGAAGTTGTCACGATTGGACGAGCCACCGCCGCCCGAGCCGCCGCCACAGGCGGCAACGAGCGTTAACGCGAGTACGGCAAGCAGTATCCGGTGCAAGTGCGTGGTCATACGTTCCCCCTGGCGCTCTTTAGTACAGACGCCAAAGAAACTCCGGAGTTCAGTCGGAGTCTACCCCAGGCACTTTAATTGACGCCGCGGCCCGGCGACAATACGCGCCAAAGGAGGATGCATGAGCAAAGCCAAACGAAAGGAAGAAGCCATCGAGCGCAAAGAGGCGCAGCAGAAGCGAATTGTGGCGATCGCCCTGGGCGTCGTGCTGCTGGCCGGGATTATCTTCGCCGTGGTCGATCTCGGCGGGCCAGCCCCGTCCGTGGAAACCACGTCCGACCCGCGGGTCGCAGCGCTGGCCAGCGAACAGGCCGCGACGATGGGCAGTCCCGACGCGCGCGTGCATATCGTCGAGTTCATCGATCCGGCCTGCGGCACCTGCGCCCTGTTCTATCCGATGGTCAAGCAGTGGCTGAACGAGGCGCCGGACAAGCTGCGGCTGTCGGTGCGCCACGTGCCGTTTCATGAAGGCGTCGACTACGCCGTCCGGGTTCTCGAGGCGAGCCGCGAGCAGGACAAGTACTGGGAGACGCTCGAAACGCTGTTGATGACGCAGCGCCAGTGGGTCACTAACCACGTCGTGCAGCGAGACCGGGTATTGCCGGCGATCGCCGCGGTGGGACTCGACCTCGAGAAGCTGCAAGCGGACATGAACAGCCCGGCGGTTCTCGCTCGCATGGAGCGGGACCAGCAGGACGCCATAACTCTGAAAGTCAGCGCAACGCCCGAGTATTTCGTCAACGGCCGGCCGCTGCCCAGCTTCGGGCAACAGCAGCTGCTCGACCTCGTTCGCGAGGAGCTGGAAAAGGCGTATTGACCCCGCAAAAGAAGGCCCCTCCTGCGAGGGGCCTTTCCAGTTGCACGCCCAGGCGGGGTGCAACTAGAGGGGATCGCCGTTGGCGTCCACCGCGTTGAGCTGATTGCCGTCCGGCGCTTCTGACGGATCCGGAATCCACGGCGCGAGGCAGGCACGGTCCTGTGTGCACGGATCGTTCAGCGCCTGCAGGAAATCGAACAGCAGCGGCGCGTCGCTGGGCGGGCTGAATTCCAGGTCCGGGAAAGTCAACGCCGGATCGGTATTGCGCTGAATGAGGACCGCGTTGAACGCGGCATCGCTGTTCGCCACCGTATTCGGGAACAGCGTTGCGCAATCCGGGTGCGTTGCGAACTGCGGCACGCGGCACACGCTGCCACCCGGAAAGCGGCTGTCGAACGTGTCGTCGGGCAGGAAATAGTGCGCGGTTGCGTCTTCGAACGAGTAGGTTCCCGTGTGTGAATATGGCCCCGTGACCTGCAGGTTCAGCAGCGTCGGCGTACGGAACATGAAGCGATCGGCAACATCGCCGGTCTGCTGGGCACGACCGAAGTCCTGGTCGCCCGCCGCGCCGTCGCCCTTGCCCGGGCCGGTCTGCGGAAACCCCGTGATCGTCTGGCGCTCGTCGGTAAAGAAGTCGCCGCCATGGCACTGGCCGCAGCCGACACCGGGATTGAGGTCGCCGAAAAACAACAGGGCGCCGCGCTTGGCCGAGTCGCCGATCGCGTTGTTGTTGCCCTCGACGTAGGCCTTCCACGGCGTGTCGACAAAGATCATCGAGCGCTGGTATTCGCCCAGCGCCAGCGCGATGTTGTCGAACGTAATGAGCTGCTCGGCCGGCGCTGCGCTGGCAAACGCGGTCTGGAACGCTGCGAGCCAGTTATTGTTGGGCAGCTCGCCGGCGCCGGCGCCGTAATCACCAATCCGCTCCGCGAGCCGTTGGCGAATGGCCTCGGGCGCTGCACCCGGCATGAACGATCCCAGCATCTCCTCGGGCACCGCGACCGGGAGTCGCGCCTGCGCCGCGACCAGCGTCGAGCCCGGCACGACCAGCGGATCAGCGACGTGCAAAGCGGATTCCGGGGTGCGAATACCCGATCCGGTACCGTTCCGCCCGGCTTCCTTGCCGATGCTCTCGACGCGCGAGTCCCAGAACATGGCGGAGTCGTAGAGGCCCACGTTGAACACGCTCTGCGAGTGGCGGCCGACGTTAGGCAGGCCGTCGGCGCGGCTGCGGCCGGGCCCGACAATATCGGGGGCGATAGCGCCCGTGCCGACCGGCAGCGCGAGGCCGTCGCCGCCACCCAGGGCCGGGTGGTGACAGGAAGCGCAGGCCGTATCCATGTCGCCACTCAGGCTCTTGGAGAAAAACAGCAGCTTGCCGAGCTGCGCGAGCGGGTCGTTGATGGACGGCAGGTTGCGGCCGGTCGTGGGGTCGCCCGTTAGTCCCTCCGCGGCGATGACATTGCGGAGGTCCGTGTCCAGCGTCGATACGGGTGGCGGATCGTCGTCATCGTCATCCCGGTCGCCGCCACCACCGCCGCCCCCGCCGCCGCAGGCGACGAGGAGCCCCATGAACATGGCCAGTCCCAGCAGCGTCAATGTGCGTGTTTTCATGATTGGTCCCCTCTAAAGTGTTGATCAAATGAGAAAAGTCGAGCTTTTCGCCAAGGGGTACTAGAATGACCGGGAGGGTCGCGGCAGGCTTTGCCGGGTCCTGAAATGATCTGAAATCAGCTGAAATCTCACGGGAACCAGGGAATGTCCGGACAGGGCAGCGGACCAATCTACGAATTCGATGGCTGGCGGCTGGCGCCGGGCCAGCGCCAGCTGACGAACGCCGCGGGCGAGCCCGTCACGCTGCGCAGCAAGGTGTTCGACCTGCTGGTCTACCTGGTTGAGGAGCGCGGCCGGGTCGTCGCGAAGGCGGAACTCATGGAAGCCGTCTGGCCGGATACCGTCGTCGAGGAGAACAATCTCAACCAGGCTATTTCGGCGCTGCGGCAGGCGCTCGGCGACACCGCGCAGTCACCGCGCTTCGTGGCCACGGTCACGGGTCGTGGCTACCAGTTCATCGGCGCAGTTCGCGAGCGTGATTCGCGAACTGTCGGGGAACCGGCCGAGGGGTCTGCCGTGTTGCGCTACGCGCTTGCCGGTGCGGGCCTCATCGCGGCGCTGGCCGGCATCTGGATGATGCAGGCGCGCGACGAGGCACAACCCGAGCCCGGTATTGCGGTCATCGAGAACTTCGCCGACCTGGAACCTGTACTCGTGACCGACTTCAGGGGCTCGCAGTCCGAGGCCACGCTGTCTCCGGACGGCACGATGATCGCCTGGATCAGCGAATCCTCGGGCACGCCGCAGGTCTGGATGAAAAACCTGCAGTCGGGCGAGCCGCTGCAGATAACCAACGATCCGTACGCGGCGAGTTCGCCATCCTGGTCGCCGGACAACAGCTACATTGTCTATGCGCGCAAGAGCGATGGTCCGCGGGCCATCTACCGCGTGGGGACGCTCGGAACGCCGCCGCCGCAGCGCATACTCGATGCCGGGCTGGATCCGAGTTTCGCGCTGGCCGCCAACAAGTTCGTGTTTACGAACGGGAGAGACCTGTTCGTTGCCGACGGTGACGGCAGCAACGTGCGCCAGGTCGATGCGGTCCCGATCGGTCCCGGCTTTGCGCGCCGGGAACCGGCGCTGTCGCCCGACGGCTCGCGCGTGGCATTCATCCACGCGGACGGCGGCCCGCTCGGCAACCTGTGGATCGCGCCCGTTGCAGGCGGTGAGGCGCAACAATTGACCCACCACACGCTCGAAGAAGGCATGGCGGCCGACTCACCGGTCTGGATGCCCGATGGCCGACACATTGTTTATAGTGTCGGCAATAGCGGTGGCGGCTATCGGCTCTGGCGCATTGACATAGAAACCGGCGAGGCTCAGCCGCTAACCGCTGGCGGCGGCAATGCCAGCGAGGCCGTCGTCTCGTCCAACGGCCGGCGCCTGGCCTACACGGACACGCGGCCGAGCTGGCGGATCACGAGCATCGACCCGGACAGCGGCCAGCGCCGCACGATCTTCGAGACTCGCTACATCGCAGCTCTGCCTATTGCATCGCCCGACGGCACCGAGATCGCGTTTTTCTCGATGCAGTCGTCCGGTGCGCAGGTGTTCACAATCGGCGCCGACGGGCAGGATCTCCGGCAATGGACGTTCGACGAGAACGGCACCAATACCCTGCCGTTCTGGTCGGGCAACGGCGAGTCGGTGTTCTATTACAAGGACCGCGCGCTGCACCGTGTGCACCTGGACGAAGGGCGGGACGAGCAGGTATTGGCCGACTTTCACTGGTCGTCGAAAAACTGGGCCGCTGAGTATGACGACCGGTTGTACTACAACCGTTTCGATGGCTCGAGCGGCTTCCGCGAGGCGGTCATCAAGGACCTCGTTTCGGGCGAAGAGGTGACTATGCCGGTGGCAATCGTGGCTGCCGAGTGGTCGGGAACGGGTGACGAGCTGCTGGGCTTCACGCCGGAAGAGGGCCTGTACATCTGTGACGCTGCCACGCTCGATTGCCAGGGGATTGTGAATGCCGGCGGGCAGCTAAGGGGACAAAGGCCAAAGTGGTCGCGGGACGGCACGCGGGTCTATTACATCCGATTCAACGAAAAAGGCGAGTGCTGCACGCTCTGGTCCGCGAATCGCGACGGGTCGGATATCGTTGCAGTGGCCGAGCTGCCCGGGTTCGACATGCGCAGCAGTTACTTCGGGGTCGCTTACGACGAAACTGTCTTCTACAACCATCCCGATACGAGCATGGCCGAGATCTGGCTGGTCGCGGCCGACTGACTACCAATCCTTCAACGGGTAGATCAGCGGTGTAACGGGCGGCCAGGTCAGGTTTGCCTGCTTGACCTTGGCGGCAAAGTTCGGCGTGACCTCGAGGTCCCACGGGGCGCCGCATTGGCACCATTGCACGAGCTGCCAGAGTACGTTGCCGCCAAAGTAATGCTCGTCGATTTCCGCGGCCGTCGCGTTGGCAATGTCGCGCCGGCCTATCCAGGCGCTGACGGGAATCACGAAAAAGCCGCCACGTGGGTTTTCGATGTCGGCTGCCTCGAGATAGGATGCCAGGCGATCCGGGTCGCCACGATGCGCGGCAACCATGACATGGAATACGTTGGCGAAGCCTTCATGCTGGATCCTGTCAACGATCACTTCGTGCGCCTCATCATGCAGGTTGTTCGCTATGAGAGTCTGCAGGTGGGTCATGGTCAGCCAGTTGCCTGGTGCGACCTCGGACCCCTCGCGGGCGATCTCCAGCGCACCCTGCGCGTCGCCCGCCCACAGTTTTGACCGCGCCGCGTTGAACCACGACAGGCTGCGCAACGGGTCGCAGGTAAGGACCTTGTCGGCGAGCTCGTAATAGTCGGCCGAGTAGCCCAGCACGTTGGCGACGGTTGCGGTCCAGTTGCCGTCGCGGCAGCCTGGCTCGCTGAGCGCTTTCTCGAGCCGGCCCGCGATGCCCCGCCAGTTGCCGCTCAGGAAGGCGTGGTCCAGTTCAGCCATGTACCGCAGGCGGGCGGTCGGCGCATGCCGGCTCGCTGCTTCGTAATCGGCCAGCATCGACTGGTAGGCATCGGCCACCGTCTCGTCTGAGACCGGCTCGCGAAGTTGGTTCGTGACGTAATCGTTCAGAAGGTGCGCGTAAAGATCGGAATGGTTCGCGTACACCTCCCAGTATTCGGGCACGAGATCCATGACTTGCTCAAAGTAGCCGTTGGCAAGCCGTAGCCCCTCGAGCTGGTTCATGTCCCCGTGGGCGCGTTCGAAGTAGTCCAGGCCCTTCTGATACAGAACAAAAGCTTCCGGATCACGCAACCCGGCCTGGCGCATCGCCTCGCGCGATTCCTCGTCGAGCACGACATCGAGCGCTGTTGCGATCTTCTCGGCGATGTTCTCCTGCACATCGATCATGTCGGCCGAGGTGCTGTCGTAGTTCTCCGACCAGAGGTGGAAGCCGTCCTCGGCGCGAATCAGCTGCGCCGTCACTCGCAGGCGCTCGCCCGAGCGGCGTACCGAGCCCTCGACAACATGCTGCACGCCGAGCATCGTCGCGATTTCCTGTACCGGCAGATCCTGGCCCTTAAACGAAAATGCCGACGTGCGCGCCGTAACGAGCAATTCGGGTAGCTGCGCCAGTGAGTTCAGGATCTCTTCGGTAAGGCCGTCGGCAAAGTAGCCATCATCCGGTCCGCTGCTCATCGCGACAAACGGCAGCACAGCGACCGACTTGTCGGCGCGAGCCGGTTCCGGTTCGGTCGGCACTTCGATGGGGGCCTCGATTGCCGCGGTTGCCGGCGCAGGGTCGGGCGCGCTGCCGAACTTGTCCCAGGCAAACCAGCCGAGTGCGATGAGCAACACAATAATGATCGTGCGGTCGAGCTTGCGTCCGGTCTGCGCCGTGATGGATTGTTCCCGATCGACTTCTTTCTCGAGCTTGATGCCCTCGGGCGTCAGCTCGAAGGCCCAGGCGAAGATTAGCGCCAGGGGCAGGCCCAGGATCAGCATGACGACCACGCTCTTGAGAACCCAGTCCGGCGCGCCGAAATTTTCGAACGCAAACTCGGCCACCTGGGCGACGACCCAGGCGACGACGATGTACGCGATGCCGACGCGGATGACGTTACGGCGTTTGAGTTCAGCGAAAAAGGACACTTCTTGTTATTCTGCTCTCGCCGGAAAGCGCACAGTATAGCCGGATTGCCGGCGACCTTGCCGCAATCGATGAAACCCTGACCGAGGAAAAAACCCCATGAGAGACGTCGTTATCGTCGATAACGTCCGCACCGGACTCGCCAAGTCCTTTCGCGGCAGCTTCAACCTGACCCGCTCCGACGACATGGTCGCGCATGTCATCGACGCGCTGCTCGAACGCAACCCCAAGGTAGCGCCGGACGAGGTCGAGGACGTGATTCTCGGCATGGCGATGCACGAAGGCGAACAGACGGGCAACCTCGCGCGCCTGGCCGTGATGCTGTCGAAGCTGCCCGTGACGACGGCCGGCTCGTCGATCAACCGGTTTTGTTCGTCGGGTGTGCAGGCGATCGCGTTTGCGGCCAACCAGATCGCATCGGGACAGAGCGAGGTCGCCATGGCGGGGGGCGTCGAGTCGATTTCGATGAACGCGCGCCAGGAAGAAGGCAAGTACCGGAAGAACCCCGTGCTGCTCGAGCACAAGCCCGATATCTTCATGGCCATGGGCAACACGGCCGAGGTAGTGGCGCGTCGTTACGGCGTAACCCGCGAGGCGCAGGACGAGTACGCTCTGCAAAGCCAGCAGCGCTATGCGGCTGCGGTCGATGCGGGCTGGATCGCCGAGGAAATCGTGCCGATGGACGTCACGATGCACGTGGTGGACAAGGCCACTGGAGAAGAAAGCCAGGCCGAAGTCACGGTCGACCGTGACGAGTGCAATCGCCCCAACACGACGCTGGAGGGCCTGGCCGGTCTGAAGCCCGCGTTCGAGGACGACGGCACCGTGACGGCCGGCAACGCCTCGCAGCTCAGCGATGGCGCCTCGATGACGCTGCTCATGAGCGCGGAGCGGGCCAGCCAGCTTGGCCTTGAACCGATGGGTATTTTCCGCGGCCTGGCGGTAGCCGGTTGCGAGCCCGATGAAATGGGCATCGGCCCCGTGTTCTCGGTGCCGCGCCTGCTCAAGAATGCGGGCATGGGAATGAGCGACATCGACCTCTGGGAACTCAACGAAGCGTTCGCCTCGCAATGCGTCTATTGCCGCGACAAGCTCGAAATCGACAACGACATCTACAACGTGAACGGCGGCAGCATATCGATCGGCCACCCGTTCGGGATGACGGGGTCGCGCATGGCGGGCCACCTGCTCCGGGAACTCAGGCGCCGCGGCAAGCGCTATGGCGTGGTCACCATGTGTATCGGCGGCGGTCAGGGCGCGTCGGCCCTGTTCGAGGCGACCTAGCGCAAGGAACATGAAGAATCGCACCATCGTAGTCCCGTTGCTGCTGTTGGGTGCGCTGGCGGCGTGCCAGCCGCAGCAGGCCGGGCAGGCGTCGAAGGCGCGCAATGTAATCCTGTTTGTCGGCGACGGCATGGGTGTGGCCACCGTGACCGCCGCACGCATTTTTGACGGCCAGTCGAAGGGCCTCAATGGCGAGGAACATGTCCTGCCCTTCGAGACATTCCCTAACGTTGCGCTGGTCAAGACCTACAACACCAATCAGCAGGTGTCGGATTCGGCCGGGACGATTACGGCGATGCTCACAGGCACCAAGACCCGCGCGGGCATGATCAATGTCGGGCCCGAAGCGCTGCGGGAAAGTTGTGAGGGCCAGCTTGCGCATCCGCTGACGCCGATCACGGAGATCGCAAGCCAGGCGGGCATGGCTGTCGGGGTGGTGACCACCACGCGCGTGACCCATGCGACGCCGGCGGGCATCTATGCCCGCACCGCCGAGCGCGACTGGGAAGACGATTCGAGCATCGCCCCGGCCGACTGGGAGCGCGGCTGCCGCGATGTGGCTTACCAGCTCGTGCACGCGAGTCACGGCCCGCAGATCGTGATGGGCGGCGGCAGCCAGCATTTTTTCGGCGCCGATCGGCTTGGCAAGCGCAGGGACGCGGGCGACGACCTCGTCCGCGACTGGCTGGCGGCAGGCGACAAGAGGCGCTACATCGCCTCAGCGGGCCAGCTCGATGACCTGCAGGCCGGACAGCAGGTGCTCGGCCTGTTCGCGTCGGAACACATGACCTTCACAGCCGAAAAGGCGCCGGATTCGATCGAGCCGACGCTGACGCAAATGGCGACGACGGCCGTGCGCCTGCTCGAGGAGAACGATACGGGCTATTTTCTGCTGGTGGAAGGCGGCCGCATCGACCATGCGCACCATGACGCCAAGCCGGGTTTCGCCATGCTCGAGACCCAGGAACTCGCTAATGCAGTAGCAGCCGTCATGGAAATGATCGACACCGGGGAGACCCTGGTGCTGGTCACGGCCGATCACTCGCACGTCTTCACGCTGGGCGGCTACGCGACACGCGGCAATCCCATCCTCGGACACGTCGTGAAGAATGACGACCAGGGCTTGCCGCAGGATGGTCCGGATATCGCGGCCGATGGCCAGCCTTATACGACACTGTCGTACGCCAATGGTCCCGGTGCTATACGCGAGCTGCCCCGGCCCATGCCCGAGACCGGCATTGACGCGCTTGCGCAGTCGCTCGTTCCGGTTTTCTACGAGAATGACGACGGCACGCATGAATACAGCGAGACGCACGGCGGCGAGGACGTGGCGCTGTATGCCATTGGCCCGGGCGCGGATGCGGCTCGCGGCGTCATCGAGCAAAATCGCATATACAACATCATGTTGGAGGCGCTGGGACTGGCGGCGGAAAACTAGAGCCCCTTTGTACTACACTAGTCCGGTCAGCCGGATAACAAGAAACGGGGGTTCACCGTGATCGAATTCGAAGTGAACGGGCAGGCCGTCACATCCGAGAGCGAGGCCGACACGCCGCTGCTCTGGGTGATTCGTGACGAGCTCAAGCTCAAGGGTACGAAGTTCGGGTGTGGCATCGCGATGTGCGGCGCCTGCACCGTGCACATCGACGGCGTTGCGACGCGCTCGTGTGTCACCAACGTGGGCACCGTTGCCGGCAAGTCCATCACCACGATCGAGGGGCTCGACAGCGCCGAGGGCAATGCGCTCAAGCAGGCGTGGGTGGCTGAGCAGGTGCCGCAGTGCGGCTATTGCCAGTCCGGGCAGATCATGCAGGCGGCCGGTTTGCTGGCAAACACGCCAAGCCCGACCGACCAGCAGATCACCGACGCGATGAACGGCAACCTGTGTCGCTGCATGTCGTATACGCGCATCCACAAAGCGATCAAGACCGCCGCCGGCGGCGAGGAGGCGTAGTCATGGCAATGCGAGCAAAAGACCTGCAGGGCAACATCACTCGCCGCAGCTTTCTGGCGACAAGCGCCGGCGCCGGCCTTGTCATGGGTCTCGGCGTCGTGCTGCCGGGCTGCAGCCGCGAGGAAGCCGTCGAGGAAATGGCCATTGACGGCGCGAGCCTGAGTTTTTCGCCCAGCGTCTGGTTCGAGGTGGACGGCAACGGCAAGGTGCTCGTCAATATCGCCAAGGCCGAGATGGGCCAGCACGTCGGCACCGCGCTGGCGCGCGTCGTGGCCGACGAGCTCGGGGCGAACTGGGATGACGTCAGCATCGACCACGTCGACTCCGACCCGAAGTGGGGTTACATGGTGACGGGCGGTTCGTGGTCCGTTTTCACGACCTTCACGATGCTGTCGCAGGCGGGCGCGGCCGGGCGCACGATCCTGCGCGACGCAGGCGCTGCACTGCTCGGCGCCAATGCCGAGGACGCCATCGTCGAGAACGGCATGGTCTCGGCCGGTGGCGAGTCGGTTTCCTTCGCGGATATCGTGCGCAAGGGCGACATCAGCCGCACGTTCACTGAAGAAGAACTCGGCGCGATGCCCGTGAAGCCAGCAGCGGAACGCACGATGATCGGCAAGCCGGCCAGGGCCCTCGATGTCGAGGCCAAGTCGGGCGGCGGCGCGGTTTACGGCCTCGACGTCGAACTCGACGGCATGGTCTTCGCGCATCCGCTGATCCCGCCGACCCGCTACGGCAGCACGATACGCAGCATCGACGATACTGCGGCCAAGGACATTCGCGGTTATATCCAGACGCTCGCGCTCGAGGACCCGAGCGAAGTCCTGCAGGGCTGGGCGGTCGTCATCGCCGAGGACTACCCGGCCGCCATGCGTGCGGCCGCCGCAGTCGTGGTCGACTGGGAAGCCGGCCCCACGGCCGACGTCAACGAGGCCGACCTGATCGAGGAAGGTAACCGCCTGGTCTCGGACAAGAGTTCCGGGGTGCTCGCCGTCGATGACGGTGACGTTGCCGCGGCGCGTGAGAGCGCGGCGTCGATGCACAGCGCCACGTACACCACGAGCACGGCGCTGCATTTCACGCTGGAGCCGGCCAATGCGCTCGTCGAATTCCGTGATGGCAAGTGCCACATCCACTCGGGCAACCAGTGGCAGTCACTGATCCTGCCGACACTGGCGACGGCGCTGCAAATGGAAGAAACCGACATCGTCATCCACCAGTACTACCTCGGTGGCGGCTTCGGACGGCGTCTCTGGGGCGACCCGATGATTCCGGCGGCACTGGCCGCCAAGGAGCTGGGCAAGCCGGTCAAGATCGTATTCCAGCGCGCCGACGACAGCCGTTTCGACTGCTGCCGCTCGGCTTCGGTTGCGCAGCTCGACGCGTCGTTCGATGCCGACGGCAACGTCACCGGCATCGAGCATGCGATGGCGGCGGGTTGGCCGACGCTGGCGATGGCGCCGGGCTTTATGCCGGACGCTGTCGATGGCAACGGCAAGTACGACCCGTTCGCGACCAGCGGCTCCGATCACTGGTACACGCTGGCAAACCATCGCGTGCGCTCGATCAACAATGACCTTGCTCAGCGCACCTTCCTGCCGGGGTGGCTGCGCGCCGTAGGTACGGGCTGGATCACCTGGGGCGTCGAGTCGTTCATGGACGAACTCGCCCTGATCTCCGGCAAGGACCCGATCGAGTTCCGCCTCGCGATGCTGGATGCGTCCGGCAAGAACGCGGGCTCGGCGCCGAACTCGGTGGGCGGCGCCAAGCGGCTCGCTGCCGCGATCGAGGACGTGCGCGATCGCTCCGGCTGGGGTCGGGTGCTGCCGGAGAACGAGGCGTTGGGATTCGCGGCCTGCTGCGGCCAGGAGCGCAACATGCCGACATGGATCGGCTGCGTCGCGCACGTCGCCGTGGATCCGGAGACCGACAAGGTCACGGTGAAAAAAATCTGGCAGTCGATCGACTGCGGCACGGTCGTGCATCCGGAAGGCGCCATGGCGCAGGCCGAGGGCGCGACGCTGTGGGGCGTCAGCCTCGCGCTGCACGAAGGCGCGAACTTCGCCAACGGCGAGGTCGCCGAACGCAACCTCGACGCCTACACGCCGCTGCGCATGGCCGACGTGCCGGAGCTCGATCTCAAGTTCATGGAAAGCACCGAGCACCCGACGGGTCTCGGCGAGCCGCCGTTAATCGCAGTCCAGCCGGCCATCGGCAACGCCATATTTGCGGCAACGGGCAAGCGGGTTCGCGATCTGCCGATCAAGCTTTGACGTCGAGAACTTTCCAGACCTTCGAAGCTCGAGGCGACAGGGCAGCTGCCGAAAGGCACCTGCCCTTGTTGCGCGAGCGCATGGCCGCACTCGAAGTTGATGGCCTGCTCGTACCGCACGACGACGAGTACCTGAACGAGTACACGCCGCCGCAGTTCGAGCGCTTGCTGTGGCTGACCGGTTTTTCGGGGTCGGCGGGCGCCGCGATCGTCATGCCGGAAACGGCCGTGCTGTTCATCGACGGCCGCTATACGGAGCAGGCCAGGATCGAGACCTCCGCCGACTGGTTCGAGTATGAGGACCTGCGGGCGCTGCCACCCTGGCAATGGCTGCGCGATAACCCCGGCCGCGTGTCCCGGCTTGGCTACTGGAGCAAGCTGCATTCGCAGGAAGAGATCGAGCACATCGAGGCGCTCGATCATGTGGAGCTCGTCGCGCTCGAGCAGCATCCCATCGACGAACTCTGGACGGACCGCCCGAACGGCCAGGCGCCGGCGCCGTATCCGCACGCGGTCGAATTCGCCGGCGAAGAGTCGGCCAGCAAGCGCAGGCGGGTTGGGGCCGAACTGGAAAAGGCGGGCGCCGACGCGATTGTGTTCGCCAACCCGAATGCGACGGCCTGGCTGCTAAACGTTCGCGGTGGTGACGTACCGCGCACGCCGGCGGCGCTGTGCCGTACCGTCTTGCACGCGGACGGTACCGCGGCGGCTTTCTTCGCCGGCCACGACATCAGCGATGAGCTGCGAGATCACCTGGGTCCCGAGGTCATGATCTCCGACGAGGATCGTTTCGGTGAGTATCTGCACGACCTGGGCAGCCGGGGCAAGACGGTTCTCGTCAACAAAACCGTGTGCCCGCGCTTCGTACACGATGCGCTGGCCGGCGCGGGCGCCACGATCAAGGAGGCCGAAGATCCGCTGATCCTCGCGCGTGGCGTCAAAAACGAGACCGAGATCGAGGGCTCTCGCAAGGCGCATGTCCGTGACGGCGTGGCGATGGTCAGGTTCCTGCGCTGGCTCGACGAGCACTGGCCGGATGGCGTTACCGAGACCGAGGCCGTCAGGAAACTCGAGTCGTTTCGCGCCGGGAACGAGGCGCTGCAGGACATCAGCTTCGACACGATCTCGGGCTCCGGACCCAATGGCGCCATCATTCACTACCGCGTGTCCGAAGCCAGCGATCGCGAGATGCAACAGGGCGAACTGTTCCTGGTCGACTCGGGCGGGCAGTACCTCGACGGCACGACCGACATTACCCGCACGGTCGCGCTCGGCGAACAGCCCGCGGAGCGCAGGGACCGGTTCACGCGCGTGCTGCAAGGCCACATCGCGCTCGCCACCGCCGTATTTCCGCCCGACACGAGCGGCTACCAGCTGGATATCCTGGCGCGTCAGCCCCTATGGAATGCGGGTCTCGATTACGCGCATGGAACCGGTCATGGCGTCGGCACCTACCTGGGGGTGCACGAAGGGCCGCAGAGCGTGGCCAAGAGGGCGCCCTGGGTTCCGCTGCAGCCCGGCATGATCCTGTCGAACGAGCCCGGCTACTACGTCGAGGGCGAGTACGGCATTCGCATCGAGAACCTGGTCGTCGTGCGCCAATCGGAAACCGCCGGCATGCTCGAATTCGAGACCCTCACCATGGCGCCGATCGACCGGCGGCTCGTGGATTCGGCGCTGATGACCACGGCGGAGATCGGCTGGCTCAACGACTATCACGAGACGGTCCGGGAGACGCTGTCGCCCCTGCTGTCCGAGCCTGATGCGGTGTGGCTGCGCGAGGCCACGGCGCCGCTCTAGGACGAACGGTGCGCCGGGCCCGACCGGCGGCGATTTCCCGACGAACGGTCCGAATTCGCCGACGAGCGACAGAATCCTCTGCAAGCACCTGGTTCAAACTGGGTATCGAGGGAATACGCAGAGGAAATCCCGTGGATTCACATAATACAGGCAAGCACAGCAGGCATACCCGGGCGACGCTGGATGCGATGGACAAGCGCTCGCGCGCCGCGAACGTCGACTTTGCCGACGGGCCCGAGCTGTCGGTCGTCGATGACGACGACGTTGGCGGCGACCCGTACAACACGACGGGCCGGCACGTTATCATTAAGTCCAAGTTGAACCTGGAAGATTAGGCTCCGCAGCCGCAGCATTCGCACGCGCGGGCCGGACACGCGTGAACAGCGAATATTTTGATGTCGTCATCGTAGGGGCGGGCCTTTCCGGCATCGGCGCCGCCTGTCACCTGCAGCAGGACTGTCCCGACAAGAGCTACGTGATCCTCGAAGGCCGCGACAGCATGGGCGGCACCTGGGACCTGTTTCGATACCCGGGCATTCGCTCCGACAGCGACATGCACACGCTCGGGTACAACTTCAAACCGTGGAAGGAATCCAAGGCGATTGCCGACGGGCCCGCGATTCTCAAGTACATCGAGGAAACCGCCGCGGAGCACAACGTCGACGAGCACATTCGTTTTGGCTGCCGCGTCGTCGGCGCATCCTGGTCGACCGAGAACGCAGCATGGACGCTCGAAATCCGGCATGCCGGCAGCAACCGGGTCGAGCAGCTGCGCTGCAACATGTTGCTGATGTGTTCCGGGTACTACAACTACGAGCACGGGTACCTGCCGGAATTCCCGGGACGCGACCGGTTCGCCGGCGAAATCGTACACCCGCAGTTCTGGCCCGAGGATCTCGATTACGCGGGCAAGAAGGTCGTCGTCATCGGCTCCGGCGCCACGGCAATGACCCTGGTGCCCGAGATGGCGGCCGACGTCGAGCACATCACGATGCTGCAGCGCTCGCCGACCTACGTCATTTCGTTTCCCGATGAAGACTGGATCGCCAACGCGCTGCGGGCGATCCTGCCGGCCAGGTGGGCCTACGCAATAACGCGCTGGAAAAACATCACGTTTCAGACGTTTACCTACGGGCTCACCCGCACCCGGCCCGGGATGATGAAGCGCTTCCTGCTGCGGCGGGTGCGCAAGGAGCTCGGCGCGGACTACCCTGTCGACAAGCACTTCACGCCGGCCTACAACCCCTGGGACCAGCGCCTGTGCCTCGTGCCGAACAGCGACCTGTTCGAGGCCATCCGCTCCGGCAAAGCCTCGGTCGCCACCGACACCATCGATACGTTCACCGCAACGGGTATCCGGCTCGCTTCGGGCGACGAACTCGAGGCCGACATCATCGTGACGGCGACGGGACTGGACCTGCTGGTGCTGGGCGGCGTCGATTTTGACGTCGACGGCCGGCCGGTCGACTTCGGCAAGACCGTGACGTACCTGGGCATGATGAGTTCGGGCGTGCCGAACCTGGTCTCGACATTCGGCTACATCAACGCGTCGTGGACACTGCGCGCGGACCTCATCGCCGAGTACTTCTGCCGGCTCGTCAACCACATGGACGCGGTGGGCGCGCGCCAGTGCACGCCGACGCCGGGCGCTGACGTAGAGGCCTCGGCCGACCGGCCCTACATCATGGACTTTTCGTCGGGTTACATTCAGCGCGTGCTGGACCAACTGCCCAAACAGCACATTGACGGGCCGTGGACCAACCCGCAGGACTACAAGCGCGACCGCAAACTGTTCCGCAAGGGCGAGATCGACGACGGTGCGCTGTTGTTCAGCAACGAGACTCGCCGGTGCGCCTGAACGCCGATTTCTCACAGCGAGTGGTGATACGCCCCGAGGACTACGAGTGGGTGGACTCGCCAATGCCCGGGGTCGAGCGCATGATGCTGGACCGAATAGGCGATGAGGTCGCGCGTGCGACCTCACTGGTTCGCTATGCGCCGGACAGCACGTTCTCCCGCCACGTGCACGGCGGCGGCGAGGAGTTTCTCGTGCTCGACGGCGAGTTTGGCGACGAACATGCCAGCTATCCCAAGGGCACGTACGTGCGAAACCCGATCGGCACGGCGCACTCGCCCCGGGTCGGTCCGGCGGGCTGCGTGATTTTCGTCAAGCTGCAGCAGTTCGAGAAAGAAGACCAGGCACAGTTTGCCGTTGACACGGCCGGTGCGGAATTTCAGCCGGGCGCCGCGGACGGCATCGAGATACTGCGGCTGCACGAGTACGGAACGGAGCGCGTGGTGCTGATCCGCTGGGCGCCGAACACGGCGTTCGAGCAGCACAGGCACAAGCGCGGCGAGGAGGTGTTCGTCATCGACGGCGCATTCTACGACGAGGACGGCGCGTACCCGGCGGGCACCTGGATTCGCAGCCCGCACGGCAGCGAGCATGCGCCTTGCACCCGCGACGAGGGCGCCCTGGCCTACGTCAAGGTCGGGCACCTGCCGCGCTAGTAGCGGAACGTATACGACACCTTGAGGTTCAGCTGGTTCTGGGTGCTGGACACGCTGTTATTCCGGTGAACGTCGGCGCCGTGGTTGAGCACCAGCAGCATTTCCTTGCCGGCCTCCGGGATGTAGCGCAACCGGCTGTTGACGCCGAGCCTGTCCGACGTGTTGTCGTATTGCAGCAGGTTGCTCCACGACCACCGTGAATTGAACGCGACATCCGAACGCAGGCTCGCGAGATGTGACGTGAAGTTGCCGCTCGGCAACTCGACGACGTTCTCGGTAAAGCTCGCGCCCAGGTAAAAGTGCGCCGACTGGCGCCACTGCAGTTCGACGAATTTCTCGAGCCGGTCGCCGCCGAAGAATTCGCCGTCCTGGACCGAAACCACGACGCGCAGCGGCCGCTGCCTGCCGGTGGCAATCTCTGCGCGATAGCGTTCGAACTCGTAGTCGCCGGCCGGGACGATCAGCCGGTCAAACAGTTCAAAGTCCTCGAGCACCGTCTCGCGGTTGCGTTCCCACTCCACGAACAGGAAGTCATCGGTATGCGAGTAGAAGCTAACGGGCCGTATGCGGGTCTTCTCGGACAGGCGCTCGCCATCCATGTCGGTCACCAGCGTGTAGTCGATGCGGTTGTTGATGGCGCGCCAGCGGCCTTCATCCGGCCGGGTGCGATACCGCAGTCCGGCGTCGACGCGGCGGATGCCGGTGCGGTTCACAAAGCCGAGCGCGGGCCTGAAGTTTTCCTCGATGTACTGGCCGGCGACGTATGCCATGAGCTTGTCGCTCGGAATCTCGAGACGCGCGCCAAAGGCGCTGTCGTCGCCGTCGAGGTCTGACGAGTCACTCTGCTGCGCCCAGAACTGGCCGGTCAGGATTTCGCCAAAGGGCCCGTCACTGTTGCGGTACAGGAAGTCCACACCGGCAACCGAGTTGGTTTCATTTGTCGTCGGGTCGCCATGCGTCAGGACAAAACCGACGGCCGATTCGTCGAGCACGTTATAGGAGCCGCGCGCGACGAACAGGTCCTTCGCCTCGATGTCCTCGTACGCTTCCTGGCGAATCGCCAGGGTGCCGATATTGAAGTCACCAATACGGCCCGTGAGCTTGATGCCGGCGTCGATACCCACGGCCTCGCCGTCGGCCGAGAGGCCGATGCGCCGCGAGAAAAACGGCCGGCCATTGGTGTCGATGTTGCCGAACTCGAAGATACCCGCGTCCTGCAGGAAGAAATCACGCTTCTCGGGGAAAAACAACGAAAACCGGTCGAGGGCGATCTGCTGTTCGTCGACTTCGGCCGTCGAGAAATCGGTATTCAGGGTGAGCGTTGCCGTCAACGACGGCGTGATCCGGTAGCGCACGTCGAGCGAGGGATCGAAGCCCGTGTCGCTGGTGCCGGCGGCAAGGTCACGTTCCTGGCTGACGTTGACCGACGGCACGACATCGAGCCCGAGGCCCTGTTCGATCTCCCCGATACCCTTGACCTCGCCGCCATAGGCCGGCCAGTCCTGGCGTTCGTGGGAGGCCCACATGTTGAACTCCTGCTTGCGCACGATGCCGCGGCCGAAGTTGATGCCCCAGGTGTCCGACTCGGGTGCAAACGAGATCGACTTGAACGGAATCGCGATTTCCGTCGCCCAACCGTTCTCGTGCACGGCGGATTCCGCGTGCCAGATCGCGGACCACTCCTCGATGAATCGTGCGTTGTTCTCCCGCAGCGCCTCACGCCTGATGCCGTTGGCATTGACCTGGAAGAAGTAGTCGTTGCGCTTGGTATTGAAGCTGTCGATCGTGACCCAGAAGCGGTCATCCGAAAAAAACATCTTGCCCTGGATCATCTGCTTGGCGCGGATCTCGCTCGGGTCGCTGTCGCGCAGATCGGCGGCGATGTAGAGGTACTCATCGTCATAGGTCACCCGGACGATCGTGATTTCGGTCGGCGAAGCGCCGTCGGTGGGCACGGTCTGGTGGAAGTCGTCGATCGTCGTCGCGCTCCTCCAGGCGTCGTCATCGAGTTTGCCGTCGATGACCGGGGCCGAGCCGGCCCTGGATATCGCAAACGACTTGCGCAAGCCGTTATCCTCGTAGACGGCCACGGCAAGCGGTGCGAGCAACAACAGAATGCAGGCGACGAGTAATCGTAGCGACAGTTTCATCGAAATCCCCAGGGTGCATCGTTGTGATGCCCCTTAGAGGCCAGTAAATGAGTGTTGGTTTAGGGGTTTGCGACCATCCGTTTGCCTGCCGCGACAAGGCGTGCAGACCGGGCTTATAACTAAACGCGATTAGCGAGCCGGTCTATGCTCTTTTTGTACTTACGACTGAGCTTGAGCTCGGTGTGATCGCCGAGTTGCAGGTAGTACTCGCCGTTGCGATGCGGCCGCATCGATGTCACGCGGTGGCGGTTGACGATCGCAGAGCGGTGCACACGCACGAACGTCTCCGGGTTCAGCACCTCCTCCAGATGCTTCATCGTGCCGCGCAGAACATAAGTGCTGCCCGCCGCATGCACGCACATGTAGTCGCCGGCCGCGTCGATCCAGTCAATATCCTCGACGTCGACGCAAGCCGTCTCGCTGCCGTCGCGAATGGCAAGCCGCTGGGGAAACCGGCGGGCATCGCCCGCGGCCTGGGCCAGCGCATCCTCGAGCGTGAGCTCGCGTCCCGTCAGTTCGCAAACCAGCCGCAGCAGCTTGTCACGATGGCTGTCTGCCGACCGGTCCCCCAGCGCCTGGCGCGCGCGTGCGACGGCCTCGCCCAGCCGCTGGTCGTTGATGGGTTTCAGCAGGTAGTCGAGCGCGTTGGCGTCGAAGGCCTTGAGCGCGAACTCGTCGTACGCCGTGACGAAGATGACGACCGGCATTTCACTGCCGGCGAGTCCCCGCAGCACGTCGAAGCCGTCCATGCCCGGCATCTGCACGTCGAGAAACATGAGGTCCGGCGATTGCTCGCGCACATGCTGCAATGCTTCGCGACCGTTGCGGCTCTGTCCGCAGATTTCCACATCCGCGAATGCCTGCAGCCGCAGCTCGAGTCCGCGCCGGGCCAGTTCCTCGTCATCGACGATCAGGGCTTTAATCATCCTCGGTCTCGTAGGGAATATTGATGGTGATTCTCAGGCCCGACGGCTCGTTCGGCGCCAGTGTAAACGCCTGGTTGTCGCCGTACAGTTGCTGTAGCCGCTCGCGCGTGTTCTTCAGGCCGACGCCACTGGATTTCTGGCCATTGTCGCCATTGCCGAGACCCGGTCCGGTATCGGACAGCTGCAGCACCAGTGTCTGTTGCTGCACGCGGGCCGAGATGCGCAGGGTGCCGCCCTCTTCGTGGGGCGTCACGGCGTACTTGATGGCGTTCTCTATCAGCGGCTGCAGAATCAGGCTCGGCACCAGCGCGTTCTGCGCCCTGGCTTCGATGGATTTCTCCACGACCAGGCGATCGCCGAATCGTACCTTCTCGATCTCCAGGTACAGGTCGATGGCCCCCAGCTCCGACCCGAGCGTGACCCGGCTCATCGGGTCGTTGTCGAGCGTGTAGCGCAGGAAGTCGCTGAGGCGGCTCACAGCCTGGTTGGCGGTCTCGTTCTTGCCGTCGAGGATCAACGTCGAGATCGCATTGAGCGTATTGAAGAGAAAGTGCGGGTTCAGCTGGTAGCGCAGCATCTTCAATTGTGCCTGGTGCGCTGCCGAGGTTGCCTTGAGGGTCTGCTCGGTCTGCTCCTGCAGCTGCAGGTAATACTTGATGCCGAAGTAAAGGCCGCTCCAGCACAACAGGATATAGAACGAGCCCAGTATGCCGCTCACGAAGTCCATCAGGTGCTCGGGGCGCCAGTTATCCTTGACCCAGTCCCAGTACATGATGTTGTGCAGCCACTGCCAGCCAAAGCTGAAGGCATAGCTGGCGACGAGCACGCCGATGACGAGAACGGTCAGCGACCGGTTCCAGAGTTCGCGATAGATGAGCCGCAAGAACATCGTGATCACGAGGCCGATCACGGCCGTGCCGAGGATGACGAGCAGGTAGGACTCGGGTTTCTCATGGGCGAGCGCGCCCAGCCAGGCGGCCAGCGTGTAGCCGGCCCAGCCGGAAAGATTGAGTATCCAGAACAGGCGACCCCTGTCCCGCACGAGTCGATTGACGTGTTCCAACGAGCTTTCCACGTTGCGGAGCGCCAATTATAGTGGCTATGCGCCCCTGTCCGGCACGGCTCAACGTGCGCCAGGCACATCTCGACGGCGCCGGTTGCAATGCGCGTGACGTCAGTCCTTGACCTGCGCGCCCCGTGTGACTAGCCTGTTTCCGGAAACTCTATTGGAGTCAATCAGTTGAGCCAACGCGTCAGCAGCAGAAAGCGACAACCCCGGGGCCTTCGCGCCATCGGGCTGTTTGCCGCTGTCTGGCTCAACCTTGCGCTGGCGCCGTGCGCCATGGCGGTCGAGGACGAGGAAGACCACAACTGCCCGCACTGCCCGCCGGCCCAGGCGCACGGCCACCACGAGACGCATGCCGGCATGCAGGCCCAGACGTCCTGCGCCGACGATCTTGCGGATTGCGGACTGGACGAGTCGTTCAGCCACGACACGCGTAGCGGCCAGTCCCCGTCCAAGGACGCACCGGAAGAGCTGCCCGCCGTCGCGGTTGCCGGCCGGTTCGACGGTGGCGAACCTGTCATCGTGCGCCAGCGGGCGCCGCCCGCGCACCTGGCCGGCCGACTGCCTGCCGGTCCGCCCATTCATCTCCTGAACTGCGTATTCCTGGATTAGCGATCCCTTCGAAGTAAGCCGTTTCTAGCCGCTTCCTTTCGAAGGAGATTGTTTGATGAGATTTTGTCGCGGGCGCTTACTGCCCCTGTTGATCACGTGTCTGCTGTCGTCAGCAGCACAGGCACAACAATACACACCCTTGACGCTGGCCGAAGCCGAGGATCTTGCGCTCGGGCAGGAGCCCGGCTACGAGGCCCTGCAGCAGCGATCGCAGGCGCTGGCCGAGAAGGCCGTCGCCGCGGGTCAGCTGCCCGATCCCGAGTTGCGGGTCGGCATGGCGAATTTCCCGATCCAGTCCGGAGGGTTTTCCACCGAGGGCATGACGCAGGCACAGCTCGGTTATCGTCAGAGCTTTCCGTCGGGCGGCTCGCGCGAGTTCCGGACGCTGAAATTCGAGTCGCTGTCGCTGGAGATGAGCGAACAGGCCGGGGCTCGCCAGCGCGACGTCCTCCGAAACGCTCGCCGCCAATGGCTGAATGCATACTACTGGCAGCACGCTCGCGCGATGGTGCTGGAAAAGCGCCCGCTGTTCGCCGACCTCGTCGAGATCACGCGCTCGTGGTATGCCGTGGGCAGGAACACCCAGCAGGACGTGCTGCGTGCCGAACTCGAGCTCAACAAGATCGACGATCGCCTGATCGAGATCGATGAGTTTCACCGCCAGGCCGTTGCGGCGCTGGCCGAGTGGACGGGAGCGGCGGCCACACGCCCGATTGCCTCGAAGCTGCCCGACCGGGAACCGCTGCCGACGCTGGAGGCGCTGCAGCGCGACCTGCTGTCGCACCCGGCGCTGCTCGCGGCCCGTGCACGAGCAGACGCGCACGACGCCGAAGTCGGCGTGGCCGAGGAAAACAGGAAGCCCGGCTGGGCGATCGACGTGGGCTACGGGTATCGCGAAGGCGAATTGCCGAGCGGCGACCCTCGCTCCGATTTCATCAGCGTGGCGATCACGACGCAACTGCCGTTCTTCCGCAAGAATCGCCAGGACCGCGCGCTGGCCGCCGCGCTCAGGGAGCGCAGCGCCGCCGAATACGAGGTGGAGCAGTTGCGCCGGCGGCTGTCGAGTGAACTCGACGCAGCGTATGCGCGCTGGCACGACCTCGATCGGCGCGCGGACCTGTACGAGTCGAGCATCCTGTTGTTGTCGGCGGACCACGCCCAGGCCGCGCTGCTCGCGTACCAGAGCGATACCGGCGACTTTGCCGACGTCATGCGTGGCTATATCGATGAATTGAACATTCGTCTCGAACACCTGCGACTGCAGGTCGAGCGCGCGCAGAGCTATGCCGTGCTCGCCAACCTCGGAGGGTTGTCCCGATGAGCAGACCTATCGTTTTTGCCGCCGCGGTGATCGCCGTGTTGGTCGTTGGCGCCCTGATCGGGCGCTCCTTGGCGCCCGCTGTCGAGTCCGACACGGTTGCCGCAGGCCCTGAAGAGCGCGAGGTCCTTTACTGGGTGGCGCCGATGGACCCGAATTTCCGGCGCGACGAGCCCGGCCAGTCGCCGATGGGCATGGACCTCGTGCCCGTGTATGCGGATGAAGTGGACGCCACGCCGGGCACCGTGAAAATCGACCCGACCGTCGTCAATAACCTCGGCGTCCGCACGGCGCTTGCCGAGCAGGGGCCGCTGTCGCGGCGCATCGAGACGGTCGGCTACGTCAATTTCGACGAGGAGACGTTGCAGCACGTGCATACGCGGGTCGACGGCTGGATCGAGAAACTCGCCGTCACGGCCACCGGCGACCCGGTCGCCGAGGGTGAGCTGTTGTTCGAGCTGTACTCGCCGACGCTGGTCAACGCCCAGCAGGAATACCTGACAGCGGTGCGCAGCAATAACCAGGTGTTGCTCGAAGCATCGCGCGACCGGCTCGCGGCGCTCGGCGTTACCGACAGCGAGATTGCGCGGCTGCGGCAGAATCGCGAGGCCAGCCAGCGAGTGCGCGTCTATGCGCAGTCCGACGGCGTAATCGCGCACCTCGGGGTGCGCGAGGGCATCTACATCACGCCC
>JASJBB010000010.1 GCA_030066735.1 Woeseiaceae bacterium | reverse complement strand
AAAGCGGAGGAAACATCAATGTTCGAACTAATGGATGCACACAGCCAGAGCGCTGTCATCAAGGTCATCGGTGTCGGTGGCGGCGGCGGCAACGCCGTGGCGCACATGGTCGACACCGGCATCGAGGGCGTCGATTTCATTTGCGCCAACACGGACGCGCAGGCCCTGAAGACCTCGCGCGTGCGCACGGCGCTGCAAATCGGTTGCAACATCACCAAGGGTCTTGGCGCCGGCGCGAACCCGGATATCGGCCGCCAGGCCGCGATGGAAGATCGCGACCGTATTCACGAAGTCATCGAAGGCGCCGACATGCTCTTCATCACGGCCGGCATGGGTGGCGGCACCGGTACCGGGGCCACCCCGATCGTCGCACAGGTCGCCAAGGAACTCGGCATCCTGACCGTGGCCGTCGTGACCAAACCGTTCATCATGGAAGGCGGCAAGCGCATGTCGATTGCCGACCAGGGCATCGCCGAACTGGCCAAGCACGTCGACTCGCTGATCACGATTCCGAACGAGAAGCTGCTCACCGTGCTTGGCGGTGAAACGACGCTGCTCGATGCGTTCCGCTCGGCCAACCAGGTGCTGCAGGGCGCGGTGCAGGGCATTGCCGAACTGATTACCCGGCCGGGTCTCATCAACGTCGACTTTGCCGATGTCCGCACCGTCATGGCCGAGATGGGCATGGCGATGATGGGTTCCGGAATGTCGTCGGGCGAAGATCGCGCGCGCGAAGCCGCCGAAGCTGCGATCTCGAGCCCGCTGCTCGAGGACATCAACCTCGCGGGCGCCAACGGCATCCTGGCCAACGTCACGGCAGGCATGGACCTGTCGATCGGCGAGTTCCAGGAAGTCGGCAACACGATCAAGGAATTCGCGTCCGACAATGCCACGGTCGTCGTCGGCACCGTCATCGATCCGGATATGACCGACCAGATCCGGGTCACCGTGGTTGCGACGGGCCTGGGCCACGCAGCCGCCAATGCCGATTCGCCAATGCGCATCGTGCGCCGCCCGCCGGCCGCGACACGCGAGGAACCGAACTACCACGGGCTCGACAAGCCCACCGTGCAGAGAAAGCGCGCCGTTGGCGATGGCCTCGAGGACGCAGGCCTGCAGGAAGAACTGCTGGATATTCCGGCGTTCCTGCGGCGCCAGGCCGACTGACAAGGGACTGTCGACGTAACACCTCCGCTCGCCGGCCCGGGACTCTCCCGGGCCGGCAATTTCCTTCCCGCCGGCTCCGGCACTTCCGAGAAAATCTGACTCAATCTCCCTAAACGATTGAATTTTTGAAGTTTTCGATGATGTGCTAATCTTGCGCCAGTTCCGCGCACGGTATTCCTGCCCGTATGCCCAAACAACGCACTATCAAGACCACGATCCGGGCAACCGGCGTCGGGCTGCACAATGGCGAGAAGGTCTACATGACCCTGCGACCCGCAGCGGAGAACTCGGGTATCACGTTCCGCCGCGTCGATCTTGAGCCGCCCGTCGACGTCAAGGTCGACCCGCGCCTCGTCGGTGAAACGATGCTCGGCACCACGCTGATCAAGGACGGCGTGAAAGTGGCGACCGTGGAGCACCTGATGTCGGCGCTGGCGGGGCTGGGCATCGACAACATCAACATCGACCTGTCGGCGGCGGAAGTGCCGATCATGGACGGCAGCGCCGGGCCCTTCGTGTTCCTGCTGCAGTCCGCCGGTATCGAAGAACAGCAGGCCGAGAAGAAATTCATACGGATCAAACGCAAGGTGCGAGTTGAGGACGGCGACAAGTGGGCCGAGTTCCACCCGTTCAACGGATTCAAGGTGAACTTCGAGGTGTATTTCAATCACCCCGTGTTCAACAAGATCAAGCAGGAAGCCAGCATCGACTTTTCATCGACCTCGTTTCTCAAGGAAGTGAGCCGCGCGCGCACGTTTTGCTTCCTGCGCGATGTCGAGGCGCTGCGCGAGCGTAACCTGACGCTCGGCGGCAGCATGGACAACGCCATCGTGCTCGACGATTACCGCATCCTCAACGAGGACGGCCTGCGCTACGCCAACGAGTTCGTGATCCACAAGATTCTCGACGCCATCGGCGACATCTACCTGCTCGGCCACCCGATCATCGGCGAGTTCCGCGCTTACAAGTCGGGACACGATCTCAACAACAAGCTGCTCCGGGCCATGCTCGACGAGAAGTCGACCTGGGAGGAGATCTCGTTCAAGGATCCCCGGAAGGCGCCGATTTCTTACGCCACTCCTTCCTACGCCTGACTTGTAGGCGCGCCCCATGGGCGCGATACTCCCGGACATGACTGCAGAGCTCTTCCGGTCCGACTCCTACCTGAAGGAATGCGACGCGAACGTCGCCGAGGTGCGCGACAACGGCGTGGTGCTCGATCGCACGGTCTTCTACCCGCTCGGCGGCGGCCAGCCCGGTGACACGGGTGCGTTGAGCTGGGACGGCGAACAGGTGGCCGTGATCGACACGCGCTACGGAGAGGACGGCGCGATCCTCCATATGCTCGATGAGAACGGTCCGCTGCCGGTCGCCGGCACGGCTGTGCGCGGCGCGCTCGACTGGGAACGCCGTTACCGGCACATGCGCATGCACACGGCGATGCACCTGCTCGGATCGGTGCTGCAATACGGTGTCACGGGCGGCAACATTTCCGCCGTGAAAAGCCGGCTCGATTTCGACATGGAAGAGTCGGTCGACAAGGAAGCTGTCGGGGCGGCGCTTGCAAAACTGGTTGCCGATGATCATCCCGTGAGCTGCCGCTGGATCACCGAGGCGGAGCTGGACGCCCAGCCCGAGCTCGTACGCACGATGTCGGTGCAGCCGCCGCGCGGCAAAGGCAGTGTGCGCCTGCTGGAGATTGCGGGCGTCGACTTGCAGCCTTGCGGCGGCACCCACCTGCAGTCGACGAGCGAAGTCGGCGCGGTGCGCATCGGCAAAGTCGAGAAAAAGGGCAGGCGCAACCGCCGCGTCAACATTCACCTGGACGACTGACCGGCCCCTGCCCGCAGATTGGCACTACACCCATACTGATTTGTGCGTATGGCATAGCGCCTTTGGGCCCAACAAAATTTCAGTTCTCACCACCCGCTTGAGAACTGGACATGACATTTCGACATCACCCGGGCAGCCTGCTGGCGTTGCTCGTGCTCCTGCCGATGGCTGCAGCGCATGCGGCAAACGATACCGAGACCTATGAGCAACGGATCAGCGATCTGGAAGCCAAGGTCGAGCGGCTCGAGGCGCTGATCGAGCAACAGACACAGGCGTTTGACGCATCGTGCGCCCGTGTCGACGAAGTGGAACAGGCCGTGGCGTCATGCGCGCAAATCGATGACATGGAAGAGGCGCTGGCCGAGGTGGTGGATTACCCGACGATCTACGAAGACACCGATATCCAGGTGGGCGGGTACGTCAAGACCGACGCGATCTTCAGCGACTACAGCAACGCCCCGACGCGTGGCGCCGGCGAGGATTTCTTCATTCCGTCGACGATCAGCACATCCGGCGAGTCAGCGGGTCCGCAGCTCAACCTGCATGCCAAGGAGACGCGCTTCTGGCTGAAGTCGTACACCCCGACCGGGCAAGGCGACATCAGCACGCATTTCGAGATCGACTTCCTGGCCGGCCAGCAGGGCGACGAGCGAGTCGGTAACTCGTTCTCGGCGCGCATTCGGCACGCGTCGATCAACTGGGGCCGCTGGACCGTCGGGCAGACGTGGACCAATTTCTTTAACGTGGCGTCACTGCCCGACTACCTGGACTTCATAGGGCCGGTCGGCACGACGTTTGCCCGCCAGGCGCAGATTCGTTACACGGCGCCCGCGGCCAACGGCGACTGGGCGCTTTCGCTGGAGAATCCCGAAACGACGTTGACGCCGTTTGGCGGCGGTCCGCGCATCGACGCGGACGACAGCCGCTATCCGGATGTGGTGCTGCGGCGCAACTGGTCCGGCGACTGGGGCCTGCTCAGCGTGTCGGCGCTTGTTCGTGAACTCCGTGTCGGCAGCTCGGGCTTCGAGGATGCAACCCTGGGTGGCGCTATCGGCGTGGCCGGCCGGCACCGGCTGAGCGACGACGATGACCTGCGCTGGCAGCTGAACGTCGGCAACGGGCTCGGCCGCTACCTGGGGCTCAACGCCTTCAATGTCGGCGCGCTCAATGCCCGGGGCGATATCAAACTGACGCCCCAGTACGGCGTATTCGCTGCGTATCGGCACCGCTGGAGCGACCGCCTGCACTCGTCGGTCGGCATGTCTTTCGCCGCGGCCGAAAATGACACCGCGATCAGCGGTCTCGACGTGCCGAAGGCCTACCAGAGCGCGCACGCCAACATCGTCTGGGTACCGATCAAGCGCATGAGCGTTGGCGCCGAGTACATCTGGGGCCGGCGCGAGGACGAGAGCGGCGCTGACGGCGTGATGAATCGCCTGCAGCTGTCCGCCAAGTACCTCTACTGAGTTATCATTGCCGCGTATCACAACTTCACTTCGCGGGGAGAATACAGGCATGAAGATCCGGGCATTAATTCTGATTTCGATTGCATACCTGGTCAGCGGCTGTGCAACGTCGAAAATGATGGACGCACCCGAGCAGCAGCTCGTCACGCCGTCGGCAGACAAGGCGCAGGTCGTGTTCTTCCGATCGTCATTCGTCGGTAGCGCCATCCAGGCGACGTTGTTCGACGCAACGGGCGGCGGCGCCGAGTTCATCGGCATCCTGTCGAACGGCAAGAAGCTGGCTTACGAGGTGGACCCCGGCAAGCACGTGTTCATGGTGGTTTCGGAAGCGGCTGACTTTCTGGAAGCCGAACTGGTTGGCGGCAAGACTTACTACGCGATCGTCACTCCGCGCATGGGCGCGTGGCGCGCACGTTTCAGTCTGTACCCGGTGCGCAATGGCGGCGCCGGCGAGTTCCAGATCGACTCGGACGACTTCCGCGAGTGGATGAATGAGACCGTGTTCACGCAGAACACGCCGGAATCGTACGCCTGGGCCGAGGAAAGCGCGGCAAGCGTCGCCGAACGGCAGCGCGAATACTGGGCAGTCTGGCAGGAAAAGACGCCCGAGGCCCTGGCCGAACGGACGCTGAATCCGGACGACGGTATCTAATCAGCCGCCGCGGCACACGCGGACCGTGCACGACTCGACGCCGGCGCCGGTCTCGCGCGCAGCGTCGAGCAGGGCGTCCGCCTCGAACCGCAATTTGGCCGCCCAGGCCGGCGAACTGGTGAGCACGACCAGTTCGCCGCCGTCGCGAATGTTGGCGGCCAGGACCTGCTGGCCGATGTCGTCAGGCAAGGCCTTTTGCAACTGGCCGACCAGCTCGCCCATGTCCCGGGCGTGCCGGACGATCTCACCTAAGCCCCCGTTATCATTGGGATTTAGCAGGTTTTCGAGGCTTTTTATCGACATAAAAATGTGACGCAGTTGGCGATTTTGGCGGTTTTCCGGGGACCTGGGTCACCCTTCGGAAGTCCGTATCTTGTATTAAAAACCGACATTATGCATATTGTCGCTTCCGACAAGGGCAAACCCGTCGAAAGACGGGGGCGCAAAACCACCGGTCTACGGGCTTTCGGGCCTAGGACAGCGGGGCTACCGAAGTGGAAGCGGAAGTCAGGCAGGCAAGCAACAACAATGGCCGCAAGCGGCCGAACGACTGCCGTTCAGTACTGAGGGGCTCTGCAATAACGATTCCGACCCAGGTCATATTGGGGCGTTTGTAATGAATGTAGTCATCTTTGGCAAAGGCCTGGGCAAGGCCCGACAGATTAACCTCGCCGGTCCGTCGGTGTGGGTGGCCGCTGTCACCGTTGCGGCCCTGGTCTCCGTCCTCGGTTTTGCCGGCGGCTACTTCTATTCCTCTGCCACGGGTTCGGGTGTCAGCCTGAACGAAGTCGTCAGGCTCAACGACGAACTGCGCGAGCAACGCGACAGCATCGAGTCCATTCGCCAGGGCAACGAAGACACGCTCGACGCGCTGGCAATCCGCATCGCCCAGATGAACGCCCGCATCATTCGCCTCGATGCGCTCGGCCGCCGCCTGACGGACATGGCCGACCTCGAGGAAGGCGAGTTCGATTTCAACACCGAGCCGGCCCTCGGCGGTCCGGAAGAACCGATGCCAACCGGCTCTAACGTTGCCGTCCCCGACCTCGTCGAGTCGATGGCCTCGCTGGACGAGCAGCTCAACGATCGCGAAGCGCAGCTCGGCGTCCTGGAAGACGTGCTGATGGGGCAGAACCTCAATGAGCGCGTCTACCCGCAGGGCCGGCCCGTCGGCTCCGGCTGGATTTCCTCCTATTTCGGCAAGCGCACCGACCCGTTCACCGGCAAGCCGGCCAACCACACCGGCATCGATTTCGCCGGCAAGTTCGGCGACCCGATCGAAGCGGTGGCCGACGGCGTGGTCACCTGGTCGGCCGATCGTTACGGCTACGGCGTCATGGTCGAGATCAACCATGGCAACGGCTATGCAACGCGCTACGCGCACAATTCCGAAAACCTCGTCGCTGTCGGTGACGAGGTCAAGAAAGGCCAGGTCATCGCCCTGATGGGCGAGACGGGCCGTGCGACGGGACCCAACCTGCATTTCGAGGTGGTTAAGAACGGCCGCCGGGTCAATCCCGTCAATTTCATCCGCGATTCCGGCAAGTAAGCCTTTCCCGCCCGCCCGGCGCCGATCCCGCCCGGGTTGAATTCCCAGGAATCGCCTTTATTTCGCGAGTTTAGATACAATAGCGCGCTTTGCGTGCCCGAAGATCCGCAGGAGCCCCGGTGGCTAATTTCTTGACCAGTATTTTCGGCAGCCGAAACCAGCGGCTGCTGCGCCAGTACGGCAAAACCGTCAAAAAGATCAATGCCCAGGAAGAAGGCCTGCAGGCCCTCGACGACGATGCCCTGCGCGCCAAGACCGACGAATTTCGTCAACGCTACAAAGAAGGGGCCAGCCTCGACGCCCTGCTGCCCGAGGCCTTCGCAGTCGCTCGCGAGTCGGCCCGGCGGACGCTGGGGCTGCGGCCGTTCGACGTCCAGCTGATCGGTGGCATGGTCCTGCACGACGGCAATATCGCGGAAATGCGCACCGGTGAGGGCAAGACGCTGGTCGCCACCCTGCCGGCCTATCTCAACGCCCTCAGCGGCAACAGTGTGCATATCGTCACGGTCAACGAGTACCTCGCCCAGCGCGACGCCGACTGGATGCGGCCGGTGTACGAATTTCTCGGGCTGACCGTGGGGGTTTCGAAAAGCGGCCAGACCCAGGAAGAAAAGCGCGCCGCTTACAACAGCGACATTACCTACGCAACGAACAACGAGCTCGGCTTCGACTACCTGCGCGACAACCTCGCGTTCGCGCTCGAGGACAAGGCACAGCGAGACCTGACGTTTGCCATCGTCGACGAAGTCGACTCGATCCTGATCGACGAGGCGCGCACGCCGCTCATCATTTCGGGTCCGGCGGAAGCCAGCACCGACCTGTACGCGCAGATCAACAAGCTGGTCCCGAAACTGACGAAGCACGACGAGACCGAAGAGCCGGCCAACTACGAGATCCTGGCGAAGAACGTCACCCTCAAGGGCCTCAACGGCCTGCCGGTGTCGGTCAACGACGAGAACGGTGTGGCCACCGAGGTCATGCCGCTCGAGCAGGCCGTCGAGCTTGGCGAGGAACAGCAGGCCGATGTGATCCTCGTCGACGACAGCGGCAAGCCGGCCGCCTGCAAGCTGGTCAAGCGCGGCGACTTCACCACGGATGAAAAAGCCAAGCAGGCCTACCTGACCGAGGACGGCCACCAGAAGGTCGAGGCGCTCATGACCAAGGCCGGCCTGCTCCAGGAGGGCGAGAGCCTCTACGACGCGGGCAACATACGGCTGCTGCACCACCTGAACGCCGCACTGCGTGCCCACGCCATCTTCAAGAAGGACGTCGAGTACGTGGTGGCCAACGGCGAGGTCGTGATCGTCGACGAGTTTACGGGTCGCACGATGCCGGGCCGGCGCTGGTCCGACGGACTGCACCAGGCCATCGAGGCCAAGGAAGGGGTGCAGATCAAGCAGGAGAACCAGACGGTTGCCTCGATCACGTTCCAGAACTTCTTCCGTCTTTACAGCAACCTGTCGGGAATGACCGGTACGGCCGATACCGAAGCCTTCGAGTTCCAGCAGATCTACGGGCTCGAGGTCGTCGTCATTCCGACCAATGTGCCGATGATTCGCGACGATGCTGCCGATCTTGTTTATCTCACCGAGAAAGACAAGTTCGAGGCGATTGTCGAGGACATCGCCGACTGCCGCGAACGCGGCCAGCCGGTGCTGGTCGGCACGACGTCGATCGAGACCTCGGAATTACTGTCCAAGTTCCTGCGCGAGAAGAAGATCGATCACGAGGTCCTCAACGCCAAGCAGCACGAGCGGGAAGCCGTCATCGTGCAGCAGGCGGGGCGTCCCGGCGCGATCACGATCGCCACCAACATGGCCGGGCGCGGTACGGACATCGTGCTGGGCGGCAATCTCGAAGCGGAACTCGCAGCGGCAGGAGAGGGCGGCGACGAGGCCTCGGTTCGCGCCGAATGGCAGGAGCGCCACAATGCGGTGCTCGAGGCCGGCGGCCTGCATATCGTCGGCACCGAGCGCCACGAGTCGCGGCGCATCGACAACCAGCTCAGGGGCCGCAGCGGCCGCCAGGGCGACCCGGGTTCGTCGCGTTTCTACCTGTCGATGGAAGACACGCTGATGCGCATCTTCGGCGATCCGGAGCGCACCAAGAACCTGCTGTCGCGGGCCGGCATGCGGCCGGGAGAGGCCATCGAGAGCAAGTTGCTGTCGCGGCAGATCGAACGCGCCCAGCGCAAGGTCGAGGCCCACAACTTCGATATTCGCAAGAACCTGCTCGAGTACGACGACGTCGCCAACGATCAGCGCAAGGTCGTCTACCACCAGCGCTCGGAGCTCATGGAAGCGGACGAGATCGAAGAGTCGGTCGCGGCCATTCGGGAGGAGGTCGTCGCCATCACGGTGCAGGACCACATCCCGCCAGGCAGCCTTGATGAACAATGGGACGTCGACGGGCTCGTGCAGGCCCTCGACGCCGACTTCGGAATGCGCCTCGACATCGCGCAATGGCTGCGAGACGAACCCACGCTGAACGACGAGGGCATTCTCGAGCGCTGCATCGATGCCAGTGCGGCTGCCTACAAGTTCCGGGAAGAGAAGATCGGCGCCGAACTCATGCGCACGGTCGAGAAGCAGGTCATGCTGCGCCAGCTCGACCTGCACTGGAAGGAACACCTCGCGGGCATGGACCACCTGCGCCAGGGCATCGGCTTGCGATCCTACGCACAGAAGAACCCGAAGCAGGAATACAAGCGCGAGGCGTTCGAGATGTTCGGCGCGATGCTGGAGCAGGTCAAACACGACACGATCAGCATCCTGTCGCGAATTCGTATCCAGGGCGAAGAAGATCTCGACGATGAGGAAGAGCGCAAGCGCGCCGCTGCCGCAATGCGCTTCCAGCATGCCCAGGCGTCGGCCCTGGCGAGTCCGCCCCAGGGACAGCAACCCGCGCAGGGGCAGGGCCAGCAGCCGCGCACCATGAGTGGCGCCCCGGCGCCCGCTGCGGCGCCGCGGCCCGAGACGTTCAAGCGCGACGGCCGCAAGGTCGGCCGCAACGAGCCGTGCCCGTGCGGCTCGGGCAAGAAGTACAAGCAGTGCCACGGCAAACTGGCCTGAACCACTTTCGCGTAGCCGCCGGCATCCTGCACGATCACGGCGGCCGGGTGCTGATCACCGAGCGGCTCTGCGACGGCCCGTTCGACGGCCTCTGGGAGTTTCCGGGTGGCAAGATAGGCGGAGACGAGTCGTCCGGCGATGCGCTAAAACGCGAGCTCGCCGAGGAACTCGGTATCGAGGCGACCGACCTGCAACCGCTCATGGAACTGCATCACGAGTACCCGGACCGTGTCGTCGATCTCGAGTTTTTCCTCGTCAACGCCTGGAACGGCGAGCCCGAAGGCCTCGAAGGGCAGGGTCTGCGCTGGCTACCAGCAAGGGAGCTAGATCCGGGTGAATTGCTGCCGGCCGACGCGCCGGTCGTCGCCGCGATTCAACAGATACTGAGCTGAAACGGCACGTCGTGCCCGGTCTGCACGGCACGGCTCTCGATGTTCGACCACTCGAGAAAGCGCACCGTGAAACGGTGCTGGCTGCCGCTGATTTCGGGGTAGAGCGTGCTCTCGTTGGGCAGGTTGATGCGCAGGAGCCGGCACTGGGCGTCCTTTTGCATGCTGTGCTGATACATGCCGTTGATCGCGACCTTGTCCGCCGGCTGGCCGCTTTCGCGAATTAGCCACAACGACTCGAGCACCGCGTCACACAGCGGGCGAATGGCCCCGATCCAGACATCGAGGTCCTGCTGCCGGCGTTCGAAGGGCTGCCGCAGCCAATGGCTGTACTCGGGCAGGTCGAATTCGCAGGTCCCCCCGGGGATCGAGCTGCGGTGCTTGATCGCGCTGAGAAACTCGGATTCCTTGAGGGGTTGCAGGTACGACGTGCCGATGTTGTCGATGGCGGCGCGGCTGTCGATCAGGTTGGCAACCAGCGTGTCGAGGCGCCCGGAATCGACGCCGGGCTGGCTCTGGAAGCGTTGCAGATGGTCGAGCTGGAAATCCAGTTCCTTGTGGACCTCGCTGCGCACGTCGCCGCGCGACAGGATGGCCAGGATCTCGAGCAGACCGCTTATCGTTGCGCGGCAGGCCCAGTTGGTCTCCAGCTCGCTGTTGTAGAGCATCTGCCGATAGAGGAACTCGAGGCGCATGAACGTGCGCATGCGCTCCGACACAGGCTGCTCGTAGTGCGCCTGGATTGCGCGGGACGACAAATTGCTGGCCGGCTTCGCCATCAAGTAAGTTTACGCGAGCGACCGGTAGATTTCATGAAGCGCGGCGACCTGGCGCCGCGTGTTCTCGAGGCTGCCGTCGTTCGACACGACGTCATCGGCGATCGCCAGCCGCTCGCTGCGGCTTGCCTGCGCGGCAAGGATGCGTCGCGCCTGCGCCTCGGACTCTGCGTCACGCGCCATCAGGCGTTCGATCTGCGTTTCTTCCGGGCAATCCACGACCAGGATCCGGTCGACAGACTCGCGCAGCGGAGACTGGACCAGCAAAGGCACCACGATCAGCTGGTACAGGCCGCCCGCCGCGTCCGCCTGCCGCAACGTTTCGGCGCGGATGCGGGGATGGGTGATGGCTTCCAGTCGCTGCAGGTCCCCGGCGTTCGCGAAAACGCGGCTCCGCAAGGCACTGCGATCGAGGCGGCCGTCGGGCTGCAGCACCTCCTCGCCGAATGCGGCGGCGATGTCCTGCAGCGCCGGTTGACCGGGCTCGACGATTTCCCGGGCGATCACGTCGGTGTCGATAATCGTCGCCCCGAGTTCGGCGAACAGGTTGGCCACCGTGGACTTGCCGCTCGCAATGCCGCCGGTCAGGCCGATGCGAGGGGGGCCGCTCACTTACTGAAACATGCCGAGGTAGGAGGTCCAGATCGTCTCGCCGTACAGCATCGTGATCCAGCCCGCTGCCGCAAGGTAGGGACCGAATGGAATGGGCAACTGCCGGTCGCGGCCGCGGAAAATGATCATGGCAATGCCCGCGACGGCGCCGACGACCGCGGACAGCAGGATGATCATGGGTAGCGCCGGCCACGGGCCCAGCCACGCGCCGAGGGCCGCCAGGAGCTTGAAATCGCCGTATCCCATGCCTTCCTTGCCCGTCACCAGTTTGAACAGTTGGTAGACGCTCCAGAGGCTCAGGTAGCCGGCCAGCGCGCCGGTAATGGCGTCTCGCGGGCTCACAAACAGGGTTTCCGCTCCCGGCAGCGGGTGGAACAGGCTCATGACCAGCCCGATCCACATGAAGGGCAGGACGATCGAATCGGGGATGATCTGGTGATCGATGTCGATCAGGCTCACGGCGACCAGGGCGCAGGTCAGTGCGATCGCCATCAGCGCTTCCCAGCCGAAGCCGAAGCGCCAGGCGCACCAGGCTGCGAGCACCGCCGTCAGCATCTCGACGATCGGGTAGCGCACCGAGATCGACTTGCGGCACTTGGCGCACTGCGCGCCCAGCATCAGGTAGCTCAGGACCGGGATGTTCTGCCAGGCCTTGATCGTGTTGCCGCAGGAAGGACAGCGCGAGCGCGGGACGACGAGATTAAAGCGGCCCTCGGGCAGATCGTCCGGCAGCTCTTTCTGCAGTTCCCTGCACTGGTCGCGCCATTCGCGCTGCATCATGATCGGCAGCCGGTAAATGACGACGTTCAGAAAGCTGCCGATCATCAGCGCGAACGCAAAGGCGACAGCCACGAAAGCCAGCGGCGCTTCGTTGAATACCTCGATCATGCAATGTCTCCGTTCGACGGCGCACAAGCAAAAACGGCGTCAGGAGTCTCCTCCCAACGCCGTTGCATTGTAAACGATGAGCGGCTTGCTCAGATAACCGAACCCATCTTGAAGATCGGCAGGTACATGGCGACAACCAGGCCGCCAACCAGCACGCCGAGGATCGCCATGATCATCGGCTCGAGCAGGCTCGACAGGTTGTCGACCGCGTTATCGACGTCTTCTTCATAGAAGTCGGCGACCTTGGCCGACATCTCGTCGAGCGAACCCGACTCTTCGCCGACCGCGATCATCTGGATCACCATGTTGGGGAACAGGTCCGAGTTCTCCATGGCCTGTTGCAGCCGCTGGCCGGTCGCGACCTCGTCGCGCATCTGCAGTACGCCGATTTCGTAGACGATGTTGCCGGTTGCGCCGGCGACCGACTCGAGGGCTTCGACGAGCGGCACGCCTGCTGCGAACATGGTCGACAGCGTACGGGCGTAGCGGGCAATCGATGCCTTTTGCATGATCGAGCCGATGACCGGAATCTTGAGAGTCATGCGGTCGAGCCAGTGGCGCATGGCCCGGGAGCGCTTCTTGAAGTAGAAGAATGCACCGATGCCACTACCCATCAGGATGGCGATGTACCAGCCTTTCTCGCGCACGAAGAACGACAGGTCGATGACCATGCGCGTGAACGTCGGCAGGTCGGCGCCAAAGCCCTTGAACAGGTCTTCAAACGCCGGGATGACGAAAATCAGCAGGATCGCGGTGACGACGAACGCCACGACGAGAACGGCGGCCGGGTAGGTCAGGGCCTTCTTGATTTTCTTCTTGAGGGCCTCGGTCTTTTCCTTGTAGGTCGCAATCTTGTCGAGCAGCGTCTCGAGGGCGCCGGCCTGCTCACCGGCCTCGACGAGGTTGATGAACAGGTCGTCAAAATACAGCGGGTGCTTGGCCAGGGCTTCGGCCAGGGCGCTACCGCCCTCGACGTCGGCCTTGACCGCGAGAATGAGTTTTTGCATGGCCGCGTTTTCGTGGCCGTTGCCAACGATTTCGAAGGCCTGGACGAGCGGAATACCGGCGGCCAGCATGGTGGCAAGCTGGCGGCTGAAGATTGCAATGTCGGCCGTGGTGATCGATCCGCCACCGCTGAACAGGCCTTTTTTCTGCTTCCTGATGCGGGAAGGAACGACGCCCTGGCGGCGCAGGTCGGCGCGTACGGCCGCCTCGTTGGCAGCCATGCTCTTGCCCTTGACCTTCTTGCCTTTGCGGTCAGTTCCTTCCCAGAGGAAAGGGACGTTCCCGCCGCCTGCAACTGCTGTTTCAGCCATGTCTAATGCCCATAAAGCGAGGTGTTAACCTACTCGATTGTAACCCGGTTGATCTCTTCAAGGCTGGTAACCCCGTCCTTGACTTTGTTCAATCCGGCCTGTCGTAAATCAATGACCCCCTCTTGCGCCGCCTGGTCGGCGATCTGCATGGCGTTGCCGCCTTCCATTATGATTCTGCCCATGGCCTCGGAAACTTCCATGACCTGGAATACGCCGACGCGGCCCTTGTAGCCGTCGTTGCAGCTCTTGCAGCCCTTCGGCCCGAAAATCGTCATGCCCTCGTCAAGGTCCGCGGCCGTGAAGCCCTCTTTTTCGAGCGCCTCGCGCGGGATGTCCCTGACCTCCTTGCAGTTGTCGCACAGGCGCCGTGCAAGGCGCTGCGCGATGATCAGGCTGACCGACGTGGCGATGGCGTAAGGCTTGACGCCCATGTCGACGAGACGCGTCAGCGTGCGCGGCGCGTCGTTGGTATGCAGGGTCGAGAGCACGAGGTGACCGGTCTGGGCGGCCTTGATCGCGATCTCGGCCGTCTCGAGGTCACGAATCTCACCCACCATGATCACGTCGGGATCCTGGCGCAGGAACGCCTTGAGCGACGACGCGAACGTCAGGCCGACCTTCGGGTTGACGTTGACCTGGTTGATGCCCGGCAGGTTGATTTCGGCCGGGTCTTCCGCCGTCGAGATGTTGCGGTCGTCGGTGTTGAGGATGTTCAGGCCGGTGTACAGCGATACCGTTTTACCGGAACCGGTCGGGCCGGTTACGAGGATCATGCCGTACGGCTTGGACAGGTGCTTCTCGTAGAGCCCGCGCTGGTGGTCCTCGTAGCCGAGCATCTCGATGCCGAGCTTGGCGCTGGACGGATCCAGGATACGCAGCACGATCTTCTCGCCGAACAGCGTCGGACAGGTGTTGACACGAAAGTCGATGGCGCGGTTCTTCGACAGGCGCATCTTGATGCGGCCGTCCTGCGGGACACGCCGCTCGGCGATGTCCATGCGCGACATGACCTTGAGGCGCGCGCAGACCTTGTTGGCCAGCACGACCGGCGGCTGCGCGACCTCCGACAGCACGCCATCAAGGCGCGTCCGGACCCGGAAATATTTCTCGTACGGCTCGAAATGGATATCCGACGCGCCGCGCTTGATGGCGTCCAGCAGGATCTTGTTGACGAACCGGACGACCGGCGCGTCTTCGATGTCGTCCTTGTGGATATCCTCTTCGTCGTCGTCGTCGCCCGTGACGTCGAGGTTCTCGAGATCGAAGTCGTCGTCGGCGAGATCGCCCATGGTCGTGTCGACGGCCTCGATAGCCTTGGCAATGCGTTCCTCGAGCTTGTCCTGCTCGACAACGACGGGGTCGATGCGCAGGCTCGTCTGGAACTTGATGTCGTCGATTGCGGCCAGGTTGGTCGGGTCCGAAATACCCAGGAACAGGCGCTGGCCGCGCTGCACCAGCGGCAGCACACGATGCTTGTTGATCAGTTTCTGGTCGACGGCGCGGATGACGTCGATGTCGATGTCGATGGCGTCGAGGTCGAGCAGCGGTACGCCGAATTCGTGGGAGGCGGCCACGGCAATGGCGCGGGCCTCGGCCAGTTCCTCGTTGACCAGATACGCAACGAGGGGCAGTTTCTCCTTCTTGGCAGCATCCGTCGCCTCGACGAGCTTTTCCTCGGAGATCAGTCCGTCCTGCACCAGCCGCCGCGGCAGGCCAGCCAGGGTTGTTTGTGTCGCCGTTACTGCCATACGGTCACTTTCGCACCAGCGATCCTAGGAGCATCACAGTCTCACTGATCCAAGTCCCCGGATCAACTGGATTTTGTGAGCTCATTCACAGTTAGAGGATTCCATTAAGTCAAACCCTCAAAAAAGACCCGAAATGGGCGAAAAAGCAGGTTTTTCAGGCTAGTTACGGCAGCTCGACGGCAGGTAGCGAACGTCGATGGTCGGGGCCTGGTGGGCGGCCGTCACGCCGCCGCCGGTCAGCTCGACGCCGCCTGCAGGAGCCGGCGCCGAACCGCAGCGCCAGACGATCGTCCCGCCGTTCATCAGGTAAGGCGTGACCGACACGGTCTCGCCGAAAATGTCCTGGTGGGCATCGTTGCCGAACTGGATATCGACCCGGCCGTTGACCACGTTCACTTGGCCAACAAACTTGCCCTGGGTATCGGTCGGCAGCGGTGTCATGCCCGCGGCTGCCCTGTCGGCGGCCGGCTGGCCTGTCATGTTGTAGGCGTCGATGATCGGCGCCTTGGCGCCAATGGCCATGTTCAGTGCTTCGGCCACCTGGGCGCGCACGGTGTAAGTCTGGTAAGCGGATACGGCCATCGAGGCAAGAATGCCGATAATCGCGATCACGATCATCAACTCGATCAACGTGAAACCCTGTTGCTTTCTCATTCTGGAACTCCAATGGCGCCCCCAGGTCGCCATTCCCGGCGAATGATACGCCATTTGGATGTCACACTGCGCGTCCCTTGTGCCCTCTTGCGAGCAGTGTGACGCAAGTCACAAAATCATGCGTGATGCGCAAAAAAAAGCCCCGGACGAATCCGGGGCTTTCTGCGATTTCAATATCGAGCCAGCAGGCTCGAAGGGGAAATCTTACGAGCGGCAAGCGGCCGGAAGGTGCTTGTTCTCGATCGCGTTACCAGCGCTGGCGCATACCCACTGTACGCTACCGGCCTGCGAGGTATCCGGCGTCAGCTCGATTGAGTTGCCGCTGATGACCTGGTGAGCGTCGATGCCGTACGTAACGACGATCGTGCCGCCGGCTGCGTCGATGCTTTCAACGTACTTACCAACAATGTTGGTGGCCGCTTCGAGACCTGCCTGCGTGTTGCTGGCCGGCATCGAACCGCGATCCTGGAAGTACTCCGTTACAGCTGCCTTGGCACCACCCGACAGGTTCAGGCCTTCAGAAACCTGAGCGCGGATCGTGTAGTCCTGGTAAGCCGGAATAGCGATGGCTGCCAGGATGCCGATGATCGCAACAACGATCATGAGTTCGATAAGCGTAAAACCTTGCTGCTTCTTCATTACTCTAATCTCCATGAAAATGAGTAGTCATAACTAAAACGGCAATAAGCCCGTACCAGTAAGAAAGCAAGGGCCGTGCCAAGCCGGACTTCGACAATGTAAGTGATTGATTTGGAGAAAGTTGTGACGCAGGTCGGGTTTTCCGCGATCGACGCCACTGACGATATTCGAGTCGCTTCCGGTCACGAATTGTCACAAGGTGACAAAAATTGTCAGTCGGCGTCGGCGGAAGCGGACGTTGCTTATGGAATGTCGCTGTCTCGAGCGTCTATCGCCCGCCGGGGCGGGCTCCTGCGCAACCCCATCATTCTATGCCGAGTTTCTTGATGCGGTAGCGGAGTTGCCGGAACGAGAGGCCCAGCAGCTTGGCCGCCGCCGTCTTGTTGAAGCGCGTCTTCTCGAGTGCGTCCATGATGGCCTGGCGCTGTACGTCCTCGACCTGGTTGCCGAGGTCGGTGGCCGTAAACTCGGCCGGGCTGTCTTCGGTTGCGGCCGCCTGGCGCAGATTGAGGTCTGCTTCACTGATCGTGCCGCTCGTGCACAGCGTTACGGCGCGCTCCAGCACGTTTTCCAGTTCGCGCACGTTGCCCGGAAACGAATAGCTGCGCAGCGCCCGGCGCGCACCCTCGTCCAGTTTGGCCGTAGCCCCCAGTTTGCGAAGAATGTGCTCGGCCAGGTCGATCACGTCGTCGCCGCGCTCCCTGAGGGCCGGAACGTGCAGTTCTATGACATTGATCCGGTAGTACAGGTCCTCGCGAAACTCGCTCGCAGCGACCATCTTGCCGAGGTTCTTGTGGGTTGCTGACAGGACACGGACATCGGTCATGACTTCCTGCGACGAGCCGACCGGCCGCACGGTCTTTTCCTGGATCACGCGCAGCAGCTTGACCTGCATCGGCAGCGGCAGGTCGGCGATCTCGTCGAGAAACAGCGTGCCGCCGTCGGCGCTCTGCACGAGACCGGCTTTGTCGCCGACGGCCCCGGTAAAGCTGCCCTTGAGATGACCGAAAAACTCGCTCTCCATGAGTTCGGCCGGGATCGCACCGCAGTTGACCGGCACGAACGGGCCGTCGGCGCGCGGACCGCGTTCGTGGATCAGCCGGGCGACGAGTTCCTTGCCGGTGCCGGACTCGCCGGAGATGTGCACGGGCGCCTGTGAACGCGCGACCTTGTCGACCATGTCACGCAGTTCGCGCATCGGCCCGGACTCGCCCAACAGGCGCGACTGGCCGTCGCCGCCCTTGTCCAGCCGCAGCGCGTTGCCGACGATGTTGCGCAGGTTGTTGAGGTCCAGGGGCTTGGAAATGAAGTCGAAAGCGCCGAGTTTGAGGGCCTGAACGGCGGTTTCCACGTTGCCGTGCGCCGTGATGACGGCGACGGGTATGCCCGCGGCATGGGTCTGCATCCATTCCACCAGTTCCAGTCCGTCGCCGTCGGGCAGCCGCATGTCGGTCAGGCAGAGATCGTACGGCTCCCGTTCCAGCAACGATTTGGCGCCGGCAACGTCCTCTGCCGTATCGGTCTCGATGTCCATGCGACCGAGGGTCAGCGTGAGCAGTTCGCAGATGTCCGGTTCGTCATCGATGACAAGTGCGCGTGGTCGGGTCATGTGGTCGTGGATTCCCAGCGGGCCGGATCGGCGAATACGATACGGAAGATACTGCCTCCACCGGGCCGGTCAAGGTACAGCAGCGTGGCGCGATTCAATTCGCACAGTTCGCGCGAGATATAGAGCCCCAGGCCGGTGCCGCCGGAGCGCTCGGTATAAAACGGTTCGAACATCTTGTCTGCCGTGGCCGCGTCGACGCCGAGCCCGTGGTCGCGCACTTCCACGTACGGGCGGCCCTGCCCCTGCATGCGGTCTGCGTACAGCTCCACGAGAATGCCGCCGGTTTCGCTGGCGTACTTCACGGCGTTGTCGCACAGGTTCCACATGACCTGCCGCAGGTGCGACCGGTCCATGCGCACCTCGAGGTCCGGGTCCATTGCCGCGATCGTGAGCTCACCTTCCTGCAGCTCGAGCGTGTTCGAGAACTCCTGCGCGAAGTCCTGCAGCCAGGGGCCGAGGCTCAGGCGTTCGGGCTCGCTGGAGTCGCGGCGCGACAGCTGCAGCACGTTGTCGATGATGTGGCTGACCCGGCTCGAGTGTGTCTCGATGATCTCGGTGAGACGCTTGTCGTCTTCGGTGAGCACCGGCGACTCGCCGAGCAGCTGGGCCGCATGGCTCATCGCGCCAACCGGGTTGCGAATCTCGTGCGCGATACTGGCGCTGAGCCGGCCCAGCGACGCGAGCTTGGATTGCTGCACGCGCTCGTTGATCAGGCTGGCGTCTTCGAGGAACACGAGTATGGGTCCGCTGCGAGCCGCGCCCTTGCCAAGCGGCGCGAGGTGCGCGGTGATGCGCAGGCTGCTTCCCGACGTAATCACCGTGAATTCCGGATGCGAGGACTGCGAGCCGTCCGCGCGCCATTCATGAATGTAGTCGGCGAGCGGCTCGAACACGTCTCGCAACGGCAGGCCGCGCACACCGCCCGAGGCGGCCAGCAGCTGGGTGGCCGACGCGTTGCTCAGGCGGATCCTGTTGTCGTCATCGATGACCATGATGCTCTCGCGCAGGTGCTGGACGATGTATTCATTCAGCTCCGAGAGATTCTGCAGGTCCACGCCGCGCTGGCGCGCCAGCGCCTCGCTCGCCTGGATGCGCCGGCCGAGCGGCCGGGTGGCGAGCGCCATCGCGAAGATCACGGCGCTCAGGATGCCGGCGGCCGGGTAATTGGCATCCGTGGTGCCGCCGCCGAACTGCGCCAGTGCCTGCTGGCCAAGGATGGCAAACGTCGCTACCGCGGCGAGGATCGTCGGAAACTGCCGTGGCAGGACGAGGCTGGCGGCGCCCACGAAGACGATCAGCAGGCCGCCCAGACCGCTCGAAATGCCGCCGCTGGCGTGCATCAGCGCGACGATCGCGGCGATGTCGACGAGCGACTGGACGATGGCCTGAATGTCGGCGCCCAGCCAGCGCCGCCGGATCGCGACCGCGGCGCCGATGGCGAAGACCAGGTACGCGGCGGCCGTCACCCAGAACAGGGTCGGGTGCTGGTCGCCGAACACGCGAGGCTGACCGCCGGCGAAGAACAGCGCCAGCAGCGCGAATGCGATCAGTGCGCGGAATGCGTTCAGCGTGCCCAGAACGCGCCAGGTGAGATCGGGCTCGTCGGCGGCTCGCTGGAGCAGCGCGTCGCGGCTTTCACGCAACGTTTGCCGGCTGCTGATGTCGATCGCTGCCCGTCTTACCAAGATTTTCCGCCCGATAGCCGCCACGCGAAGTGGATTGGACCAGATTGTAGTGTATTTCGGCTTTGCACCACACCGGGCTTTCCCTCAAAATACGCCCGATTTTGTGCGGTCGGCCGCACGTAACGAAAAGATCCCTCCATGAATTTGCACGAATACCAATCGAAGCGATTGTTCGCCGATTACGGCATCCCGGTTCCCAAGGGCGTGCCCGCGAAGAGCCCGAACGAAGCGGTCGACGCGACCAAGGAACTCGGTGGCGACCTCTGGGTCATCAAGGCACAGGTACACGCCGGCGGGCGCGGCAAGGCTGGCGGCGTCAAACTTGCCCGCACCCGGGAAGAGGTGCGCCAGTTCGCCGAACAGATGCTCGGTACGCGGCTCGTGACGCACCAGTCGGGCCCAGAGGGTCTGCCGGTCAATGTCGTCTACGTCGAAGCCGGTTCCGACATCGATCGCGAGCTCTACCTGTCGATGCTCGTCGACCGGGAAGTGGGCAGGGTCGCGTTCATCGCGTCGGCTGCCGGCGGCATGGATATCGAACAGGTCGCGGCGGAAACGCCCGAAAAGATCTTCACGGTCGCGGTGGCGCCCGACGCGGGTCTGCAAGACTACCAGGCGCGCCAGCTCGCGTTCGGCCTCGGCCTCGACAAGAACCAGATGCGCCAGTTCGGCAAGCTGATTCGCAACCTGTATCGCCTTTACGTCGAGACCGACGCCACCCTGGTCGAGGTCAACCCGCTGATCACGACGACATCGGGCGACGTGATCGCGCTGGACGCGAAGATCAATATCGACAGCAACGCGCTCTACCGGCAACCCAAACTGGTCGAGCTGCGGGATATCACGCAGGAGGACGACAAGGAGCGCGAAGCCGCCGCGCATGACCTGAACTACGTCTCGCTCGATGGTGACATCGCCTGCATGGTGAACGGCGCGGGCCTGGCCATGGCGACGATGGATCTCATCAAGCTGCACGGCGGCGATCCCGCCAACTTCCTCGACGTGGGCGGCGGCGCCACGAAGGAACGCGTCGAGGAGGCGTTCAAGCTGATCCTGTCGAACGACAACGTGAAAGCCATCCTGGTCAACATCTTCGGCGGTATCGTGCGCTGCGACCTGATCGCCGAAGGCATCATCGCCGCCGTCAAGGACGTGGGCGTCAGCGTTCCGGTCGTCGTAAGGCTGGAAGGCACGAACGTGACCAAGGGCAGGGAACTGCTGGCATCGAGCGGCCTCGACATCATCGCCGCGGACGACCTGACCGACGCGGCGAAAAAAGCCGTCGCGGCTGCGAAATAGGAGAGTCGGGTGAGTATTCTCGTAGACAAGAACAGCAAGATCGTTTGCCAGGGCATCACCGGCAGCCAGGGCACCTTTCATACCGAGCAGTGCATCGAGTACGGCACCCGGGTCGTCGGCGGCGTCACGCCGGGTCGTGGCGGGCAGGAGCACCTGGGCGTGCCGGTCTTCGACACCATGAAGGCCGCGGTCGGAGAAACCGGTGCCGATGTCAGCATGATCCTCGTACCGCCGCCGTTTGCCGCCGACGCAATCCTCGAAGCGGCCGACGCGGGCGTCAAACTCATCGTGTGCATTACCGAAGGCATCCCGGTCCTCGACATGGTGCGCGTCAAGTCGGCGCTGCGCGACCATGACTGCCGGCTGATCGGGCCGAACTGCCCGGGCATTATCACGCCCGAGCAGTGCAAGATCGGCATCATGCCGGGGTTCATCCACAAGCCCGGCAAGATCGGCGTCGTGTCGCGGTCGGGAACGCTGACGTACGAGGCCGTCTACCAGACCACGGTGAACGGGCTCGGCCAGACGACCTGCATCGGCATCGGCGGAGATCCCGTGCGCGGCATGGACTTCATCGACTGCCTCGAGCTGTTCGAGGGCGACCCCGAGACGGAAGGCGTCATCATGGTCGGCGAAATCGGCGGCACCGACGAGGAAGCCGCGGCCGAGTACATCCAGTCGAATGTATCCAAGCCCGTGGTGGCCTACATCGCCGGCGTCACGGCGCCACCCGGAAAGCGCATGGGCCATGCCGGCGCGATCGTGGCCGGCGGCAAGGGCACCGCGGCCGACAAGTACAAGGCGCTCGATGCGGCAGGGGTCGCCACCGTGCGTTCCCCGGCCGAACTCGGCAACAAGATGCTGGAGGTACTCGGCGGGTAGACGGGAAGTGCAGCCATGACCAGCACTGTCAAAGTCGCGCTTGCGCAGATCGATCTCGCCGTCGGCGCCGTCAGTGCGAATACCCGCAAGATCATCGACTACGCGCAGCGCGCACGCGACGAGCTGCAGGCCGATCTCGTGGTTTTTCCGGAACTCAGCGTTTGTGGCTATCCCCCGGAAGACCTGCTGTTTCATGCCGGCCTGCGCCATCGCACCGAGCAGGCCGTCGCGGAAATTCGCGACACGGTGCAGGGCATCGCCGTCCTGATCGGTTTCCCCGAGTACGTCGACGACAGGATCTACAACAGTTGTGGCGTGTTTGCGGATGGCAAGCAGCTGTGCGGCTATCGCAAACAGCTGCTGCCGAACTACCGCGTATTCGACGAGGTGCGCTATTTCACGGCCGGCGCCGACGCGGCCGTATTTCGCCTCAACGGCGTGCGTATCGGGCTGGTCATTTGCGAAGACGCCTGGAGGCCCGAGCCGATTGCGGCGGCGCGCACCGCCGGCGCCGAGTGCGTGGTTTCGATCAACGGGTCGCCCTACGACGTCGACGCGCAGCGCAGGCGCGAGGCCAGGCTGCGGGCCCGCGTGGACGAATCGAGCGTGCCGGTCGTCTACGTGAATACGGTTGGCGGCCAGGACGAGCTCGTGTTCGATGGCGGCTCGATGGTCATAGACGCGCAAGGCGAGATCCGTTTCCGTGCGCCTGCTTTCGAGGAAGGACTTCACCGGGTCGACCTTGAGGCATCCGCCACCGGCATCGATATTGCGACGTCTGTGGTCGCCGACCACCTGCCGCTCGAGCAGAGCGTCTACCAGGCGCTCGTCGCCGGGACCCGCGACTACGTGGACAAGCACGGGTTCCCGGGGGTCGTTATCGGCCTGTCGGGCGGAATCGATTCCGCGCTGGTCCTGGCCGTTGCGTGCGACGCCCTCGGGCCGGAACGCGTCCGGGCCGTGATGATGCCGTTTCGCTATACGTCCACGATGAGCCAGGAGGATGCCGCGAAACAGGCGGCGACGCTCGGTGTGCAGTACGACGTGATTCCGATCGAGCCTATTTACGCGGCGACCGTGCAGCAGCTGGCGCCCATCTTCGAGGGCCGCGAGGAAGACGTCACCGAGGAGAACATCCAGGCGCGCAGCCGCGGCCTGCTGCTCATGGCGATTTCCAACAAGACGGGCCGCATGTTGCTGACAACCGGCAACAAGAGCGAAATGGCCGTTGGTTACGCGACGTTGTACGGCGACATGGCGGGTGGCTTCGCCCCGATCAAGGACTGCCCCAAGACGCTCGTCTACCGGCTGGCGCGCTATCGCAACACGCTCGGCGAGGTGATTCCCGAACGCGTCATCACCCGCGAACCCTCGGCCGAATTGCGCGCCGAGCAGAAAGACTCCGACTCACTGCCGGACTACGATGTGCTGGACCCGATACTGTCGGCCTTTATCGAAGAGGACCTGTCCGTCGACGCGATCGAGCAACGCGGATTCGATCGCGACACCGTGATCCGGGTTCTCGAGATGGTACGGCGCAACGAGTACAAGCGCCGCCAGGCGCCACCGGGCATTCGCATCAGCAGTCGCGCGTTCGGTCGCGACTGGCGCTACCCGATCACGTCGGGCTACCGTTTCCCGGGCTAGCTCTCGTTCGGAAAATTGAGCTCGCGCACGCGCCTTGCGTCAGCGGCGAGGTCGAACATGCCGAGCTTCTCGTACGCTCTTTCCATGATCCGCAGCGACTCGGAGTTGGCCGGCGCGCCGTTGTATTCCTCGAGCGCATTCTTGGCCCGGTTCAGCGACGCGATGTAGGCGCCGCGACGCAGGTAATACCTGGCGACGTGGTTCTCGTAGTCCGCGAGCCGGTTCTTGAGAAATACCATGCGCTGCTCGGCGTCCGGCGCATACTGGCTGGCCGGGTAGCGCTCGACCAGGCGGCGGAAGGACGAATAGGATTCTTCGACGTTCTCGGGCGGCCTTTCGGTCACGTCTTTCTTGAAGCGCTGTTCGAGGAACCCCGCTTCGTCCTCGAAATAGGCCAGGCCCTTGATGTAGAGCGCGTAGTCGACACTCTCGTGGATCGGGTTCTCGCGCATGAACGTGTCGGCCGTCTCGACGGCTTCCTCGACCCGCCCGGCCTTGTAATAGGCGTACATCAGGTCGAGCTGCAGCTGCCTGCTGAGCTCGCTGAACGGGTAGCGCGCCTGGATCGCTTCGAAGATCTCGATGCCACGGCCGTAATTGCCGCGGGCCACCGCGTTCTTCGCCGTCGTGTAGGCGTCAGTGATGTCACTGATGACGGTGTCCTGCTCTTCATTGCCGGCGCAACCGGCGCCGAGCGTGAGCACAGCCGCAAGGAGTCCCGCGCGCAGCAGCGCCGGGAGCCTGGAAATTCGCGTGTCGAGGGCGTTGTTCATAGTGCAACTATCATTCGTAACGGCCGGCCCGGGTCGGCCAAGCCGGCGAGTATACCGTAGACTAGGGCCCGCGATGAACGCAGAAACACTCATCCGAACCGTCCCCGAGGAATATGCCGGTCAACGATTGGACCAGGCGCTCGCGCGCTTGTTTCCCGAATATTCGCGCAGCCGGCTGAAGACGTGGCTCCTGGACGGCGCCCTGGAGGTCGACGGTGGCAGTCCGAGGCCGCGCGACCCGGTCATCGGCGGGGAAACCGTGATCCTGAAAGTGCAGCCCGAGATCGCCGTCGAGGCGGCGCCGGAGCCGATGCAGCTCGACGTCGTGTACGAGGACCCATCCCTGCTGGTGATCAACAAGCCGGCCGGGCTGGTCGTGCATCCCGGGGCCGGCAATCTCACGGGCACGTTGCTCAACGGGCTGTTACACCACGCCCCGGAACTCGAGGGATTGCCGCGGGCCGGCATCGTGCACCGGCTGGACAAGGACACCAGCGGACTGCTGCTCGTGGCCCGGTCGCTGCCGGCCCATACAGCGCTGACCCGAATGCTCGCGGACCGCGAGATCTCCCGGCATTACCTGGCGGTGTGCGCCGGCGTGCTCACGGGCGGCGGCACGATCGACGAGCCGATCGGCCGTCACCGCACGGACCGAACCCGCATGTGCGTGCGCGACGACGGCCGGCCGGCCATCACGCACTACACGGTCGTCGAACGGTTTGCCGCTCACACGCTGATCGACGTTCGGCTCGAGACCGGGCGCACTCACCAGATCCGGGTGCACTTCGCGTACCGCCGCCATGCGTTGCTGGGCGATCCCGTGTACGGCGGCCGCCTGGCGCTGCCCAAGGGCGCCAACGATGCTCTGACCGCGGCGCTGCGAGGTTTCCGGCGCCAGGCCCTGCACGCGGCAAAACTCGGCTTCGCGCACCCGGAAAGCGGCGAGTCGATGTCATTCGAGGCCGAGCCGCCTGCGGACTTCAACGCGCTGCTCGACGCCCTGCGCGCGCGTGGCGATGACTAGCGGCTGGCTGGTTGCCGACTGGCCCGCGCCCCCCGGGATCATCGCCGGCACCACGCTGCGCGACGCCCGCGCCGACCTTCCCGCCGAGCCGCGGCGGCTGAACCAGGTGCACGGCGCACGAGTCGTGCGCTGGGAAGATGTTGCGTCCCAAGTTCCGGACGCTGACGCCATCGTTTCGGGCAGCCCGGGCAGCCTGTGCGCCGTCCGAACCGCCGACTGCCTGCCCGTCTTGCTGTGTGCCGAGGACGGCTCGGAAATTGCGGCGATCCATGCGGGCTGGCGAGGCCTTGCGGCCGGGGTCATCGAGGCCGCGATCGATGCGATGCAGACGCGCCCCGCGGACCTCCTGGCCTGGTTCGGTCCGGCCATTTCCCAGCCCGCTTTCGAGGTCGGGGAAGAGGTCAGGGAGGCGTTCTGTGCGGTCTCGGCCGACGCCGGGGCCGCGTTCGAGCAGAACGACCGCGGCCGCTGGCAGGCGGATCTGTACCAGCTGGGACGGCAGCGGCTTGCCGCGGCCGGCGTGAGCGCCGTTTATGGCGGCGGCCTGTGTACCTACGCTGACCCCGGTCGCTTTCACTCCTGGCGGCGCGACGGCTCTGCCGGGCGCCTGCTCAGTTTCATCTACAAACCACTGTAGGAGCCCGGCCCACCGGGCGACAACATCGCTCGCTGGGGCGAGCTCCTACGACACTTGAAAACTGGTCGTCAGAGCCTATTTCTGCACCAGATTATGCTCCCCGTGGGGGGTGCGAGGATTCCTGATGCGTTTAGACAAACTGACCAGTAAATTCCAGCTGGCGCTCGCCGAGGCGCAGTCCCTGGCCGTGGGTCAGGACCACCAGTTTATCGAGCCGGCTCACGTCATGGTCGCGCTGCTGGACCAGCAGGGCGGCACCGTGCGCGGGCTGCTGACCAAGGCCGGCGTCAACGTCAACCTGTTGCGCTCGCAGCTCGGTGACGCGGTCGATCGCCTGCCGCGCGTGGAAGGCGCCGGCGGCGACGTGCACATCGGCAACGAGCTGTCCAGGCTGCTCAATATCACCGACAAGCTGGCGCAGGACCGCGGCGACCAGTACATCTCGAGCGAACTGTTCGTGCTGGCCGCCATGAACGCCAACTCGCCGCTACAGGCGGTCATGGAGCAGGCGGGCGCGGTGACCGGCGCGATCGAAAAAGCAATTGACGATCTGCGCGGCGGCCAGCAGGTCGACGATCCGAATGCCGAAGACACACGCCAGGCGCTTGAGAAATTCACGATCGACCTGACCGAGCGCGCCGAGCAGGGCAAGCTCGACCCGATCGTCGGGCGCGACGACGAAATTCGCCGGACGATCCAGATCCTGCAGCGCCGCACCAAGAACAACCCGGTCCTGATCGGCGAGCCCGGCGTGGGCAAGACCGCGATCATAGAAGGCCTGGCGCAGCGCATCGTCAACAACGAGGTGCCCGAGGGATTGCGCGGCAAACGCATTCTGTCCCTGGACATGGGCGCGCTGATTGCCGGCGCCAAGTTCCGGGGCGAGTTCGAGGAACGCCTCAAAGGCGTTCTCAGCGATCTGGCCAAGCAGGAAGGGCAGGTCATCCTTTTTATTGACGAATTACACACGATGGTCGGCGCGGGCAAGGCCGAGGGCTCGATGGATGCCGGCAACATGCTCAAGCCCGCCCTGGCCCGGGGCGAGCTGCACTGCGTCGGGGCGACCACCCTCGACGAGTACCGCAAGTACCTCGAAAAGGACGCGGCGCTGGAGCGGCGCTTCCAGAAAGTGCTGATCGAAGAGCCGACCGTCGAGGACACGATTGCCATCCTGCGTGGTCTCAAGGAGCGCTACGAGGTGCACCACGGCGTCGAGATCACCGACCCGGCGATTGTCGCCGCGGCGACGCTGTCGCATCGCTACATCTCCGACCGGCAGTTGCCCGACAAGGCCATCGATCTCATCGACGAGGCAGCTTCGCGCATCCGAATCGAGATCGATTCGAAGCCCGAGGAAATGGACCGGCTCGAGCGCCGCATCATCCAGCTCAAGATCGAGCGCGAGGCGCTCAACAAGGAATCGGACGAAGCGTCGCGCA
>JASJBB010000085.1 GCA_030066735.1 Woeseiaceae bacterium | reverse complement strand
GCTGGACCCCAACCTCTGAGCCCTGGCGAGTTCGCGCCGCGCCTCCATGGGATCCCGCTCCAGCGGCCGGTACAGTTCGACCCGGTCACCGTCGGCCAACACGGTTTCGCGATCCACGACGCGGCCCCAGATCCCTGCCTGCAATGCGCCGAAATCGACCTGGCCAAACAGCGCCTGCAACCCGGACTCGAGAATTGCATCGGCAACCGTCGCGCCCTGCTCGAGCTCCAGCGCGACGAGTTCCTGCCGGTCCGGCGCCGCGAACGCCACCTCTACGTGGACGTTGTCAGCCATCGCCATAGACCTCTGTCGCCCGTTGCGTGAACGCATCGACAAGTGAATTGCACGCGTCCTCGAAGAACGCGCCGATGACGAGATCCAACGTCCGGCTGTCAAACTCGAACTCCAGGTCGAGTGCGACCTTGCTGCCTTCGTCGCCGAGTGGCGTGAACGTCCAGCCACCGGCGAGGTGTCGAAACGGCCCACCGACCAGCGACAGGTCCATCGACGCCTCGGGTTGCATCTGGTTGCGGGTCCGGAATCGTTTCCTGAGGCCGCCGCGGTGCAACTCGAGCGTTGCTTCGACCGTGTCGTCCTCGCGCGAGTGGACCTCGACGTCGCTGCACCAGGGCAGGAATTCGGGATACGACTCGACGTCGGCGACCAGCGCGTACATGTCGCTAGCCGTATAGGGCACCAGGGCGCTGCGGCTGACCTTGCGGATCAGGAGAACTCGGGCAGCAACCCGACTGCCTTGAGGAATACGAACAGGATGCCGATTGGCGCGACCACCCTCGCGAGGAACCGCCATAGTTTGTAAACGGCGCCGGATCCGCCCAGCTCATCGGCCGTCGAGTTGCGGCACATCACCCATCCGGCAAATACCACGATCAACAAGCCGCCGAGCGGCAGCATGATGTTCAGCGTAAGGTGATCCAGGTTGTCGAAGATCGTGCCACGCCAGAAGGTGAAGTCGGACAGTACGTTGAACGACAGCACCGTGCCGAAGCCGAGGGCCCAGATCAGCAGGCCGATCGCCACGGCTGCCTGCGCACGAGTCTTGTTGAAACGTTCCACGATCCATGCGACGGCCGGCTCCATCAGGCTGATCGCCGAGGTCCATGCCGCAAACGTCAGCAGGACAAAAAAGAGCGTCGCGAAGAAGACGCCGCCCGGCATCTGGCCGAAGGCCAGCGGCAACGTGACGAACACCAGTCCCGGCCCGTCGCCCGGGTCCATGCCGTTGGCGAATACGAGCGGGAAGATGACGAGTCCAGCCAGCAGGGCAATCGATGTATCCGATATGGCCACCGCGGTCGCGGAACCAGGGATCGACGTTTCTTCGGGCAGGTAGGCGCCGTAGGCCATGACCGCCCCCATGCCGATGCTCAGCGTGAAGAACGCCTGCCCCATCGCGGTCAGCACCATATCCCAGGTGAGCTTGCTCCAGTCGGGTTTGAACAGGAACGCCACGCCCTCCCCAAAATGACCGGACGCGATCGAGTAGCCGAGCAGGACAACCATCAGCAGCAGCAATGCCGGAACCATGAATCGTACGGCCTGTTCGAGGCCGCGCTCGACGCCACGGGCAACGACAAATATCGTGAGGCCCATGAATATCGTGTGGTACAGGGCCACCGTGCTCCAGCTGCCCAGGAACTTGTCACGCAGGCTGGTCACGATCTCCGGGGTTGCGTTCGCAAACTGCCCGCTCCCGCTCTTGAGCACGTAGGACAGGGTCCAGCCGCCGACCACGGCGTAATACGACAGGATAAGCACGCCGGCCAGCACGCCCATGGCGCCCACGACTTTCCAGTTCGGCGACTTGCCCTCCTCGGCGCCCAGCAGTTCCATGGTCGCAATCGGGTTGCGCCGCCCGCGGCGCCCCATGAGGATCTCGGACATCATCACGGGCATGCCGATAACGACCACGCAGGCGAGATACACCAACACGAAGGCGCCGCCACCGTTTTCACCCACGATATACGGGAACCGCCAGATATTGCCGAGCCCTACCGCCGAGCCGGTAACGGCAAGGATAAAGGCCATTCGGGACGACCAGTGGCCGTGCAGGGATTTGCGTTTCGCGGGATCTGCCGCCTGGTTGCTTAACATTATTCTCTTCACCGGCAAAGAATCCCGCGATTCTTATACAAATACCGGGGACTGACAACTTCACGCGCCGTATAATCGCGTCCGCATTATGAGCCGCAAGACGTCAAAAAAGCCGGCGGGTGACGTGATTGCCGTCAATCGCCGCGCCCGCCACGACTACTTTATCGAGGAATCGCTCGAGGCGGGCCTGGTGCTGGAGGGCTGGGAAGTCAAAAGCCTGCGAGCCGGCAATGCCCAGCTACAGGAAGGTTATGTCACGGTCAGAAACGGCGAGGCGTGGCTGATCGGCGCCCATTTTTCGCCGCTCAAAACGGTATCGACACACATCCGGCCGGACCCGACACGCAGCCGCAAGCTGCTGCTGCACCGGCAGGAACTCGACCGGCTCGTGGGCGCCGTCGAGCGCAAGGGCTATGCGCTCGTGCCGCTGGACCTGCACTGGCACAAGGGCCGCGCCAAGTTGGCCATCGGACTTGCCAAAGGCAAGAAGCAGCACGACAAGCGGGCCGCAGACAAAGACAGGGACTGGCAACGGCAAAAGGCCCGAATTCTCAAGCATTGAATTATAATTCAATAGCTTAAGTCGATTAATTAAAGTAAATTATCTTGAGCTGATTGCTTGTAATTCAGGCATTTGGCCATAGACTGTACGAACACACGGGGGTGATATGGCTTCGACGTGGGTCGCAAAACTCCGAGTGCATGCCGAGGGACAGAGTACCTCGTAAATCCAGCTGTAAAACTCATAGTTGCCAACGACGACAACTACGCACTAGCTGCTTAAAAACCAGCCTAGCGCCCTCTGCCCGGATCGTGCCTGTGCGTCCGGATTCCAGGGGTCACCGACACAGGACCGCGGTGAGGGCTTGTTCAGGGTCTGATCCGTTAAATCTTCACTGAACTGGCTGTGAGTCTTCCCTGCCCGTCGGGTAGCTCATGGCGAGATTAAAGACGGAATAAGCATGTAGACCTTGGGGCGGAGGGCTTGCGGACGCGAGTTCGATTCTCGCCACCTCCACCAACAATCAACGAAGCCGCCTTTATGGCGGCTTTGTCGTATCTGGATCAGCATCGCATCGAACCCACGTAGTGGGTTCACAAATCGGCAGGACAGCCGATTCGGACGCACGAGCAAAGCGAGTGCGCCCGCAGGGCGAGGGCCAGGACGGCCCGAGTCCACTCCCTCCACCTCCACCAGATCCTGTTTTCCTTGCTGTTCGAGCTGTAAGGGTGAGCTTGTTTCTGATCGTCGGCGTCTGCCCGCAGCTTTATACTGCAACGCCTATGACCTACGGCATGTACAACTGTATTGGGAGCGCGAAGTGACTTCGGCTCGCCGTCTTTCGGTAATCGTGGTGTCCATCGCCGCACTGATTGTGCTGGCCTACGTATTCGGGCAACGAGACGAGCCAGACGAAACCGAGGTTGCCGCTCCTACCCCGATTTCTGCCGGGGTGCCGCTCGCCGCAGCGACCGCATCAACTCCAACCGAGTTTCCCGCGGCAGAATTGCGTTCAGCGCTGACCGATGTCTGCTCAAACGCAGCTACCGATTCCGCCGACAGAGAATGGACGCAAGAGGAAATCCAGACACAGATCGACGCTTTCAACGAGCAGAAGCAGACTTTGTCCGAGAGCCTGTCAGCTTCGTCGTCCGCAGAGCACTTACACGTGGCAGCCTTGCTGGAGGATGACCCGGCATCGCGCTTCGAGCTGCTCAACGCCGCGATCTTGCGCAATACCTCGGACCCGTTCCTGGTATGGGGTGCCGTTCAGATCTGTTCTGAGGCGATTGAAGCCATGCCCTGCCCGCTTCGGGATTGGGAACGGCTTCTGATCGCCGTGGACGGCCAGAACAGCGAGTCGTGGATCCGCGTCGCAGCGAACAGATACGCAGCGAGCGACTACGACGAGGCGCTCGAGGCCATGCGCCATGCCTCCACGGCTGCTGAATCTCGTGCGTACTGGACCGAAATGATTGAAATGATCGAGCGCGGGTTTGCTGCCGGTAGCGACTTCGGTTTCCCGGAGCGAGCGGGAATGGCTTTCGGTTTTGCTGCCTCGGAACTGCCTCGCTATGGGGACTACGTGAAAATGTGCGAGGAGCGGTCGTCGCAGAGCGTGGATTGGGGCTACGCCTGTCTTGCTTACGGCGAGCTAGTGGAGAGTCAGGGTAAGACTGAAATGGGCGTGGCGATTGCCCGCTCGATTCAAAGACTTGCCCTCGAGGGGCTGGGCGAAGCTGAGAAGGCCGCCGAAGTCCAACGGCGAATTGAGGCACGGCGACAAGAGCGGCTGGATTCGATCAAAGACCGCAATCCAGCTATTGAACGGCTGATTTTTTCTAACCCAACGCTGTTTTCTGCATATTTAGCCGCAATTAGGTCAGAAGGCGAGGAGAACGCTCGGCATAGAATTGGGATCGAGATTGAGCGCCTACTCAAGCAGCAGCCTGAGTTGGCCTGTACTGCAGAGATTATGTGACACACGTGTTTGAAAACCGGGTGACAGGACCTATATAATTCAACGGATTATCCAGCCTTTGGCAGTAAGCCGCTCACCTATCCGAGCTTGGCCGAACCCAAAGGCTTTATTCTTTCAGGGTCACGACAATGGCAAGAGTTGCCGTACTTGTAGACCTGAGTTTCTTTCTCAAGCGCTACAACCGAATAAAACGAAAGAAAGGCTCCAAGCCACACTCTGCCGCCAAAGTGGCCAAGTGCGTATGGGATACCGCAAAAGGTCACGTCAAGAAGCCTGACGAGCTGTATCGGATACTCGTTTACGACTGCCGACCCTTTTCCAAGAAAGTACACAATCCGATTTCTGGCCGCTCCATTGACTTCGGACGCAGCGACGAAGCGAAGTTCCGTAACGCCCTTGCAGCCGAGCTGAAGCAGAAACGGAAATTGGCGCTCAGGCTGGGCGATCTTCAGGACGGCAAGCGCTGGGTGTTTCACAGCAGAGTAGTCAAAGACCTTCTCGCCGGGAAAACGGACGTATCCAAGCTCACAGAAGACGATGTGTATTACGATCTGAAGCAGAAGGGCGTCGATATTAAGATCGGGATCGACATCGCCTCGTTAGCGCTTAAGAAGCTGGCGGATCGGATCGTCCTGATCACAGGTGACGCTGATTTCGTGCCCGCATCGAAACTCGCACGGCGAGAGGGCATTGACGTTGTTCTCGACCCCTTATGGAACCCGATTTCCGCTGATCTTCATGAGCACATCGACGGACTGAACTCAGTTTGGGCCAGGCCGAAGTAAGGCGCTGCAACGCCTGCTACCGATTGGCGCATTCGACAAAATCGGCGATTGCGCTCGCCGCGTTTGTTGTTCGTATGATCGTGCCGTCCAATGACGGATACCGTTCCAATGACCCTGCGACCTGCACGGATTGCGAATGCAGCAACTCCTGAGCAAACGCACGAACATCGTCACCGCTTAACTGAAAAGCGCCCCTGCCGCGTCCAGGCAGCGCGTCGTCAGACCACGTCGCACCGAACTCTCGATCATTGGTCGTCAGGGTCAGCATCGCACCTGACGGCTCTTTGCTCGTTGGCAGCATGAACACTGCCCTCGCATACCCCACCTCGTTCATGTGCTCTATTGTCCAGAAGGGGTTCTCAGGTACCGCATATCGGTATTCAAGCGTCAGGTAACTCATTATCGAGTCTTCCGTGGACCGAAAATCAGTTTTCAGGGAACAGCTACCGTCGTAATGCCGAAACTCCCACGGCGACGACAAATCCGGCGTTCCTCCCGCCTTGTATACCCGCAACAGATCGAGCCACGGCGTCGGCCTACTCGGCACTATCGTCTTGTTGCCGGCACACATTCCGAATCGCCCTTCGTCGCCCATAAAGAACAAATACTCCGGGCCGACTGTTATCGACGTATCACAGGACGAACCGCTCCGCGTAGTACGAAGCTTGTCGAAAGGAATGTTTCCCTTGAATACCTCGGTAACCTCGAAATTTGCTTCAATGTTGCCGTCTTCATCGAATCTCGCGCCCGTCACGACAGCAGTAAACACGTTAGGGCTGGACTCGTACTGACCCTCCAGATCAGAGCCCATACAACTGCACGCCAGCACATCGCTGGCGAGAAGTACGAGGATTAACGAAAGGAAGCGCATGCTACGACCGCTCTTTCCAGAAGTAGTCAATCAAGATGTCGTCGGTGAACACGAACACCATGTTCCTGTAGATCAATTCGTTGTCGGTCACCGTGATGATGGTCTCCGGATCGAGCTCGCCGATAAGGCCGAAGTAACTCTCCATGTGCTCTCGGCGCGTGTAGTTCTTACTGAAGGTTCGGTTCAGCCACGACCGCACTTCCTGCGGGTCACTATCAGCGTATTCAATCGTGAATAACGCGAATACCAGGTTGTGTAGGCCGTAGAGTTCATGCCCTTCCCGATAGAAGTGCGACCCGCTCCCTCCGCAACGGGTGACCGGCGCTGAATCGCCGGTGATTACGAATAGGGAGTGCATTCCGAGCCTCGCTCCAATTCCGCATGCGTGAGGGAGCGTCGTCGAAACGTCAACGCTCTCCGATTTCTTACCACGTATCGGGTCGCGGACCTGAACCGTCAGTTTTATCGTGTCGCTTTGAGCTGAATCCATTCTCGCCTCCTGAATCGAGCCGTAGAAGATGGTCTGCGCACTGCCGACGTTGGCGAGTAAGTCGTCACGGTCGCACGTACAAGGCGTGTCCTGAGCGAACGCGCTGTAAGGAAGGAACGCCGAGAGAATGAGTGAAATGACGACTACACGCATGAACCAATCATTATCGAGACTGCGAGCAGAGGCAAACCCGACTCCCGAAACTCCCGATATACCGTGCCCAATAGGGTTCGATAGCAGGTCGGTGACCACTATGGAACATCGAAGCGGGCGAAAATGACCGAATTTCAGTGGTTTACGTGGTGCTCGGACGCTGGAAACGCGTTTTGGAGGACTTCAGACCACTCTGAGACGTCGTTTACGAGGTGGTTCCAATTCGTTCGCACTCGGTCCACCAATATAGAAAAGGGCTCGCCCATTGGGCGGGCCCTTTTCCATTTGTGCGGGCGGTGCGAATCCACTCTCGCCTACTCGGCCTCGAGCACCTCGCGGACACGGGGCTCAAGCCTCGTCATCCCCGCATCCTTGCCGTGCTTGAGCGCTTCCTCGTCACTGGCGCCATCGAGGCTGTGCCGTAGCGCAAGCAAAGCGCCAACGCGATTGCCGCTGCCGCAGTGCAACAGCACCGGTCCGTCGATCTCTTCGAGCATCGCATCCAGTTTCGCCGCCGTTTCGAAGCTGATCGCGTCCTTGCCGACGACTGGAAAAGCGACGTACTCCATGCCCTTTTCCTCAACCAGGCCGGCAAAGTCATCCATACCTCGATCTTCGTCGGGTCCACGCATGTCGATAACGACCGCGTAGCCGGACTCGGCAAACACGTCCAGTGCTTGCTCGTCGGGCTGGCCCGCCGAAGTGATGCCATCGACCGGCGTCACCTCACCGGATTCGACAACCGCGTCGAGATCGACGTGGATACCCTGCTCGCCTTCGCCGGACCATGCCGGCAAGGCGAACAGGACGGCAACTATGAATGCGAGCCGGCTCATCAGTCCTTCAGCGTCTCGACCATGCGAACTTCGATGCCGTGTTCGGTGAATACCACGTCACCCGACATGCGATCGTAAAGCTCGGCGATCGACTGCATCATCTCGGTCATCGCTGCCTGCATTTCCTGCGTGCCATCTTTGTCGGCGTCGCCCGCGGCGATCGCGTCGCCCATGAAGCTGTAGTAGCGCGCGGCATTCATGCTGAAGCTCATGAACGGCGGTGGCGAAACACTCTCGGCGCCGAGCATGTCGACCACCTCGGTTTCAGCCGCTTCGCCAACCGAGATCGCGAGCGCGCCATCGTTCAAGGCGGCGAACGCGGCGATCCCCATGGACTGTAGCTGCGGCAGGTCCAGCGCGACCGGCTTGCTGTCCGGTTGCAGATTCAGCTCGGCAATCTCCGGGCTGAACAGGGCGCCCATCGAAACCAGCGCCTGCGCATTGTCCATCGCCAGCAGGAAAGTGCCATCGAAAGACGTCGGGGGGGTCTGGGTTGCGATATCAAGGCCCTCCACCTTGTCGACGACCGTCAGGAATCCTTTCACGTCGTAGACAATCGGCGGGACCGGTCGTGCCAGGGCCTGCCTGCCACTGTCAACGCCCGCCTGCCAGTCAGCGAAATGCTCGCACTCGAACGGCTCTGCCTCCATGGCATCGAGCCGGGCCTCGACAAACGACCGGGCGGCCATGACGTCCAGGCTCATGCCGAATGCCATCAATGCCTGCGTATCCAAACCCAGTCCGGGAACCGGCGCCGGCAAAGCCTGCAGATCCTGCGCCAGGTCCTCGCGCAGCTCGAACACGAGATTCGATTCGAACTGCTTGGCCGTAATGTCGGTATAGCCCATCACCATGCGCGGCACGATGCCAGCGACCGCGCGCACCTCGGCCCTGCAGACGTCCGACATCTCCGCGTTGTCGTAACCGGCAACCGCCAGGAGGTCCGTATCAAGCCCTGTGGGCTCGCCGACGAACCGTTCGGCGATGCGCGGAACGTCAACAAAGCCGATCACATACTCATTGAAATCGTACTTGCCGATCAGCTCTTCGAGCACGCCCGTTTCGGCAATATTGTTCTCCGGCAATGTCAGGCCCAGGGCCCGTCCGGTCTGCTCGTCGTTGAAGCTCGAGGGCACCATCGAAAATACGGCCTGGTCCGCGGTAACCGCGATGACCACCCGGAACTCCTCCGCATCGAAGTAGCGATAGGATTGGCCGTCGATTTCCGCGGTCGGCATGGTATTGCCGGCCCGTTCCTCGAGCCGCGCCAGCGTGGACTCGAAATTGTCAGCGTCGGAAAGCTCGAAGCGCATCACCGGCAACAGACCGTTACCGTAGAAAGCCCCCAGCGAATCACGCTCGATGCCGGCGCCCCGCAGACCGTCGAGCGACAGCAGGTTTGCCAGTTCGTCGACGAAGGCCGTGACTTTCTCGGCCTCGTCGGCACTCATCTCGTCGGCGCTCGCCTGTGCCTGCTTGGCCGCGACGACCTCGCGCAGCACGTCCTGGTAGGCAATCAGTACCCGGTCGAGCTTGGGCTCGAGGTGGTCCATGACGTCGTCCGGCAACGGCGCCAGGCTAGCGAATACATAAGGCGAATCGGCCGGGATGTACTTCAGGACGTCGGCGCTTTTGGCCAGCAAATCATCCGCGGCCTTCTCGTCGCGGTCGCAGCCGGTCAACAGCAGCGCACCGACGGCCATCACGGCCAGGATCTTGGTACTCATTGAATTGATCATGTGACAGATTCCTCAACAAACAAAACCACCGCGAGACTCCAACGCGGAGTCCCGGCTTCCAGATCAGGCGAGTAAAGTAGCGAGAAGTGACGGTCTGTTTTTTGAAAATCGAGCAGCGTCGATTGCCGTCATGGCTCGAGTATACGCTTTGCTACCCGGCGAACACAAACTTACACTTCGACGATGCACGCCGATTCTTTGATTATCCGCGATGTGCGGGACTCGGACCTCGACGCAGTTCTGGTTTTGAACCAATCGGAAGTCCCGCACGTCGGCAGCGTCGACGCGGCTCGCATGCGCTGGTATGCGGAGAATGCGACCTACTTTCGCGTGGCCATGGCGGGCGACGAGCTGGGCGCCTACCTGGTGGGCCTGCGGCCGGGCACCAGCTACCAGAGCCCGAACTACCTGTGGTTCTGCGAGCGCTACGACGAGTTTGCCTATGTCGACCGCGTTGCCGTAGCCCCCGCCGCGAGGCGAAGCGGCATTGCATCACGGCTCTATGACGACTTTGCCGCGGCCATGCCCGCTGCGGTAACCGTCATGACCTGCGAGGTCAACGTTCGCCCTCCCAACGATTCGTCGATGGAGTTTCACCGCCGGATCGGCTTCGAGCAGGTGGGTTCGCTCGTCAGCGAATCGGGCTCCAAGGAAGTGGCGATGCTGCTCAAGCACCTGCGATGACCCGCGACTCCGAAGCGCAGGCCTACGCCGACCTGCAACCCGATCACATTCTCGAAGCGCTCGACGAACTGGGCTTTCGCTGCGATGGCCGTTTCCTGGCGCTGAACAGCTACGAAAACCGGGTTTACCAGGTTGGCATCGAAGACGAGCGCCCGATCGTCGCCAAATTCTATCGCCCGGGCCGCTGGAGCAACGAGCAGATTGCCGAGGAGCATGCGTTCACTTCGGAACTGGCGCACGCGGAAATTCCCGTCGTCGCTCCGCTGAAGATTGCGGGCAAGACCCTGCATCGCTCCGGGCCGTTCCGGTTCGCGGTTTTCCCGTGCCATGGCGGCCGTGCGCCCGACCTCGACGACATGGACCTGCTGGAGCAACTCGGCAGGCTCGTTGGCCGTATCCACCTCGTCGGCAGGACGAGCGACTTCGAATACCGTCCGGAAATCGATATCGATTCCTACGGGGTGAGTTCCTGCGAGTTCCTGATCGAGCGAGGCTTCATTCCGCCCGACCTGCTTCCCGCATACGAGAGCGTTGCCGATCTCGTCCTGGACGGCGTGCAGGCCTGCTTCGAACAAACCGGAGCGATTTCGACGCTGCGTATTCATGCCGATTTTCATCCCGGCAACGTGCTCGTGCACGGCGAGCGCCTGCACATCGTCGACCTCGACGACACCCGGACCGGGCCGGCCATACAAGACCTGTGGATGTTCCTGTCAGGCGACCAGGAGGAACAGCTGCCGCAACTCGATGCCCTGCTGGAGGGGTACACGGAATTCTGCGAATTTGACGCTCGCGAGCTGCGTCTAGTGGAAGCCCTCCGCAGTCTGCGCATCCTTCATTACGCGGCCTGGATCGCGCGGCGCTGGGACGACCCGGCGTTCAAGATCGCATTCCCCTGGTTCGACACCAACCGCTACTGGGACGAGCATGTGCTGGCCCTGCGTGAACAGATTGCGCTCATGCAGGAAGCGCCGCTCGAGTGGCGGCCATTCTAGCGTGACGGCAAACGGCGTCGCCGCGGACCGATTTCGAAGCGATCGACCCAGCGCGAGAACGTCGCACGGCTGAGATCTTCGAGCGCGGCTATTCTCGAAGGCGTCTGCGAACGGATCTCGTCGGGCACGACATTGCCGCGCTCAGCCTCCAGAATCGGCTGATTCGCAGGGACCGTTAGCCAGCGCTCGATCAGCGACTGGTTGACCTCGAGGTGAAACTGCAGCCCGTAGGCGTGCTCGCCATGCCGAAACGCCTGCACGCGGCTGGCCGGAGAGCTGGCCAGGTGCACACAGCCCGGCGGCAACGTAATGCCGTCCTCATGCCACTGGAAGACTTCCTGGGATGACGCGAAGGTCGACAGCACGGGATCCGACTTGCCGTCCTCAGTCAGCTCGACGTCGTACCAGCCGATTTCACGATCCGGATTGCGGGCCACCGAGCCACCGAGGGCCTTGGCCAGCAACTGGGCGCCGAGGCAGATCCCGAGCACTGACATGTCGCGATCCACGGCCTCGCGAATGATGTCGACTTCGGTAGCGAGGTGGGGATAGGTGTCGATCTGGTCGGAGTTCATCGGTCCGCCCAGCACGATGACGGCGGCATAGCGGTCCAGCCGCGGCCGCTGCGTCGGATCGCGCCCGAAATTGACGTAACGGATCCGAAATCCGGCGTCCTTGAGCAGCGGGTCGAGCGTGCCGAGCGGCTCGTACGGAACATGCTGGAAAACGAGTATTTTCGGTCTTGCCATCTCACCTGCAATGGCGCCGCCGTGATGCGAACCAGCGCATTGATTCTCGCTGCTCCCCACACTACAGTGGAGCCGTGGCCAATTTCCTTAAGTCAGGTGGAACTCTAGCGCCTCGAGCCGCTCTGATACTAGGGGTTGTACGGACGCATCCAATTGCTTTTGTCTAAACGCACATACGTTTTCGCCTTGATTTGTTCGGGGCTGCTCGCCGGTTGCGGCGGTAATGTCAAACTGGCGGCGCCGACAATTCCCGAACCCCTGCTCGAGCAAATCAACATGTCTGTGGGCGTGCGCATGCCCGAAGACTTCGAGCATTTCGTGCATGAGGAAGAAATCTACGGCCAGCAATCGTGGTCCATCGATCTCGGGCGCTCGAATGCCGCGCTGTTCGAACAGCTGTTCGCCTTCATGTTCGCCAACGTTGTGATCCTCGGTCCCGAGGACGACCCGGTCCTGATGCCCATCGACGCCCTGATCGAACCGAGCATCGATGCCTTCGAGTTCTCGACACCCGAGCAAAGCAACACCGAGGCATTCGCCGTGTGGATACGCTACCGGCTGAAGGTCTATGACACCGAGGGCAAACTGGTGTCGAACTGGCCTGTGGCCGCCTACGGCAAGAGCCAGACCACGACGCTGGGCGACTCCGACGCCTTGCGCAATGCCGCGATACTCGCGATGCGCGATGCCGCCGCGCTGATGATCATGAAATTCGACAACGTGACGCGCATCAGCTCGCTCGCAGGCGGGGCAAGTCAGCCGAGATCGCCGTTGATACCGCGGCAGCAGAGCACCGAAGCCGGGGAGCAGGCGGCGACTACCGCCCCCGAAGGAGCCAGCAATGAGTAATCGAGTCATCGCGATTCGAGTGTCCGCCGTCCTCGCGGCAGCCCTGCTGGGCAGCGGCTGCATCACCTCGACCGTGATCGACGCCCGGACGAGCAACACGGGCATCGGCGAAAACGAGTCGGTCGTGATCATGGCCAAGAGCTACCACCTCGGTAACGAGACGGAGCGCAAGTACATTCGCTGCATCGAGGACAAGCTGGGCGGCGGCCGCGACGGCCTCAACGTGATTCCGCACGAACAGTTCGTCGACTCACTGTTCCCGTGGTTCGAGCCGCGAACCGCGCCGGCTGAAACCAAGAACCTGGCCAAGCTCATGGACCGCCCGGGTGTATCCGAGGCTATCGCGGCGCAGGGCGTGCGCTACATTGTCTGGCTGGACGGCGACACGGACCGCGTCGCCGGCGGCGGCAGCTTGTCTTGCGCAGCCGGCCCCGGCGGTGGCGGCTGTTTCGGCTTCGCGTGGTGGCAAAAAGACGCCGACTATGACGCGTCAGTCTGGGACCTCAGGGAACTGGAGTCTTCAGGCACCGTGTCGACCGATGTCAGCGGTACGTCGTTCATGCCCGCACTCGTCATCCCCCTGCCCCTGATTGCCCGCACCCAGGCCAGGGCCTGCAAAACGCTGGCCGACCAGTTGCACAGCTTCATCGTCCAGGAAGAATCGACCTGAGTCAGGGCCGCCCGGCCCGCAGGAACGCACTTCGGTAGAACGCCGAGTCGAGACGCTGGATCTCGACCGTCCGGCCGCTCGAGGGCGCGTGGACGAACGTGCCGTTACCGAGATACAGGCCGACGTGCGACATCTTGCCCTCGATCGAGAAGAACAGCAGGTCACCGGCCTGCATCTCACGGCCATTCACCGGCGTGAGCTCGGCCCACTGCCCTGCCGTCGTTCTGGGAATCGACATGCCGGCCTGCCGGTACGAGTAATGCACGAGGCCGCTGCAGTCGAAGCCCGCCGGACTCGATCCACCGTAGCGATACGGTGTCCCGACCTGGCCCAGCGCTACCCTGGCCGCCGTCTCACCGACGCTATCCGTGGACACCGGCGACGAAGCGCAACCGCTGATGGCGAACAGGGCAACGCCAATTAGCGCTAACCGTCTCGCCATTGCTGCAGGCTGGGCTATCATGGCGCCCAGAATAGCCGGCGGAACCTGAAGAGCGAATGAACTGCATCCCAACTTCGAGAATGCGCGTGCTGCTGGTGTGCGTGGCTCTGTGCGGCGCCTGCGGTACGCAGGTCGCAGATTCCGAGGAGCCTGCCGATCCGCTGGCCTACCAGCTAACGCTCGTGTTCGAGCCGCGCCCGCTTGACAGCGTGGTCGACGTCACGATGCGGCTCGATCAGCCGCGGTCACTGCTGCGCGAACTGCGCCTGCGCAACGATGTGCGCATCTCGAGGATGCGGGGCGACGGCGACCTGATTCGCGAGGAGTCCCTGACCCGCTGGCTGCCGCCCGATGACGGGGGAACGCTGCAATGGAGCGTCGCCGTGCCGCACCGCCGCAACGGTGACGGTTACGACGCGTGGCTGGGTGCGGAATTCGGCCTGTTCCGGGCCGAGGACGTCGTCCCGCGCGCGTCCAGCCGGGCACTGAAAGGCGCTTACAGCGATACGACACTGCGCTTCCGGTTGCCGGCGGGCTGGTCGGTCGTTACCCAGTACCAGGACACGGGCACAATTCGAGTCGACAACCCGGAACGCAGGCTGGACCTGCCGTCGGGGTGGATCGTGATGGGCGAGCTCGGTGTGCGCCGGGAACAGATCGCCGGCATGCGCGTCGCGGTCGCGGGCCCCGTCAACCACTCCATACGACGGCTCGATACGCTCGCCCTGCTCAACTGGACCCTGCCCGAACTGGCGCGCATCGTCCCGCAACTGCCCGCGCGCCTGACTATCGTCAGCGCTGGCGACCCCATGTGGCGCGGCGGCCTGTCAGCCCCCAAGTCGCTCTTCCTGCATGCCGATCGACCACTGATCAGTGAAAACGCAACCAGCACCCTGTTGCACGAGATCATGCACATGGCCCTCGGTTTCGACAGCGAGCATGACCATGACTGGATCGTCGAGGGACTGGCTGAGTACTACAGCCTGCAACTGCTGGCGCGCACGGGATCCATTAGCGCCGCACGCCATGCCGCGGCCGAACAGGACCTCGCCGACTGGTCACGGGACGCCACGAGGCTGTGCGGCGGTCAGTCGACCGGGCCGCAAACCGCACTCGCGGTTGGCGTCTTCTCGCGCCTCGACGCAGAGATCAGGGACAGCACATCCGGCGAGGCGACACTCGATGACCTTACCCGTGGCCTGATTGCGCGGGGCGAACTCGTGAATCTGCAGATACTCGCGGACATCGCCACGGGGATCATCGGTCACAAACCTGACGCACTGCACAGCGGGCAGTTGCCTGGCTGTCGTAATATCTCGCCGACACCGGAGACCCAGTAACGCCCGATGGACGGACGCCACGACCTCGAGATCATCCTGCGATCGCGCACGCCGATCGTCGTCATCGAAACGCGCGACGAGGCGCGCATCCTGAAGATGCTGCAGTCCATTACGATCGCGGGATCGGTCGATGAGTACCTGCCGCTGTTTCGCTGGACCGTCACCGACGGTTTACAGCGGATCGACATTGCGCTCGAACCGCAGACCATCAATTCGGAACCCAGCGACGTACTCAAACACATACGCGCCGTGTCCAAACCCGCGATCTACGTGCTACTCGACTTTCACCCGTTCCTCGACGACCCGGTCAATGTGCGACTCATCAAGGACATCTGCATTCGCTATCGAGAGATTCCGCGACAAATCGTCCTCATCAGCCACGACGTGAAGTTACCGGCGGAGCTGGACACATTCAGCGCCCGGTTCGACATGGCGCTGCCATCAGAGGAGGAACGGCGCAAGATCGTCGAGCGCGTGGCCGACGAATGGACCCGGGAACATCCCGGTTCCCGCGTGCAGGCCGACGCCAAGGCCTACAAGATGCTGATCCAGAACCTGGCTGGCCTGACCTACCGGGACACCGAACAGCTTGCCCGCAACGCCATAATCGTTGACGGCGCCATTACCAAGAGCGACCTGCCTGGGGTCATGCAGGCGAAATACGAACTGTTGAATCGCGGCGGCGCACTGCAATTCGAGTACGAGACCGCCCGCTTCAGCGATGTTGGCGGCCTCGCGCGACTCAAGAAATGGCTGACACAGCGGCGCGCCGCGTTTCGCGGCGACGAGAATGCCGCCCATCTCGACGCACCGAAGGGCATCCTGCTGCTCGGCATCCAGGGTTGCGGCAAGAGCCTCGCCGCCAAGGCGACGGCCGGGATTTTCGACGTGCCGCTGCTGCGGCTGGATTTCGGCGCCATTTACGACAAGTACCATGGCGAAACCGAGCGCAAGCTGCGCGAGTCCCTCAAGACCGCGGACGTCATGGCGCCCTGCGTCCTCTGGATCGACGAAATTGAGAAGGGCATCGCCGGTCGCGGCGGAGAAACCGGGACAACGCAGCGCGTACTCGGGACGTTCCTGACGTGGATGGCAGAGAAGAAAAGCCAGGTTTTCGTGGTTGCAACGGCGAACGACATCACTACGTTGCCACCCGAGCTTGTTCGCAAGGGTCGCTTCGACGAAATATTTTTCGTCGACCTGCCCGACAAGTCGGTCAGGGCCGCGATTCTCGCCATTCACCTGACGAGCCGCGAGCAAAGCCTGAGCAATTTCGACATTGAGGATCTCGCCACAGCGATGGAGGGTTTCTCCGGCGCCGAAATCGAGCAGGCCGTGGTCGCGGCGTTTTATGCGGCGCATGCACAGAAGGAAGACCTGGGAACCGGGCACATCCTGCAGGAAGTCAGGGAAACTCGCCCCTTGTCGGTGGTCATGCAGGAGCAGGTCGCTGCCCTGCGCGCCTGGGCCGCCGGGCGAACCGTGCCCAGCGACTGAGCCGGAGTTCGAAAGCAATTTTACCTAACGTGAGGAACAGCGGCGCCCGGGGCCGCGCGTGGTAAAATTTCAGCATGACTAATGAAAAAACCAACACTAACGAATTAGTCTCCGACCCTGACGCGCCAACGGCGGAACTCGAGACCCTGGCGGATACGTCCGCGTTCGGCCCCGAGCCGTCGCCCGACAAGGGTCCGTCGGTCAGACAGCTCAAGTCCGACCTGCAAAGCAGGACCGAGACGATAAACCAGCTGCAGTTCGACATTGAGCATCTGCGCGCGCGCTGGAACGGGCTCGAGGCCGAAATCCGGGCCCGCGAAGAGATCACCACGGAGCTCAATCTCAAACTGGCGCGCTCGGAGCGGCTGCTCAAGGAACGCGATACGCAAGTCGAGCAGCTGCGGCAGGAACTGGAGGCAATGCGCGGGCAAGCCCTATCGCCTGGAGAGAACGCCGAAGACACGCGCATTGCAGGCCGTCTGGCGAGCGCCACAGCGGAGGTGGTTGAACTGCAAGCGCGGCTAGAACGCGCTCAAGTCTATGCCGACAACCTGCGGCGCCAGCTGCAGGAGCGGTCGACCGTCGCCGACGAAGCCGCGAGCGACAGGGATGCGTTAAAGGACAGGTTCGATCACAGCAGGCGCGAGGCGGCGGAGCTCGAGCGGGTGGTCGCGGATCTGCAGGCCAGCAAGGCCGCACTCGAGGAGCAGTTGGCGAGTATCCGCGCGGATCACAAGAAAGAAATTCGCCTGATTCGATTCGAACTCGGCGAAGCGCAGGAGACCGTGGCGCAGCAGGAACTCGTCACCGAGCAGCTGGCTTCCGACCTCGTCGATACCCAGGGCTTCAAGGTCGAGCTCGAGAAGATGCTGGCCAGGAGCGAAGAATCCTCGACCGCTCGAATTGATGACCTCGAACGCGAGAACAGGCGCCTGAAAGAGGACCTGGCGCACAGCAAGGAAACGCTCGAAAGCAAGAGCGACGCCATCAACTGCCTGCTTGCCGAACTCGCCGGCAAATCGCAGCAGATTGAGGCCATTGGCGAAATCGAAGACGTCATCCATGACATCGATGACCGCATGTCGGACCGCATCGAGGAACATCGTTCCCGTGGCGAACGCGACCGCACGTCACGGGTTCTCATCGGCACGGTCGACGGCCAGGAGCTGCGCTTCCCGCTGTTCAAGGACCGGCTGACGATCGGCCGCACCGAGCAGAACGACATCCAGCTCAAGGCGTCATTCGTCAGCCGGCGTCACGCCGTCATCGTCACCGACCAGGACACGACCCGCGTCATCGACTGGGGCAGCAAGAACGGGGTTTATGTCAACTCGGTTCGGATCACCGAGCATTTCCTCAAGAATGGCGACGCCGTCAGGATTGGCACGGCGGAGTTTCGTTACGAGGAATTCCCCAGGCGCGAACACTGAGACTGTGAGAGCAGTCACGGCGCCCGCCAGCCGGGCGCGTTATGCTGTCTTCCAGGTCGCAGGGAGGGCAGACCAGGATGATGTTCAGCAATGCGGCGGAGAAGCCGGCCAATCTCACTGAAACCCAGCAGATGAACCGCGATGCGGGCCGCTTGATGGCGCGCAAGATCTGGTTGCCCAAGGCGGCGTATGACGCCCTGCCCCTGTTCTACGTGTTTGCCGGAGTCTGTGCGCTCCTGGCCACGTTCTACATCAGTGGCTGGGCCTGGCTGTTGCCACACTACCTGCTCTTCGCAGTCGCCTGTCTCCAGATGGGCGTTTTGATCTACCGTCGCAGACACCGCCGCAAGTCTTGAACTTTGCCCCTTCGTGGGCAACGATAGCGACCCATGTCATCCGGGTCGGCGAAAAAAACCGTAGTGCGTGAATTGGCGCTGTTCCTGGGCTTGCTGCTCGCAGGACTGGTGCTCCTGCCCATCGCGATCTACTGGATGGGTCCCCGTGTCCTTGGCGAATTCGGCGGGACAGGATTCGCCGATTTCTTCGGTTCGCTCGCCGTACGACTTCGTGCCGGCGAATATGGGGCCTGGTTTCTCGTCCTGTCACCCTACCTTGCCATCCAGGTGCTGCGCCT
>JASJBB010000084.1 GCA_030066735.1 Woeseiaceae bacterium | reverse complement strand
CTCGTCCACCATCACCAGCCGATCGCCGTCGCCGTCGAGTGCAACGCCGACATCGGCCTTGACCGCGGGCACGGTCAGGCTCAGCAGTTCGGGGTTGGTCGAGCCGCAGCCCTGGTTGATATTGCGCCCGTTCGGAGAGCAGCCGATCGGAATGACATCGGCGCCGAGGTTGCCTAGCGTCCGCGGACCGACCTTGTAGCCCGCCCCGTTGGCGCCGTCGAAGACGACTTTCAGGCCGTCCAGGCCCAGCTTGCGCGGGAAGGTCGATTCGCAGAATTCCTGGTAGCGGATGCGCGCCGTATCGATGCGCTTGGCCTTGCCGATGTGCGCCGACTCGCGGGTAATCGGCGCCGCCTGGAGCTGCGACTCGATGGCCCGTTCGACGTCGTCACTGAGCTTCGAGCCAGTGCCGTCAAAGAACTTGATGCCATTGTCTTCGTAAAGGTTGTGCGACGCGGAGATGACCACGCCGAGGTCCGCCTCGAATTCCTGGGTGAGAACGGCGATGCCCGGAGTAGGCAGCGGGCCCAGCAACAGCACATCGGCGCCGGCCGCGACGAATCCGGCCTCGAGCGCGGCCTCGAACATGTAGCCCGACAGCCGGGTGTCCTTGCCGATAACGACCGTACCGCCTTCCGGGACCAGGACCTGCGCTGCAGCGCTCGCCAGGCGGATAGCGAAATCGACCGTCATCGGGTCGGCGCCGACCCGGCCCCTGACGCCATCTGTTCCGAAGTGTTTTTTGCTCATGTCCTGCTATCCAATTCCATAACTGCTGCAGCGACGCGCAACGCGTCAACCGTCTCGGCGACGTCGTGCGCCCGCACTATGCTGGCGCCACGATCCACCGCCATGACTGCGGCGGCGACACTGGCCGGTACTCGCTGATCGACCTCCCTGCCCGTGATTGCGCCAAGCGTAGACTTGCGCGAGATACCAATCAGCAGCGGCCGGCCGATGTCGAGCAATTGTCGCAGATTCGCCAGCAGCTCGATATTGTCGGTCGAGGTTTTCCCGAAGCCGAAGCCCGGGTCCAGCATCAGCAGGTCCTCGGCAAGCCCTGCCCTGACGCATTCTGCCACGCGGTCGCGCAGAAACTGCGTGACATCGGCCACAACATCGTCGTACTGGGGGTCGTGTTGCATGGTCCGGGGCTGGCCCTGCATGTGCATCAGGCACACCGGTTGCTGCAGTTCGGCGGCCGTCTCCAGTGCGCCCTCCACGCGCAACGCGCGCACGTCATTGATCATTGTGGCGCCCGCCGCGACAGCCGCACGCATGACGCCGGGTTTGCTCGTATCGATAGAGACGGCGACGTCCAGGTTCTCGCGTATCGCCTCGATGACGGGCGCAACGCGGTCGATTTCTTCCTGCTCGCCGACCGCACTGGCGCCGGGCCGGGTCGACTCGCCGCCAACGTCGATGATCGCCGCGCCCTCTCTCGACATGCGCGCCGCATGCTCCAGGGCGCCGGCGGGCGCAATAAACCGGCCTCCGTCCGAGAACGAGTCTGGTGTCGTATTGAGAATGCCCATCACGGCGGGGCTCTCGAGCGAGAGGCCGCCAAGGCGCAGCATTGTCACGGAACGAATCCGGCGTCAGTGTTCGCTGGCAGGCCCGCCGATCGAGCTGTTCGGCTCGACCTCGGGCTTGGGAGCGCCCGTGTCCTCGTCGGAGTCGGCCGAGTCGTCCCAGTCTTCGGGCGGACGCGGCTCGCGGCCTTCCATGATGTCCTTGATCTGCTCGTCGCCGATGGTCTCGTACTTGACGAGCGCTTTTGCCATGGCATGCAGCTTGTCGATGTTCTCGTCGAGAATCTTCTCCGCGAGCGAGTAGTTCTCGTCGATGATCTTGCGAACTTCCTCATCGATCGCGTGCGCCGTATCGTCCGACACCTGTTTGTGCTGGGTGACCGAACGGCCAAGGAACACCTCGCCGTCATCTTCGCTGTACGTCAGCGGACCCAGTCGCTCCGACAGGCCCCATTTCGTGACCATATTGCGCGCGATCTCGGTAGCGCGCTCTATGTCATTCGACGCGCCCGTCGTGACGCCGGCCTTGCCGAGGATCATCTCCTCGGCGATGCGGCCGCCGAACAGGCTCGCGATGCTGCTCTCGAGCCGCTGCTTGGACATGCTGTAGCGGTCTTCCTCCGGCAGGTACATGGTCACGCCGAGCGCACGTCCGCGCGGAATGATCGTGACCTTGTAGACCGGATCGTGCTCGGGCACGAGGTAGCCGACAATGGCGTGGCCGGCCTCGTGGTAGGCCGTATTGAGCTTTTCCTTCTCGCTCATGACCATCGAACGCCGCTCGGCGCCCATCATGATCTTGTCTTTCGCCTGCTCGAACTGCTCCATGCTCACGACACGGCGATTGGCGCGCGCCGCGAACAGCGCGGCCTCGTTGACGAGATTGGCCAGGTCGGCGCCCGAGAAGCCCGGCGTACCGCGCGCGATAACACTCGGCTTGACGTCGTCGTCGAGCGGGACCTTGCGCATGTGAACCTTCAGAATCAGCTCTCGGCCGCGCACATCAGGCAGCGGCACGACAACCTGGCGGTCAAAACGGCCGGGGCGCAACAGCGCCGGGTCGAGCACGTCGGGCCGGTTGGTAGCGGCAATGACGATGATGCCCTCGGAGCCTTCGAAGCCGTCCATCTCGACGAGCATCTGGTTGAGCGTCTGCTCGCGCTCGTCGTGGCCGCCGCCGAGGCCTGCGCCACGGTGCCGGCCGACCGCATCGAGCTCGTCGATGAAAATGATGCACGGCGCCTGCTTCTTGGCCTGGTCGAACATGTCGCGCACGCGGGACGCGCCTACGCCGACGAACATTTCGACAAAGTCAGAGCCCGAAATTGTGAAGAACGGAACCTTGGCCTCGCCCGCAATGGCCTTGGCTAGCAGGGTTTTACCGGTGCCAGGCGGGCCCACCATCAGCACGCCCTTGGGAATCTTGCCGCCCAGGCGCTGGAACTTGCTCGGGTCTTTGAGGAACTCGACGACCTCGGCCACCTCGGCCTTGGCCTCTTCCACGCCAGCCACGTCGGCAAACGTTACGCCGACCTGGTCCTCGCCGAGCAGCCGCGCCTTGCTCTTGCCGAAGGACATGGCGCCACGGCCACCTCCACCGCCCTGCATCTGGCGCATGAAGTAAATCCATACGCCGATCAGCAACAGGATCGGGAACGAACTGATCAGCAGCTGGCCGATCAGGCTCTGCGACTGCGGTTCGACCGCCGTGAATCGCACGCTGTTCTTGTCGAGCAGTCCGATCAGAGTGTTGTTGTCGGTCTCGGGGCTGATCGTGTAATAGGTGAGCGTCTGCCCGCTGCCGTAGCGGATTTTTTCGCCGTCAATCTCGACCCGCTGGACCTGTCCGGCCCGGACCTGGTCGAGAAATTCCGAGTAATCACGCAACTGCGGCTGGGTGCCGCTGACGCCGGACAGCCCCTGCACGACAGAGAGCAGCACGACGATGATGACGACGAAGACGAGTATGTTTTTGGTCAGATCATTCACTAGTAAATTCCGCGTTCGGAAGCTGCCAGAGCACTGTAAATTTAGACAGGCTCTAACGCTTAGACACTACTACAATCGATAGTTTCTGGCTACCAAGTACACCTCACGGCTGCCTGGGCGAGAAGCCCTGGGCTTCATGACCCTGACGCGCTCGAATGCGGCCCTCGCCTCCCTGATAAACGGGTCTGTGCCCTCTCCCTGGAACAGCTTGCAGACAAAGTCGCCACCGGGGCGCAGCAGGTCTCGGCAGAGGTCCAGGGCCAGTTCGGCCAGGTACATCGAACGCGGCTGGTCGACCGCGCGATTACCCGACATATTTGGGGCCATGTCACTGATTACAAGGTCTGCACGGCCGTCGCCCACGGCGGCCTTGAGCTCATCCAGCACCTCGTCGCTCGTGAAATCCCCCTGGATGAACTCCACCGATGGCAACGCGTCCATCGGCAGCAAATCCACGGCTATCACACGCACGGCGCCGTTCAGCGTCTCGGTGACATACTGACTCCACCCGCCGGGCGCGGCCCCCAGGTCGACGCAGACCATGTCTTTCCTGAGCAGGCGCTCCTTCTGGTCGATCTGTAACAACTTGTAAACCGCCCGGGAACGCCAGCCTTCCTTGCGCGCCTGCTGCACGTAAGGATCGCGCTCCTGCCGGTCTTTCCAGCTACGTGCAGTGCCTTTGGGCTTACCCATTGTCGAATCCCCGATTAGCGTCGCGCCAGCGGTGCCCCACTCGATCGAAGTCCCTGCTACACTCCGCGCCCATGACACTCAGTGAAGCACAAAAGAAGCACCTGCGGGGCCTCGGCCACGCCCTGAAACCGCTGATCATGGTGGGCGACGCGGGGCTGTCCGAATCGCTCATGGCCGAGTTCGAGTCGACGTTGGCGCACCACGAACTGCTCAAAGTCCGGGTGCGCGTCGGGGACCGCAAGGCCCGCGACTCGATCTTCGAGGAAATGTGCGCAAAGTCGGGCGCGGTCATGGTGCAGCGCGTCGGCAACATGGCGCTGCTGTATCGCGAGAATCCGGAAAAGAAAAAAATCGTCCTGCCGAACTAGACGTACCTGACCTCGAGGATCTCGAAGGTCTTTTCCCCACCGGGCGCCTGGAACGACACGACGTCGCCCTCGCTCTTGCCGATGAGCGCCCTCGCAATGGGCGAAGTGTAGGAAATCAGGTTGCTCTTGATGTCGGCCTCGTCCTCGCCGACGATCCGGTACTCGATCTCCGTGTCGCTCTCTTCCTCGAGCAATTCGACGGTGGACCCGAACACGATCTTGCCCTTGGCGTCGATGTCGGTGACGTCGATGACCTGCTTGTGCGACAGCTTGCCCTCGAGTTCCTTGATCCGGCCCTCGATGAAGCCCTGCTGCTCCTTGGCGGCGTGATACTCGGCATTCTCCTTGAGGTCGCCGTGGCCGCGCGCCTCGGCGATTGCGGCAATGACCGCGGGCCGATCCTCGTATTTCAGGCGCTTCAGCTCCTGCTCGAGCAACTCGTGCCCGCGCACCGTCATCGGTACCTTGCTCACGCTGCCACTTCCTTGTGCAGATCCTGCAGTCTGTTCACGTCACTATCGTCCAGGTGTTCGATGGCCCGGCAAGTCGCGACGGCCGCTGCGAGAGTCGTGTAATACGTCACTCCCTGGCGCACGGCCTCGGCGCGAATCGACGTCGACTCGTGGATGGCCTGCTTGCCCTCGGTGGTGTTGACGATGAGGTCAATCTCGCCGTTCTTGATCATGTCGACGATATGCGGCCGGCCCTCACGAACCTTGTTGGCCCTGCGACAGGATACACCGGCAGTAGCGAGGTGTTGGGCCGTGCCGTGCGTGGCCACGATGTCGAAGCCCTGTTCGCCGAGTATTTTCGCAAGTTCAACAGCCCCGTCCTTGTCGCGGTCACGGACGCTGAGCAGCGCGGCGCCCTGGCGCGGCAATATCACGCCCGAGGCAAGTTGCGCCTTGGCATACGCCTCGCCAAACGAGCGGCCGACGCCCATGACTTCTCCGGTCGATTTCATCTCGGGCCCGAGGATCGGGTCGGCGCCGGGGAACTTGATGAACGGGAACACGGACTCCTTGACCGCGAAATAGCCGGGCACGCGCTGATCGACATAGCCCTGCTTGGCCAGCGTCTCCCCGACCATGGCTTTGGCCGCGATCTTCGCCAGCGGCAGGCCGATCGCCTTCGACACGAACGGAATCGTCCGCGACGCCCGCGGGTTGACCTCGAGCAGGTAGACCACGTTGTTCTGGATGGCGAACTGCGTGTTCATGATGCCGACGACCTTGAGCCCCTTGGCCAGCTTTATGACCTGCTCGATGAGTTGTTCCTGCAATTCCTCGCTGAGACTGAAGGGCGGCAGCGAACAACCCGAATCGCCCGAGTGCACGCCGGCCTGTTCAATGTGCTCCATGATGCCGCCGATCAGCACGCGCTCGCCGTCGCAGATGCAGTCGACGTCCACCTCGATCGCCAGATCCAGGAAGCGGTCGAGCAACACCGGGCTGTCGTTTGACACGTCGATCGCCGCATCCATGTAGGCGCCGAGGTCGTCGTCATTGTGGACGATTTCCATCGCGCGGCCGCCCAGCACGTAAGACGGCCGAACCACGAGCGGGTAACCGACATCCCCGCCCATCTCGAGCGCTTCTTCCTTGCTCTTGGCCGTGCAATTCGGCGGTTGCTTCAGTTCGAGCGAATCGACCAGGGCCTGGAAGCGTTCACGATCCTCGGCCAGGTCGATCGAGTCGGGCGTCGTGCCAATGATGGGCGCCCCGGCCGCCTCGAGGTCTCGCGCCAGTTTGAGCGGCGTCTGCCCGCCGTACTGCACGATGACGCCCTTGGGCTGCTCCTTGTCGATGATCTCCATGACGTCCTCGAACGTCAGCGACTCGAAATACAGCCGGTCCGAGGTGTCGTAGTCCGTGGAGACCGTTTCGGGATTGCAGTTGACCATGATCGTCTCGTAGCCCGACTCCTTGAGAGCCAGTGCGGCGTGGACGCAGCAATAGTCGAACTCGATGCCCTGCCCGATGCGATTCGGGCCGCCGCCGAGGATCATGATCTTGGGATTGTCGCTCGGCTCGGACTCGCACTCTTCCTCGTACGTCGAGTACATGTACGCTGTCGTGGTCGCGAACTCCGCCGCGCAGGTGTCCACGCGCTTGAAGACCGGGCGCACGCCGAGTTCCAGCCGGCGGGCGCGAACGGCGTGCTCGTCCACGCCCAGCACATCGCCGAGGCGGGCGTCGGAGAAGCCCTTGCGCTTGAGCTGTCGCATTTGCAGCTCGTCGAGGTCGGCGAGCTTCCTGCCGCGCAGATCTTCCTCCGAGGCAACGATATCGGCGATCTGGGCAAGGAACCAGGGATCGATTCCGGTAACCGCCGCGACGTCGTCGAACGTGAAATCCAGGCGCAGGGCGTCAGCCACGTAGCGCAGCCGGTCGGCCCCGGGCATGCGCAGTTCCTGGCGCAACGCATCGCGCTCATCGTCGTTCGCAATCGACGTTACGATTTCGTTGAACCCGGTGATGCCTGTTTCGAGGCCCCGCAGCGCCTTCTGCAGCGACTCCTGGAACGTCCGTCCCATGGACATGACCTCACCCACCGATTTCATCTGCGTGGTCAGGCGATCGTTGGCGCCCGGGAATTTCTCGAACGTGAACCGCGGAATCTTGGTGACGACGTAATCGATGCTGGGTTCGAACGACGCCGGCGTGGCGCCGCCCGTGATGTCATTCTGCAGTTCATCGAGCGTGTAGCCCACGGCCAGCTTGGCGGCCACCTTGGCAATCGGGAAACCCGTGGCCTTGGAAGCCAGCGCCGACGAGCGCGACACGCGCGGGTTCATCTCGATAATCAGCACGCGGCCCGTCTCGGGGCTCACGGCGAACTGCACGTTGGACCCACCCGTCTCGACGCCGATCTTGCGCAGCACGTCGATCGACGCGTTGCGTAACCGCTGGTATTCCTTGTCCGTTAGCGTTTGCGCCGGCGCCACCGTGATGGAATCGCCGGTGTGCACCCCCATCGCGTCCAGGTTTTCGATAGCGCACACGATGATGCAGTTGTCGTTGCGATCGCGAACGACCTCCATCTCGAACTCTTTCCAGCCAATGACCGACTCTTCGAGCAGAACCTCGGTCGTCGGCGACATTTCGAGCCCGTGGCTGACGATGCGCTCGAATTCCTCGCGGTTGTAGGCGATGCCGCCGCCGGTGCCGCCCAGGGTGAATGACGGCCGGATGATCGTGGGGAAGCCGATGGCTTCCTGCTTCTCGACCGCTTCCTCGAGCGAATGCGCGATATCGGCGCGCGGGCACTCGAGCCCGATGTCGGTCATGGCCTTGCGAAACAGGTCGCGGTCCTCGGCCATGTCGATCGCCTCGCGCGACGCCGCGATCATCTCGACGTTGTATTTCTCGAGCACGCCTTCGCGCGCGAGGTCCAGCGCGCAGTTCAGCCCGGTCTGGCCGCCCATCGTCGGCAGCAGCGCGTCGGGCCGCTCCTTGGCGATGATGCGCTCGAGCGCGGTCCAGTGAATGGGTTCGATGTAGATCGCGTCAGCGGTCTCGGGATCCGTCATGATCGTGGCCGGATTCGAGTTGACGAGGATGACGCGAAAGCCTTCCTCCTTGAGCGCTTTACAGGCCTGGGCGCCGGAGTAGTCGAACTCGCACGCCTGGCCGATGATGATCGGGCCGGCGCCAATGATCAGGACACTTTCGATATCAGTGCGTTTGGGCATCGCAACCAGTACTAATAATTAACTTTAAGTAAAAACGGTAACTTCTTGTTTTAAAAACTAAGATGAGATCACCGATCGGATCGTGCTGCGTTTCTCGGCTTCCATGTCGTGGATGAAGCGCTCGAACAGTGGCAGCAGGTCGTGCGGCCCCGGACTGGCCTCGGGATGCCCCTGGAAGCTGAAGGCCGGAGCGTCCTTGATCGCGATGCCCTGCAGCGTGCCGTCGAACAACGACCGGTGCGTCGGCTCCACGTGATCCGGCAGGCTGTCCTCGTCCACGGCAAAGCCGTGGTTCTGGCTCGTAATCATGACCTGCCCCGTCGCCAGGTCCTGCACCGGGTGGTTAGCGCCGTGGTGGCCGAACTTCATCTTGACCGTCTTTGCGCCGGCCGCCAGCGCAAGGAGCTGGTGCCCGAGGCAGATCCCGAATACCGGCGTACCGGTCTCGAGGAACTCCTTGATAGCTTCGATCGCGTACTCGCAAGGCTCCGGGTCGCCCGGCCCGTTAGAGAGAAAGATGCCGTCCGGGGCCAGCGAGTACGCCTCTTCGGCCGTGGTCGTTGCCGGGACCACGGTCATGCGGCAGTCGAGATCGGACAGCAGCCGCAGGATATTGCGCTTGATGCCGAAGTCATAGGCAACCACGTGGTAGGGGGCGACGCGGCGGCTCATGATCCTCGGCTTGCGGCCGAACGTCACGCCCTCGCACCACTGGTAAGAGTCCCTGGTGGTCACGAACTTGGCGAGATCCGAGCCGGCGATGCCCGGGAACTTCCGGGCATGCTCGATGGCGGTCTCTGCATTCGCCTCGCCCGTCATGATGCAACCTGACTGGGCGCCCTTCTCGCGGATGATGCGGGTGAGCTTGCGGGTGTCGATGTCCGCGATGGCGACCGTCTCGCCCTGTTTCAGGAAATCGGTAAAGTCCCGTTCGTTACGCCAGTTGCTATTGACAATCGAGCTGTCGCGAATGATCAGGCCCGACGCATGGATCCGGTCGGACTCCATGTCTTCACTGGTCGTGCCGGTGTTACCGATGTGGGGATAGGTCAGGGTGACGATCTGGCGGCAGTAGGAGGGATCCGTCAGGATCTCCTGGTAGCCCGTCATTGCGGTGTTGAAGACGACTTCACCGATCGTCTGGCCATCGGCCCCGACAGATGTCCCCCGGAAGATTGTTCCATCAGCTAGTGCCAGAACAGCGGGCTTAGTCAACTGCGATCCTTATTTCAGATACACGAAAGCGGAAGGGATCTGCCTTCCGCTCGATTTTTTCGCTGACCGCGTCGCGATCCGGCGTATGTTACTCCAAGACGTCATGCATCGTAAACATGCCGGGTGACCTGCCGCTCACCCAGCGGGCCGCCAGCAGCGCCCCGTCGGCGAAAACCTGCCGGGTGGTCACGCTGTGCGCCAGCGTCAGCGTCTCCGTGGCCGATGCCAGCACGACTTCGTGGTCACCGGGGACCTCGCCGCGCCGCTCTGATTCGTAGTGGATCTCGGCCGGGTCCGTGCCCCTCCCCGCAGCGATGGCGTCGCCGAGCTTCAATGCCGTCCCGGACGGCGCGTCGATCTTGTGGACATGGTGCGTTTCGCGAATTTCGACGTCGAACCCGGGCAGCGCTTTCGCCGCCTTGTGGACGAGCTTCTCGAGCACCGCTACGCCCGGGCTCATGTTGCGGTCGTAGACCACGGGGATCTCGGCCGAGGCCAATTCGAGCGATGAGAGCTGGGCGTCGCCGAGACCGCTGACCCCGCAGACAAGCGGGACCCGGCGGCCGAGCGCCGCCGCAACGACTGTCTCGGTCGCCTCGGGCAGGCTGAAGTCGACCAGCACGTCGCTATCCGCCAGCAACGCATCGAGATCGCCGCCACGGCGCCAGGTGCCCGCCAGCTCGAGGTCATCGGCTGCAGCGACGCCGTTCGCAATGGCCTGGCCCATGCGGCCGGCTCCGGCGATGGCTATGCGGAGTGCAGAAATTGGCTGTTCCCCGTAACGCGTTACTGGGAGATTCTATCGAAGAATCGCTTCACCGTATCGAGCCAGCCGCCGGCGCGAGGACTGTGTTTCTCGCCGCCGGCGCGTATGGACTCGTCGAACGACTGCAGCATTTCCTTCTGCTCGGCGCTCAGGTTGACCGGAGTCTCCACGGCCACCTTCGCGAACAGGTCGCCCTGGCGGGCATCCCGCACGGTCGTGACGCCCTTGCCGCGCAGCCGGAAGACCTTCCCCGACTGGGTGCCGGCCGGCACCTTGAGTGACACGTGGCCGTCCAGCGTCGGCAGTTCAACCTCACCGCCCAGCGTCGCGGTCGCCACGCTGATGGGTACTTCGGTCGACAGGTCGGCGCCTTCGCGTTCGAACAATTTGTGGGGGTTGACGCGGATCTCTACGTACAGGTCGCCCGGCGGGCCGCCGTTGCGCCCTGCCTCGCCCTCGCCCGACAGCCGGATCCGGTCGCCATCATCGACACCCGCAGGCACTTTGACCGACAGGGTCTTGGTCTTGCGCACGCGGCCGCGGCCATGACAGGTGTCGCAGGGATCACCGATCGTCGTGCCCGCGCCCTTGCACGCAGGACAGGTCTGCTGGATCGAGAAAAAACCCTGCTGCATGCGCACCTGGCCCGCGCCGCCGCAGGTCGTGCAGGTGACCGGTTTGGTGCCCTTCTTGGCGCCGCTGCCGTCGCAAGGCTCGCAGGCCACCTGCGTGGGAACGTCGATCGTGACCGTATCGCCGCTGACGGCTTTCTCGAGGTCGAGGCGCAGCTCATAGCCCAGGTCGGCGCCACGGAAGACCTGGCTGCCGCGCTGGCGGCCGCCACCGAATATGTCGCCGAAGACGTCGCCGAAAATATCGCCGAAACCTTCGGCCGAGAAACCGCCCATGCCGCCGTGTCCGCCGGCGCCGGCACGCAGACCATCGTGACCGAAGCGGTCATACGTGGCGCGCTTGTCGGCGTCACTCAGAACGTCGTAGGCCTCTTTGGCCTCCTTGAACTTGGCCTCGGCTTCCGCATCGTCCTTGTTGCGGTCCGGGTGGTACTTCATGGCAAGACGCCGATAGGACTTCTTGATCTCGTCGGCAGCAGCCGTCCTCGAGACCCCGAGTACCTCGTAGTAGTCGCGTTTCGCCATGATTCTCGTTCCCTATGTCATTGCGCTGAGCGCAGCGACGAAGCAACCTCACCGGTCCGGCGAGATTGCTTCGCTACGCTCGCAATGGCGAGCATCAGTCCTTCTTGTCGTCGTCGACTTCTTCGAACTCGGCGTCGACGATGTCGTCACCACCGGCCTGCTCGGGCTCGGCTTCGCCGCCGCCTTCCTGGCCGGCCTGCTCGGCGTACATCTTCTGCGCCAGCGTGCCGGATGCTTCAGCCAGCGCCGCCGTCTTGGCCTGGATGGTGTCGAGGTCGTCCTTCTCCAGCGCGCTCTTCAGGTCCGATACCGCGTTCTCGATTGCGAGACGCTCCTCGCCAGTGGCCTTGTCGCCGAGATCGCCGAGCGTCTTCTCCGATGCGTGGATCAGGCTGTCGGCCTGGTTGCGCGCGTCGACGAGTTCGCGGTACTTGCGGTCTTCCTCGGCGTGGCTCTCGGCGTCCGCGACCATCTTGTCGATCTCGTCGTCCGAGAGGCCGCTTGAGGCCTTGATGACGATGTTCTGGCTCTTGCCGGTCGCCTTGTCCTTGGCCGACACATTGAGAATGCCGTTCGCGTCGATGTCGAACGTGACCTCGATCTGCGGCAGCCCGCGCGGCGCCGGCGGAATGTCCGCCAGATCGAAGCGGCCCAGCGACTTGTTGTCGACCGAGCGCTCACGCTCGCCCTGCAACACGTGAATGGTCACGGCCGTCTGGTTGTCGTCCGCCGTCGAGAATACCTGCTCGGCATTGGCCGGGATTGTCGTGTTCTTGTCGATGAGCTTGGTCATGACGCCACCGAGCGTCTCGATGCCGAGCGACAGCGGCGTGACGTCGAGCAACAGGACGTCCTTGACGTCCCCGGCGAGCACGCCACCCTGGATCGCCGCACCCATTGCGACAGCCTCATCCGGGTTGACGTCCCTGCGCGGCTCCTTGCCGAAGAAGTTCTGCACCTCTTCCTGCACCTTGGGCATGCGCGTCTGGCCGCCCACGAGAATGACGTCATCGATCTCGTTGACCTTGAGGCCGGCATCGTTGAGCGCGATCTTGCAGGGGCCGATCGTCTTGGCGACAAGCTCCTCCACCAGCGACTCGAGCTTGGCCCGGGTCAACTTGATGTTGAGATGCTTCGGACCGCTGGCGTCGGCCGTAATGTACGGCAGGTTGACCTCGGTCTGCTGCTGCGAAGACAGCTCGATCTTGGCCTTCTCGGCCGCTTCCTTGAGGCGCTGCATTGCAAGCGGATCGGACGTGATGTCGACGCCGCTCTCACGCTCGAACTCCGACGCCAGGTACTCGATGACCCGCAGGTCGAAGTCCTCGCCGCCGAGGAACGTATCGCCATTGGTGGCCAGCACCTCGAACTGGTGCTCGCCGTCCACTTCGGCAATCTCGATAATCGAAACGTCGAAGGTGCCGCCGCCGAGGTCGAAGACCGCGATTTTCTTGTCGCCACGCTTCTTGTCCATGCCGTACGCCAGCGCTGCGGCGGTCGGCTCGTTGATGATGCGCTTGACGTCAAGGCCCGCAATCCTGCCGGCGTCCTTGGTCGCCTGGCGCTGCGAGTCGTTGAAGTAGGCAGGCACTGTGACGACGGCTTCCTTGACCTCTTCGCCAAGGTAGTCCTCCGCCGTCTTCTTCATCTTCATGAGAACGCGCGCCGAGATCTCGGGCGGCGCCATTTTCTTGCCGTGGGCCTCTACCCAGGCATCGCCATTGTCGGCTTCGACGATGTTGTAAGGGACCATCTTGATGTCGCGCTGCACGACGTCGTCTTTAAAACGACGGCCGATCAGGCGCTTGACCGCGAACAGCGTGTTTTGCGGATTGGTGACGGCCTGCCGCTTGGCCGACTGGCCAACCAGCACCTGGTCGTCCTTGCTGAACGCAACGATAGAAGGCGTCGTGCGATCGCCCTCCGAGTTTTCAATGACCTTGGGCGTATCACCTTCCATCACTGCGACGCAGGAGTTGGTGGTACCCAGGTCGATACCGATTACTTTACCCATGCTTTTACTCCAAAAATCGTTAAATAGTGCAAATCTGGCTGTTAACTGGGGCTTTTAGACCCGGTTTCAAGCGTCGGCGGGCTCGCTGGCCACGACCACGCGGGCCGGCCTGAGCAGCCTCCCGTTGAGGGCGTAGCCCTTCTGGACGACGGTCAGCACCGAGCCAGGCTCGACGTCGGCCGATGGCTGCATCGTCATGGCTTCGTGCAATTCGGGATCGAATGGCTCGCCCTCGGGATCGATTTCGGTGATACCGAAGCGCTCGAGCGTCGTCGCCAGCAGTTTCAGCGTTGCTTCGCTGCCCGTGCGCAGGCTGTCGGCATCAGCCGAGTCGGCGGCCTCCAGCCCCATCTCGAGACTGTCCTTGACCGCCAGCAGCTCTCGTCCGAAGCTCTCGAGCGCATACTTGCGCGCGTGCTCCATGTCACGGGCCGCCCGCTTGCGGACGTTCTCGATTTCGGCAGCGGCACGCAGGTAGCGGTCCCAGTTCTCATCCGCTTTCGCCTGCAGCTCCTCGATGTTGACTTCCGGACCGCCTTCCCCGGCGTTAGCTTCCGCGTCCGTGGCGGTCCCGGGCTCCTGGCTGGTGCGATCCGCACCTTCCACTACGGCGTCTTCAGACTCGACATCAGGCCGATCGGTCTGCGCATTCATTACAGCTTGCTCCCCAAAAAAACTTTGCAGCAGTCTGGGGCCCGCGATGCAAATATCAAGGGTTGTAGCGGAAAAAAAGTGCCGAAATCAGGTCTTGAGCGCGGATCTGAGCAGCCTGGCCGTGACGTCGACGATCGGCACGACGCGGTCATAGGCCATTCGGGTCGGACCAATCACACCGAGTACGCCGACCGTGTCGTCATCCAGATGGTACGGCGCTGTGACGACACTGCAGTCGTCGAGGATGCGGTAGCCGGACTCCTCGCCGATGAAGACCTGCACGCCCTTCGCATGAATGCTGCGATCGAGCAGGTCGAGAATCAGGTGCTTGCGCGAAAATGCCTCGAACAGGCGCCGCAGCGTGTCGACGTCGGACAGCTCCGCGAAATCCATGAGATTGGTTTCGCCGGCCAGCACAAACTCGCCGCCCTCTCCCTGTTCGGTCATCGCCGGTTGTGCGGCTTCAATGATGTCGTGCATCGCCTGGTTCATGGAACTGCGCGTATCGTCGAGGTCGGCCAGCAGCTGTTCCCGAACCTGCGGCAGCTCCCTGCCGGCATAGTGGTCGTTGATGAAATTTGCCGCCTGCTGCAGTTCTTCCGCCGTGAAATCCCGGTCCACGTGAAGTATGCGGTTCTGGACCTCGCGGTCATTGATCACGAGGATCACGAGGATGCGTTGCTCCGACAGGGGCAGGAACTCGATCTGCCGCAGCGCCGCGTGCTGGGCCTGCGGAATCGTGACGATGCCGGCGAGCTTGGTGAATTCCGACAACATGTTCGAGACCGAGGACACGAGCTGGCCCGGTTCGTCTACCTGGCCCTGGATCTTGGACCGCAGCTGGTCGAGTTCGATGTCCCCGGGTGTTCGGTAACGCACCAGCGTGTCGACGAACAGCCGATAGCCCTTGGGCGTAGGCACCCGTCCTGCCGAGGTATGCGGCGCCGACACCATGCCCAGCTCCTCGAGATCGGACATGACATTACGAATGGTCGCGGGGCTCAGATCGAGGCCCGAGTCCTTGGACAAAGTCCTTGAACCGACCGGCTGGCCCTCACGGATATAGCGCTGGATCAGGACCCGCAACAGGTGTTGCGCGCGGTCGCTCGGAGGAGTACTGATTGCTTCTGCCGACATTCGCAACTAATACAGAATTAGCAAGCTGCTCGCTATGTTAGGGTATCTTTCGTGACGCTAGCAGGGAATAAATAGACGCGCAATGGGTACAAAGTTCAACAAGATCGCCATCCTCGGCCGCCGCGACGATACGCGGGTCACCGGGCCGCTCGAGCAGCTGGTCGAGCATTTGACAAAAGCCGGCATCGAGGTTGGCGACGACACCCAGGTCGAAGGCGCTGACCTTGCAATCGCGATCGGCGGGGACGGCACGATGCTCTATGCGGGCAGCCGCGTACGCGAGCATGAGATTCCCCTGTTCGGCATCAACCGCGGCAGGCTCGGATTCCTGGCAGACGTCACGCCGGACGCCATGCTGGCAAGCGTCGACAGCGTCCTGCAAGGGCAGTATTCCGTCGAGGAACGCCTGCTGCTTGAAGGCCGCCTCGAACGTTCCTCGGGCGAGGTGCTCTCGGGCATCGCCTTCAATGACGTTGTCCTGCAGCGCTGGGAAACGGGCCGCATGGTGGATTTCGAAACCAGCGTCGCGGGCCAGTTCGTGAATACCCACTCGGGCGACGGCCTGGTTGTCGCCAGCCCGACCGGGTCGACCGCCTATGCGCTCAGCTGCGGCGGACCTATCGTCGAACCGCAGCTCGACGCCATGGTGCTGGTGCCGATCTGCCCGCACACGCTGGCCGACCGGCCGATCGTCATCGCCGCCAACCAGGAGGTGACGATCAGGCTGCTCGAGCGTGATGAAACCGGCGCCGGCGTATCGATCGATGGCCATTCGATAGGCTCGATCAATCCCGAAGACACGCTGCGCATCAAGGCGGCCGATAAGCGCGTCAAGCTGGTACACCCGCCGGGGTACGACTTTTACGAGATCCTCCGCTCCAAACTGCTCTGGGGACGCGACAGCCGAATACGCGCGTCGCGACCACGGTAAGCCATGCTCACCAGCCTGCAAGTTCGCGACTTCGCCATCGTCGACCGGATTTCGGTCGAGTTCGAACCCGGCATGACCGTGCTGACTGGCGAGACCGGTGCGGGCAAGTCGATCCTCGTCGACGCTGTCGGGCTGGTGCTGGGGGAACGCGGCAGCAGCCAGCTGGTGCGCAGCGGTGCGAAGCGCGCCGAGTTCAGCGCCGAATTCGATATCAGCGAACTCGAACACGTCCGAACGTGGCTCGAAGACCAGGCGCTCGACCAGGACGATGCCTGCCTGTTGCGGCGTGTCGTTGCGGCGGACGGCCGTTCGCGCGCATTTATTAACGGCAACGCCGTGACGATGCAGCAGCTCAAGTCGATCGGCGAACGGCTGCTCGACATCCACGGCCAGCACTTCCACCAGTCGCTGGGGCGCAAGCCCGTGCAGCGCGACCTGCTGGACCATTTCGGCAAACTGCAGAAACAGCGCAGCGCAACCGGCTCGGCTTTCGAAAAATGGCAGTCCTTGCAGCAGCAGCTCGAACAGCTGCTGGCGGCCGACGTCGACCGCGCATCGCGGCTCGAGTTCCTCGAGTTCCAGCTGCGTGAACTCGACGCGCTGGCCGTAACCACCGGGGAATTACCCGAACTGCAGGCCGAACGCCAAAGGCTGCTCAACAGCGGCAAGCTGGCCGAAGGCGTATCGGCCGCGCTCGCCGCGCTGAACCACGACGACGGCGCCAGCGCGAACACGCTGCTGGCCGAGGCGTCTCGCAGCGTCGCGGCCTTGATCGAGTTCGACGACCGGCTGGCGCCGGTCGGCGAGTTGCTCGAGAGCGCCGCCATCCAGGTTGCGGAAGCCGCTGACGAATTACAGCGCTACGGCGACTCGATTGACATGGACCCGGCGCGCCGCGACTGGGTGGAGGAGCGCCTGGATGCATTGCAGGATGTTGCCCGCAAGCACCGCACGACGATCGAGGACATCCCGGCGCTCATCGAGCGCCTGCGCGAGGAGTTCGACACGCTGAACCACGCCGAGGAACGCGGTCGCGAACTCGAGTCAGAAGCCGGGGCAGCCCGCGACGACTACTTCAGGCTTGCCGGATCGTTGTCGAAAGCGCGCGCCCGGGCGGCGAAGGACTTCTCTGCCGCTGTGAGCGATGCGATGGACGGGCTCGGCATGCCGGGCGGCGTGTTCGAGGTCAGTATCGAACGACTCGCGGACGACGCCGCGCGCGCCTGCGGCATTGACGATATCGAGTTCCTGATCAGCGCCAACCCGGGGCAACCACCGATGCCGCTGTCAAAGGTGGCTTCCGGTGGCGAACTGTCGCGCATGAGCCTGGCCGTCCAGGTGATCGCCGCGGATGGCAGCAGGATTCCTACGATGGTCTTCGACGAGGTCGATAGCGGCGTCGGCGGCCGCGTTGCCGAGATGGTCGGCCGCAGGCTGCAGGAACTGGGGGCCAACCGCCAGGTCCTGTGCGTTACGCACTTGCCGCAGGTCGCCAGCCTCGCCGCCCATCATTTCCGGATCAGCAAGGTCAGTGATGGCAAGGCGACGCGCACCCGCGTTGCCGAACTCGGCAAAGAGGAGCGCATCGAGGAACTTGCGCGCATGCTGGGCGGCGTCGAGATTACGCAGAAGACAATAGACCACGCTGCGGAAATGCTCGCAGGCGGCAGTCGCAAGCGCGCCTGACTCCGACGCCTAGTCTTTTTCGTCTTTGCGCTTAACGTAAAGCACGAGGTTGTGATCGATGATCTCATAGCCGAACTCTTCGGCTATCTCGTGCTGCAGGCGTTCGATCTCGTCGTTGGTAAACTCGATGACGTCGCCCGTATCGATGCACACCATGTGGTCATGGTGATCGCCGTCATCCAGTTCGAACACCGAGTGCCCGCCTTCGAAGTTGTGGCGAGTGACCAGGCCGGCCGCCTCGAACTGGGTCAGCACACGGTAAACCGTCGCCAGCCCGATATCCTCACCGGCATCGAGCAGTTCCTTGTACATGTCCTCGGCGCTGAGGTGGCGCTGCTTCGACGTCTCGAAGATCTCGAGGATCTTCATTCGCGGCACGGTCACCTTGAGACCGGCTTTTCGAAGTTCCTGGCGTTGCTCCATGGTATTTGCGGCTGTCGTGGCGTGTGGCAAGAAGGTATGATGCGCGCCTATTATGACCCAGATGCCTGCCTGGCTCTAGCGGCCGGCTGAAGTGATATGCGCAAACTGTTACTGATTTTAATGATTGTCGGCAGCCTTTCCGCTGCGAGCGGCTGCGTGTATCGCGCCACTATTTCCCAGGGCAACCTGATCAAGCAGGAAAACCTCGACCAGGTCGAGATTGGCATGACCCGCAACCAGGTCCGCTTCCTGCTCGGCACGCCAATGGTTGACGACCCGTTCCACCAGGCGCGCTGGGACTACGTGTACTTCATTCGCATTGGCAGGAACCCGGCAACGTTCAAGCGCTGGGTAACGATCGTTTTCGAGGGTGACGTCGTCACCGATATTATCGACGATCAGGAGCTGGACCCCAACCTCTGAGCCCTGGCGAGTTCGCGCCGCGCCTCCATGGGATCCCGCTCCAGCGGCCGGTACAGTTCGACCCGGTCACCGTCGGCCAACACGGTTTCGCGATC
>JASJBB010000086.1 GCA_030066735.1 Woeseiaceae bacterium | reverse complement strand
GTCTCGGCCGAGAACCGCGACGAACTGGCAGGCACGCCCGCACTGATCGCGGAACGCTCAGGCGACGGCGCGGTGATCCTGTTCGCCGACAACCCGAACTTTCGCGGCTACTGGTACGGCACGAACAAGCTGTTTATGAACGCGCTGTTCTTCTCGAGAACGTTCGAGGCGCCCGAAGAAGACTAGTTCGCGGGCCACCCGTGTGCCCACCCCCAGCCCCTTGTCATGCGGCAGGCACCGTCCCTGGCGCCTGCCGTACCTTTCACACGAAAACTACTCGGGGTTGTGGAACGCCACCTGAATCGTCGAGCATTCGCCCGGATTCGCAGGAAGATCCGACGCGCTCTGAGCAAAACCGCCGAAATCGCCCAGGAACGGGAGCACACAGCCTCCGCGATACGACGTCAGCTGCTCGTAGAGCGTCCTGCCACTCTGTGCCGGTCCATGATCGTGAATTGCGAGGGTCACCTGGGCGCCATCAGGGTTGGTCAGCGGCGTCACCCAGCCAGCCGCAAACGGGTTGACGTCCGTCATTTCCGCCCAGCCCGATGTGCTCAGTTCACCCACCGGCAAGAAACCGATCACGGTGGTTCTGTTGCGCCGCACGATACGGCCGCCCGCGTAGTGAAAGTCGAAACGTACGCCAGGTGTGCCGATGTCCGTGGGATTGCAGGCGTGCGGGATCGCGCAGGCTTCCGGGTTATCGAAAAACATGATCCACAGCGTCACGACGTTGCCGGGTGTCAATCCGGTGGTCCTGAACATTGCGCCGAGGCCGTAGCGAGTCCGGAGCAGCTTGGTCTTCCCGGCCGGTGGCGGCGCCGCAAACGTCCAGAATGGCGGGGCTTTCGATACCTGCGGCCTGTCCGCCAGTGCAGCCGGCGAAGCCGCAAACAGACCAGCGGCGGCAAGTATGGTGAGCATGTTACGAGTTGTTTTCATGATGATCTCCTACGTTGACAAGCACGATCAACGTAGTCCCGGCATCCCCGCCGAGTGACGAAGGAATCACGAAAAACGCACGAAATGCGATTATTTGGGCTGAATGCCCGCCATTTCGGGCAAATCGACGCCAAAGGCCTCCAGCGTCGCAGGCACCTGGCGCCTGATGGCCTCCTGGCGGGCCTCGATATTCTCGATGACGGCGATGAAACGCGGATTGTCACTGAACTTCTGCAGGCAATGGGCATCGCGAACGAGATACAAGGGCGGTAGTCCCGGGCTGATGGCTATCAGATCGAGTTCCTGCAGCGCAGCTTCGTCCGATCCGAGCGCACTCTCCATGCAGGCAACGTTGAAGTGGCGCCACCAGTTCAGGTTCGGCGCAGAACCGGGAAATCTTTTCTTGAGATAGTCGACCGTCTCCTGGGCTTCTGCGCCTTGTCCTGAAGCGAACTTCGCGTCTATCCATGTGTAGATGGCAGCGAGGTCCAGCGACTGCCGAATCTCCGGTTCTATGAAGTTCCGCACCCCAACTCGATCCAGCTGCCAGATCGCCAGCCGATGCTCGCCTGTTGCGTTGTAGGCGAACGCAAGCATGTACCTGAGCGCAAGGTCGCCGGGATCCTCGAACAACTGGTCCTCTGCGGCGTCGATAAACTCGGGATATCGCGCCATCTTGAGCAACAGGCCAAGCCCGGGGCCCGGGTCGAGCCGTATTGCGGTCTCGTAGTCGCCGATATCGGCAAACAGCTCCGCCAGTGCCCAGCTGTATACCGGGTTGTCGGGATCCTTGTCCCGGGCCCGCACCAGCCAGGCAATGCTCTCATCCACGCGGTTCATCGTGTTCAGCAGGTGGGCGATGACGCGATAGCCCTCGGCCGAGTCGAACCGCTGCTGAATCTGCTCCATCAGCTCCTCGACTTCGTCGAACCTCGCCTCATTGCCGAGGTAATTGCCGAGATCGGCATACCGCGACAGCGAGCCGGGATCGAGGTGCAGCGCCCTGACCAGGTAAGGCTCGGCCACGTCGATGCCGCCCTGTATCCACACCCAATAACCGAAAGAGCCCATCGCGTCCGCGTTGTTCGGGCCCAGCTCCACGGCTTTTTCCCAGGCGGCGCCAGCGCCGGGCTGCCCGGTCAGCCAGAGATACCGGCCCAGTACCTCGTGGACTTCAGACAGGTGACTGCCGGCCGCAACGGCTGCCTCGATGGCCAGCTTCGCTCCGGGAAGATCACCATCGACCAACAGGACCCTGGCGAGCCCGGCATGCGCCCTTGCCGAGTCGGGATTGACTTCCGTCGCATTGCGGTAGCGCTGGATCGCCGTCGCCAGCAGCTCGGGATCAATTTCGTTCAGGTCACGAAGCTCACGCTCGCTATGGCGGGCGATCAGGATCAATTCATCGGACGTGAATCCCGGTACGACAGCACGCGCTTCCATGGTGGCTGCCTCTGGCGCGATTCGCAGCCAAACCTCGTTGCTAATGCGTTCATGCACCGCCGCCAGGTCGGCCATGGCAACGTCGAACGCCTCCGACCAGACGTGCGTGCCGCCGTCGGTTTCGATCAGCTGCGCAACCACGCGGAATGAACCGTCGCTGCCCTCGCGAACGCTGCCCTCGACAACGTACTCGACGTCCAGTGCTTGCCCGATCGTCTTGATGTCGTTCGACCCGGTGGAATAGGCAAACGACGAGGTCCTCGCTATCACGCTGATCTCCGGATGATGCGCCAGCGTATTCAGTATGTCCTCGGCCAGGCCGTCGCCAACGAATTGCAGGTCTTGCGCCGCACTCAGGTCGTCAAAGGGCAGCACCGCGATGGAAGGTTCCAGGCCGGTGCCTGCCCAGTAGGACCAACCAAGCCACGCTGCCAGCAGCACACCTGCGAGAACGGCAGCGTGCCGCGTACGACGGGAAGATGTTGCTGCGCCCTGGGTTCGGTCTGCTGCCAGTTCGACGATGACATCGGCGTCAAACGAGTAACCGCGCTTCGGCAGCGTGCGAACAAGCTGCCTGTCCGTATCGTGCAGCGCTCGCCGGATTTCGACCAGGCATTGCGCCAGGGAGTCGTCGGTAACGGCCTTCTGGCCCCATACCCTGTCGTGCAACTCTTCCTTGGTGACAAGCCGCCCATGGTTCTCGAGCAAAACCTGCAGGACCATCATCGACTGCGGCCGAAGAGTGACTTCCGCGTCGTTTTCGAGCAACACGCCACGCGACGTATCCAGCACGAACGCGCCGAATCGGTAGAGTGTTTGTTGGCCCGTCTCTGCCACAACAATCCGCGAGCAATTGGTCGTGACTTTTTATAGCACTTTTCCGGATCGCAAGACGTCCCAGCAGGCGCCGATCGTGTGATAGTCGCACTTCGCCCCGGCCGCTGACTTCTCGTCCGAGTACTTGCGATTGTCTGCGGTCAGCACGCGGTACCACGCCCCGTACTGATGGTCGACCATGTGCTCCCAGGCGTACTGCCAGATCCGCTCGTACCAGCGCGCGTAGGATTCGTCCCCGGTCTGCTGCAGCAGGCGAGCGCTGGCCGCGAACGACTCGGCCTGGACCCAGAAGTACTTGTCCGAATCGCAGATGGTCCCGTCCGGCGCGAAGCCGTAGAAAATGCCGCCGTGTTGTTCATCCCACGCGACGTCGAGCGCCCGGTCGAACAACTCGACCGCTCGCTCGACCATCCAGTCTTCCGGCCGGTGTTCGTACAACGTCAGCAATAACTTGGTCCACTCCGTCTGGTGGCCGGGCTGGAAGCCCCACGGGCGATACAGGTTTTGCGGATCGTTCTTGTTGTAGTTCCAGTCAATGTCGAGATTGCCGGTGAAATGCTCCCAGACCAGGCCGTCAGACTTGCCGGCAAGATCAATCGTTACACGTTTGGCCAGGGCGTGCGCGCGATCCAGGAACGCGGACTCGCCGGTTGCCTCATAGGCGGCGATCAGGGCTTCGCAGCTGTGCATGTTGGCGTTCTGCCCGCGATAGGAGCTCACGGTCGACCAGTCGGGCGCCGCCTCATCTGCATAGAGGCCGATGGATGCGTCCCAGAAACGCTGCTCCAGAATTTCCCAGCTGCGGTCGATGTCGGCCCTGGCTCCCTCGATGCCGAGTTCGTGCGCTGCCGCGGCGCTCAACAGGACGAATGCCAGGCCGTAGCAATGGTTGGTGGTGTCGCCGGCAACATGCCCGTCCTGCAAGGTCCAGTTGTAACCCTGCCGTGAACCATCCCAGTGCTGCGCGCGGATGAAATCGATGCCGTGCTGCGCATACTCCAGGTACCTTTCCTCGCCGAACAGTTCGAACGCCTTGCAATAGTTGAACACCATGCGGCAACTGCTGACCAGGTGACGCTGCCCGCCATCGAATACCGTGCCGTCGTCCCTGAAGTTTTGAAAAAAGCCGCCGCTCCGGTCGATGACGTTCGGCTCGTAGAAATCCAGGATGGACTGGATATGGCCAAGCAGGAAATCGCGATCCTGGAACTGCATGGCTAGGTTTCCCAGACTGCCTCGATGTCGGCAAACGTCGGGAATGCGGGGAAGGCCCCGCGCCGGGCCACGGCCCAGGCGCCGCAATGTGCCGCCGAAGCCACGAGACGCTGCATGGCGCCTGTGTCCCCCAGGTAGTCGAGGGGATCTGATTGCAGGCTCAGCCCGAATAGCACCGCACCGATGAACGCGTCGCCACCGCCCGTCGTATCGACCACGTCGACAGGGGGTGGACTTACGATCGCACTCGACGTCGCTGTTCGAATCGACATATCCGCCGCCCCGTCGGTAATCAGCGCCACTGTCAGCCCGCCGGCGAAACAGTTATCCAGGTAGGACTCGAGGTCTCCCTGTCCCAGGTAGTCGATCTCTTCCCGCGAGAACTTGACGACGTCCGCGCAGTGCACCAGTCCGTTCACCAGCTCGATATCAGCCCGGCCTGCCGGCCACAGGTTGTGGCGCAGGTTGACGTCGAAACTGATCAGGGACTTATGCCGGCGAGCCTCGCCAACGGCGTGCCGCGTTACGTCGGCAATCGAGTCGTCGGTCAACGTGTTGCTGCAGAAATGGAAGATGGGTTCGTCCTCGAACCAGGAAGCGGCAACCTGCTCTTTCTTGATTACGACGTCGGCGGTGTTGTCCCGCCGAAACGAGAAACTGCGCTCGCCATCTGCATCGAGAAAGACAAACGCCAGCGCCGTCGGCGCCTCCGGGTGGACGGCAACGAGAGAGGTGTCCACCCCGTAGCGTTCGAGCGAATCGACCAGGAACCGGCCGAAAGGGTCGGCGCTGACCTGCCCGGCAAACGCGGCCTTGCCCCCCAGCTTGGCTGCCGCAACCGCGGCGTTGGCCGGCGCGCCGCCCGGGAACTGGGTGAACGTGTTCAGCGAGAGGTCGCCTTCACGGGACTGACCCGTGTTGAGGAAGTCGATCAGCGCTTCGCCAAAACAGACAACTCGTCTCACTATACGGCGGTCCTCATCACACCCGGCTAGTCTTCCCCTAACCAGGCCAGCCACATCGCGGCGGTCCAGGAGAAGTCGCGTCCGCCACTGCCTTCACCGGTCACAGGGCAGAACGCCTCGTTGAATCCGTGCTCTGCGATCAATTCCCTGGAGTCGTCTCGTATGCGCTCCGCCCATGCAGGATAGCCGCATTCCGCGAACCCCTTCGCCAACATATAGTTCACGACCTGCCAGATGGGTCCCCGCCAGTACCGCTTGGCGTCGAACGTGCTGTCGTCCGGATCGTGGCTCGGCATCATGTAGCGTACCTTCGCACTAATCCTGTCCCAGTGCGCCGCCAACCGTTCCTGCTGCTCCACGGTAGCGACGCCGGCATAGAAGCACAGGAAGGACGCGTTCGTGACGCTGCCCGAATGCTCGCCGGTGATTGTGTCACGCGAACAGAATGTCCCTGCATTTTCGTCCCACAGGTAACTCGCCCCGCGTTCGAGTTGCTGTACATAGCCTTCGAGTTCGTCCTGAACGCCACTCTCGCCGATTTTCTCCGCAAAGCTGATCAGATCGCGGGTCGCCCGCAGCAGAATCATCGTCATGCTGACGTCCGCAACACGAAACGGCCCCTCCGTTGCGATTTTCTCGTGGTCCCAGCGGGCCTTTCTCCCGTATTCCACCAGCGCGATGTAGCGATCGTAGTCCAGCTTCGTTGGGCGCATCCCGGCGTCGGCATGCTGCAGGTCGCGGCGCTCGTAGGGCTCTACGCTCGACACGTCGATGCTGGCCGAGGGCGCGTCCCACTCCGGTGAATTGTCGCGCCCGCTTTCCCAGGGATGCGTAATGATGACGGCATCGATACCTGCGGGCACACGGTAGCGGTGAAACCAGCGATGCCACTCGAGCACCTTCGGAAACAGCGCTTCGAGCCGCCCTTTCGCCTCGCTGCCGGACTGCTCCCACAGGTCGTTAATGACACTCGCCGCGACGGGCGGTTGTGTAATTCCTGAGGTCGGCAGCGCAGCATCTCCCGCCTGCCATACCCTCGGGCCCGGGAAATAGTCCGGATCGTCGCGCCTGAAAATGATGTGAGGAACCATCCCGTCCTCCCACTGCGCTTCGAACAGCGTCTCGATTTCCGCGCAAGCGCGCAGCTCATCGAACGTGGCGAAGCCCAGCGCCACGAAAACCGAATCCCAGTTCCACTGGTAGGGGTACAGGCCGCCGGTCGGAACCGTGAACCCGCCCTTGTCGTTCGTGCGCAGTATCTCCCGCGCGCTATTGTCTATGTTCTTATCCACTGCGCCCCAATCCCCCGTCGCTTTCCACCAGGATGATGCGAATGTCATTGATATTGGTTCGGGTCGGTCCCGTAATCACGAGGTCACCCAGCGCATCGAAACACGCATAGGTGTCGTTGGCGGCCAGCAGGGCCTCGGGATCGAGCCCCACCCGGCCAGCGCGTTCCAGCGACGACCACGAAACATAGCCGCCGGCATTGTCCTCGGACCCGTCGATTCCGTCGCTGTCGCAGGCAATCGCCTCGATGCCGGCGGACCCGTCCAGGTGGATCATCAGGCTGGCCAGGTACTCGAGGTTCGGCCCGCCTCGTCCGTTCGGATTGCTGACGCGAACCGTGAGTTCACCACCCGAAATCAGGGCATAGCGGCCCCCTTTGTTTCGATAACCAAGAGCGAGTTCGGCATGCTCACGGCCCACCTCCCCCGCAATACCCTCGATCTCGTCCCCGATAACGACCGGCTGCCAACCCGCTTTACCGGCTGCATCCGAGATGGCCGCCAGGGCGTTCTTTGCGGTGGCGACGACGTTGACGGGATGCGCTGGCGCCGGCTGCCTCGTGTTGCTGCGTATCGACTCAGCCACGGTGTCCAGGTCCGCATAGCCGAACTTCCTCAGGATTCGAACGGCCGTATCAGCGTCGCTCGTCACCCCTATCGACGGGCCCGAGGCAACATCCGACGGATCGTCGCCGACAACGTCCGAAATCACGTAAGTCAGGCATTCGGCCGCGGCAGCTTTGCTCGCGAGCCCGCCTCCCTTGATCTTCGACAGGTGTTTTCGGACGCAGTTGATTTCGTCGATGCGCGCCCCGCTGTGCAGCAGGAACTTCGTGACCTCCTGCTTCTTTTCGACCGGGATGCCGTCGATCGGCGCACACAGCAATGCGGACCCGCCGCCCGACATCATGAACAGCACCCGGTCACCTGGCGACGCTGAAGCGGCCAGTTCCAGCATCGTCGCGGCGGCGCTGACCGACTGGCCGTCAGGGACCGGATGGCCCGCCTCGATGACCTCGATGTTGCCCGTCGATGTACGGGCGCGGTGCCCGTAGCGGGTCACGACCAGGCCAATCGTCTCCCCGGCAAGACATTCGTGCGCAACGGCGGCCATCTCTGCGGCCGCCTTGCCGGCGCCGAGAACGATGTTGCGGCCTGCGGGCGCGTCCTTTGGCAATACTGCCGGCAGTACCTCGCGCGGATGACACCGGGCTACACCGGCCTCGAAGAGATGGCGCAGCAAATCGCGGTGCGACCCGCTTCTGGTTTCTACTGCACAAACCACGCGTGGATGTCCTTGAGATAGGTGCTGATCGCAACAATCAGGAAGAAGATCAGGACCAGCGCGACCGTGTATCTCATGCGCTCTTGCTTCGATACGCCCGGATCGACCCCGGCCCCGGCCTCCACGGGCGCCGCCGCCTCGGCTTTCGAGAACATGCTGACCAGCATCGCCACGCCGCAGGTGACAACCAGGCCGATGAAATTCCACCACATCCAGAAGATCTGTGGCTGGGACTTCCACAGGTACAGGTTGAAGAACATGCCGGCCAGCAGTCCGGCGCTCGCACCGACGCCGCTGACCCGCTTCACCAGCATGCCGAGCAGGAATACGCCGAGTATGGGGCCGTACAATGCCGACCCGACCTTGTTGATCGCCTCGATGACAGTGGGTGCGATCGCCCCTGCGAACAGGGACATGATGAGAATGGCTATTCCCCAGAATATCGAGACGCCGCGTGCGAGCATCACCTCCGCGCGGCTGCTTTGCGGTTTGAGGCCGAGCACCGAGAGGTCCTCCATCGTCACCGCGGCCAGCGAATTGACGGCGGAACTGAGTGACGACATCGCCGCGGCCATGATCGCGACCAGCAGCAAGCCGATCACGCCGTGCGGCAAGTGCTCGACGATGAAGATCGGCATCATGTAATCGGGCTTGTCAGGGGGAATGCGTGCCAGCAGTTCCGGGTCGTTGAAAAACGCCACGCCCACGATCAGGCCCGCAAAGCAGTACAGTAGCACCAGCGGGAATCGCAGCACGCCATTGGCGAACAGCAGCACACGCGTGTCCTTGAGGCTCCTGGCGGAGATGATGCGCTGCGCCTGGGTCTGGTCGCAGCCGTAGTAGGACGCGTACAGCACGAATCCTCCGAACAGCATCGGCAGGAAACCGAACTCGTCGCCATTCAGGCCAAGCGAGGTGAAGTCGACCGCCACCAGGCGATCCACGTCGACGGCTCTCCAGAAAGCGCTGAAACCGCCGATGTCCGCAAGCGCATACCCCGTGACCACGAGCAGGCCGCCGAAAATCAGGAACATCTGGATGGCGTCACCGTACACGACGGCTTTCATGCCGCCCGACGTCGAGTAGATCAACGTAATGACACCGACGACGATGAGTGACTGCCAGAGCGGAATGCCGATGACGGCTTCCAGGATCAACCCCATGGCGTACACCATGATGCCGGTGGCAAACGAACGGACGATCTGGAATGACACGCTGATGAGAATGCGGGTCGAGCGGCCGAAACGCCGTTCGAGGTAGTCGTAAATGCTGACGACGCCCGCGTTGTACAACGCCGGCGCGATGACGAACATGACGAGAATCATCGCAAGCGGCAGGGCGAATTCGTAAGTGAGCCACTTGAGCCCGCCGCCTTCACGCAATCCTACGAACGCCGGGGCGGAGACGAAACTGATGGCCGACAGCTGGGTCGCCATCGTCGAGAGCGTGAGCGGAAACCAGCCCATGCTGCGGCCGCCGAGAAAGTAGTCACCTTCGCTCGACTGGTTGCGCAGCAAGTAGCCGAACATCAGCAGCGCAAATAGATAAACGGCTACGACGATGTAGTCGATGACGTTCACAGGCAACCTCCCGGAGTCAGGTAGAGATTCCGAATACTACACTTGGGGCGGATGACCCGCGGCTGACAGAGCCCAAAGGGGGCCTGGAACTCTGTCAGCCGGGGCGTACCTGGTCAGAAGTCGTAAGTGACCCTGATCATGGTCCTGCGAGGAAGAATCGGGCGACCGACGAAGAACTGCGCCGGCGCACCAGACTGGGCGTTACCCTGGCGAGGGGAACCCTCGGTAATGCCCTGCGAATCCGTCAGGTTGAAGATGTTCGCACTGATCCGCATCTGCTGCCCGCCATCGAACTCGAACGTATAGCCAGCCTCGAGCCTCAGGAGGTTGTACGAGTCGAGCTTGACCGAATTGCTGTCGTTGGCGAAGTTCGCGCCGTGGTAATTGTGGTAAAGCGCGGCGTCGAACGTCCCGTTATTGAACCGGATAGCCGTATTCAACATTTCCGTCGGCTGACGGCGCAGCTCCTTGCCGAGGATGGCAGGATTGTCCTCTGCCTTGGTGAACTCGTGCTCGCGCAACGTGATGTTGCCGTGCAGCGACCAGTAGTCACCCAGGTAGTAGGTAATGCTGCCTTCCAGTCCGTATGCTTCAGTCGACTGCAGCGATACGACTTCGATGACGCCACCCGGGTTGTTCGGGTCGTTCTCGAAGTCGACATTACGACGATCATCCAGCGTCGTGAAGAACAGCGCTGCGTAACCGTCGAAGTTATCGTAGTTGAACTTGATACCGGCTTCGAACGTGTCGATGATCTCACCTTCGTAAGACGCCAGCTCACCCTGGCTGAACGGTACGCTGCGAATCTGCGGGAAGAAGAAACCCCTTGAAGCGTTACCAAACAGGTTGATCTCGTCGTTCAGGCGGTACAACGCACCTGCCGAGAATGCCCACTCGGTGGCGCTCAGGTCATCCGCTGTCAGCGAACCGTCCGTGTAGCTAACCGTCTCGAGAAGGTCATTGACCGCGGTGTCATTACCCATCGTGAAGCTCGCGGTATTGAACTGCTTGACGTCGCCATCGAGCCGCTCAACACGGGCGCCGACGTCGATCGACCAGCGGTTCAGCTCGATCTGGTCGGCAACGTAGAACGCGGTGCGGCTGGCGCTGCGATCACGATTGCCGACCATGCCATTCGCATTGGCCAGGCCATTCATGGTCCACATGTAGTCCGAACCCGGAGCCGCCACGAGATTGCCGGCGCCATCGTCGGCGATGTCCTGCAGCGTGACGTTGACCAGCCGCGGTGCGTTGCGGAAGTCGCCGAGGTACGTCGTGATGTAGTTGATGTCGTCTGCCTGTGAGTTAGAGACAAAGGCTCCGATCGTGATCGCGTGCTCGGAGTCACCAACCGTCAGGTTGCGACCGACGCTGAACTCCGCAGAGAAGTCCGTCGCGTCACGCCAGCGATCGAGCGTCCGGTTGCCGAACACGAGGTCGCTGGCGGCCAGCACTGCGTCGTTGTCCGCATACGTGAATACGGCATTGGCGGCAAACGCATCGATACTGCGATTCGTCAGGTACTCCGCCTGCGTTTCCGGCGTATTCGGACCAATCGCGTCACCGTCGAGGAACAGGTGGAACTGGTGGTCGTAACGCGCGTAGCGAACCTTGGCGTTGAGCGTCCAGTCGTCGTTCAGGTCCTTGTCGAGGACTGCTGCGATGGACGTACCCTTCGTGACCACGCCGTCACCGATGGGCGTTGTGAAGCGGCCATCGGGCGTGTCGTAGGACAATCCAATCGCATCGACCGTATTCATAGTGTAGACAGTCTTGTTGTCATTGCCCCTGACGCGCTCGCGGTTTGTCCCGCTGACAGGCAGCGGCAGGAAGAACTGCACGGAATCGTCGATCATCTGCGTATAGAGCGTGACCGATCCGCTGCCGTCATCGAAGTTGTGCCTGATGTTGCCACGCAGCTGGAAACCCTTGGTATCCAGTCCGGACTCGAGAGGCCCCTCGTCCATGCGGTAGTAACCCGACAACGCGTAGAACGTGTCAGCGCCAAGCGGACCGCTGAAGTAGTAGTCGCCGCGGAAGCGCCCTTCCTCTGCAGCCTCCAACTGCACCGTGCCTTCCGGGGTTTCGCTGCCGGTCTTGCTGATGTAGTTGATAATGCCCGCAACGGAGCCAGGTCCGAACAGGTTGGACACGCCACCACTGACGAATTCAGAACGCTCGATACCGAGGTCATTGCGATAGAACACGTCGAAAGCCGACGAGTTCAGGCCGAACGTCGTGAACGCCGGCATGCCATCGTAGAGCAACGGCGTGAACGAGAACTGCCCGCCGGACGGCAAGCCGCGATGGAACACGTTCGTGGCGATTTCGCCGCCGCCGCCTTCGGCTGCGACGCCGGGCAGCTGAGTCAGGATGTCCGCCTGGCTCGACGAGGTAAACGCCCGGAGGTCGCTTTCCGAGAACTGCGTGACTGACTGTGGCGTCTCGAACTGGGTACGTGCCACGCTGGCGCCCGTACCGGTAACGACGATCTCTTCGATCGTTTCGTCCTCACCACCCGATTCCGTTTGCGACAGTGCAATGGAAGGTACCGATACCGCCAGAGCAAAACTGAACACACGGAGTATTAATTGATTAGTGAACATTCCCAATCCCCCTGTTTTTCGTGGATTTTCCAGCGCAAGGGCCGATTTCCCTGGCTGTGTCGGCTTTTCGCAGCTGTCTCATGAGTGTTTATTACACATTTCCACTCACAATACAACCTATAATGAGTATTAATAAGGGATTTATTGGCCCGGGTCTGGCATGATCCCTGCTGCACGCTTTCGACCCGGGCGTTGAGGAATCCATCACAGGCATGCTGACGTACAACACGAGCTCCACCGAACCCGGCTTTTTCGATGCCAACGACATCCGCGCGCCTTCGCGGTCGGAGCGCCGCATCATGGGCACTGTCGTTCGCAGCGGGACGGTCGGCCAGTCGGCCCTCGCCAAGTCGACGGGGCTGGCTCAGCAGAGCATTTCGCGGCTCGTCAAGGAGCTCGTCCAGATTGGCGCGCTGGCCGAAGGGGGGCGGGTAAAAAGCGGCAAGCGCGGCCAACCCGGAGTATCGGTCAGGGTCGTGCCCGAGTTTGCCTATACCTTTGGCGTATCCATGATGATCGATTCGATATCCGTCGCGCTCATGGACTTCTCCGGCGCGGTCGTCGACGAGAGTCATTGCGACCTGCCGGCAATGACCCGCAACGCGGTGCTCGATGAGGCGGAGACCATCGTCCAACGCATGATTGCCGCACACGACATCGAGATGAGCCGTATCTTCGGGATGGGCGTCAGCATCTCGGGGCGCTACCTGGGACCCGGCGCCATTTACAACACGCCGCACCCCCTGGACGACTGGGCCCTGGTCGCCATCGACCGTTTCTTCGAGGAACGCTTCGACATGCCCGTGTGGGTCGAGAATGACGGCAATGCGGCGGCGGTTGGTGAAAGCCTGGTCGGCGTCGGCCGCCTGTACGACAACTTCGCCTATCTCTATATCGACGTGCTGCTGGGCGGCGGCATCATCATTGACCATGAGCTCATGCGCGGCTGTAACGGCAACGGCGGCGAGATCGGATTGCTGCTGCCGAAAAAGCTGTACCAGCATCCGTCGCTGTCATCGCTGCAACAAACGCTCGGTGAGTACGGAGTCGAGTACATGAGCATTTCCGAGATGCTCAGGGATTTCGACATTAACTGGCCGGGCATCGATGAGTGGATCACCAAGACCCGCGGCTCTTTTTCCCTGATCGCCTCGGCTCTTGCGGCGATCCTGGACCCGGAAGCCATCGTGCTGGGTGGACGGTTGCCTGCGGAGCTCGCCCGGCGCGTAATCCCCTACATCGACATGTATAACGATTCCCGCCGTGGCAAGCCCCGGGCGTTGCCGAGATTGCTGGTTTCGAAGGCCGGCGATGATGCCAGCGCCATCGGCGCGGCGGCGCTGCCGTTCAAAGAGCACTTCTTCACCGCGGCAGAAGCCTGATCTCGAGTCGAATGAACCTGCTCGGCAACATCGTGTTTTTCATATTCGGGGGATTCCTGATCTTCCTCGGCTACGTTCTCGGCGGCATCATGCTGTGCCTGACAATCGTCGGGATCCCGTTCGGTTACCAGTGCTTCAAGCTCGCAGGAGGGGTGCTCGCGCCGTTCGGCCGCGAGGTGGTCGAGACTGACCCGCCGGCCGGTCCGTTCAGGATGATTCTGAATATTTTCTGGATCATCCTGCCGGGTTTGGAACTTGCCATCATGCATTTATTGCTGGGCGCATTCTTCGCGCTAACGATCATCGGCTTTCCGCTTGCCGTGCAGCACATGAAACTCGTGAAGGTGGCGTTGCTGCCCTTCGGCCACGAGATGCGGGCCGTTTAGAACAGCGTCCGGCGCTGTTCCATTCACGCTCGCACCGCCCTACTATTCGCCCCATGGGCCTTCTCGTCATCGGCGCCATCATCGGCGCACTCTTCGGCGCGCTGCCGGGCGCTATCGTCGGCGGCGCCATTGGCTATGGCGCCAGCGTCATGCTGCGGCAGTCGATTGTCGGCGGCCTGCAGATCGTGCAGTCGCAGCTCATCGACTCGACCTTCAGCGTCATGGGCGCTTTATCCAAGGCAGACAGCGTCGTCACGCGCGACGAGATCGAAGCGGCGAAGCGCACGTTCGACATGCTGAATCTCACCAGCGAGCAACGCCAGCAGGCGAAGGCGGCGTTCAACCGCGGCAAGCAACCGGATTTCGATCTTGATGCCGCCGTTGATGCCTTCGGGCGCATGAGCCGTGGCCGTGGCCCGCTGCTGCAACTCTTCCTGCAGATGCAGATCATGGCCGTGGCGGCCGACGGCCGCATTCACCCGGCGGAACACGAAATGCTCGTGCGCATTGCGCGTCGCCTGGGCCTGCAGGAGGCCGATGTCAGGCAGCTCGAGGCGTTGCTACGCGCCGCGACCGGTGGTCCCTCTGCCGCTGGCACGCCGCCGACCAAAGACCGCCTGGCCGACGCCTACGCGGCGCTGGGCGTGACACCGCAGTCGAGTGGTGCCGAGATCAAGCGCGCCTACCGCAAGCTCATCAGCCAGAATCATCCCGACAAGCTGGCCGCCCGCGGCCTGCCCGAAAGCATGCGCGCCGTCGCCGAGGAACGCTCGCGCGAGATCAACTCGGCCTACGACCTGATCAAGGACGCGCGCAGCGACGTGCGATAAACAAACAACACTTCTGCCATCGCCGCGTGATCTTTGCGTGAGATTTGCCGCCGATGCTGCCTCTGTCAAAACCCACATCAGACGGAGGACCTCCCATGAAACACCTGTTCAGTGCCATATTTGTCATGGCATCACTCTTTGGCGCGCAAACTGCCAGTGCTACGGATTTCAACGTGCGCATCATCAACCTGTCGAACGGCATCTTCTACACGCCGTTCCTGGTTGCAGCGCACCCGGACGGCACGGCCCTGTTCACCACCGGGCAGCCCGCATCGGCAAGCCTGCAGGCGATGGCCGAAGGCGGCGACATTTCCGGCCTCGTTACCGACCTGCAGGGCCTCGGCGCCACAATCGCCCAGGACCCGGCCGGCGGCCTGCTGGCGCCCGCCAGCGAAACCAACGTCGATCTGAATACCGACGGCACCGCGAACGTGCTCCTGAGCGTCGTCGCGATGCTGTTGCCGACGAACGATGCGTTCGCAGGACTCAACGCGGTAACGATTCCGACGGAACCCGGTACCTACGTGTTCGACGTTCCCGCCTATGACGCGGGCACCGAAGCCAATGATGAGTTGATCACGGGCGGTGGCGCACCGGGCGCAGCCGGCATCCCGGCCGATCCGGGCGGTCTCGGCGGCACGGGCGGCACCGGCGCAGCGGTAGCAGACGCCAACGCGACCGTGCACATTCATCGCGGCACGCTCGGCGACCTTGATCCCAATGCCGGCACGAGCGACCTCGACTCGTCGGTACACCGTTGGCTGAACCCGGTCATCCGCGTCGTCGTCACGGTTCGCTAAGGAGGGCGTCATGAGAGCCATACCCATTATCGGGCTCGCGGCACTTGTGCTCGCAGCCTGCGACAGCAGCAACAACAACCGCAACAACCAGGGGCCACCGCCTCCTCCGCCGCCCCCACCGGCGATGGCGAGCTTCGACGTTACGGTCACTAACCTGACAAACGCGCAGCCGGCATCCCCGATCGCCGTCATTGCGCACCAGGATGGCTACGCCGTGTTCACGATCGGCAGTGCCGCCACGGTTGGTCTCGAAACGCTGGCCGAAGGCGGCGACAACTCGGTGCTGATCGGCGAAGCCGATGCGGATGCCAACGTGTTCAGCACGGGCTCCGGCGCAGCGCCAATCGGCCCGGCAGGCTCGGAAACGGTCACGATCGACGTGCTCGAGAGCGATCTTGCCAACCTCCAGATCAGCGTGAGCACAATGCTCGTGAACACCAATGACGCGATCTCAGGCCTGAACGGCGTGGACGTCAGCGGCCTTGCCGAAGGCGATACCTGGACCGGTCGCGCGATCGTCTATGACGCCGGTACCGAGCTCAACACCGAGCTTGCCGCCGAGATTCCCGGCCCTGCCGGCGGCGGCGAAGGCTTCAACGCCGCACGCAACGACCGCGCCGACCTCGTGGCAATGCACCCGGGCGTCATCAGCCAGGACGACGGCCTTGTGGCCTCGGCCCTGACCGGGCAACACCGGTTCGACAACCCGGCGTTGATGGTCCGCATCGAGCGTACGGACTGACCTGCCCCCGCGACAAAAGTGCAGGGACGCACTTTTTGTCGCCCCGGCTGTGATATTTGCGTGAAATTCTCGGTCTATTTTCCCAGGAAGCGCCAAATGGGGGTCGTACGCCATGTTGACGACAACGTGGTTCACATGAGCAAGCGCCAGATCCTGGTCGTTGAAGACGAGCAGGACATCGCGGAACTTGTTGCGCTGCACCTCGATGATCTCTGCGACGAGGTCGTGGTCGCCCACGACGGTCACGACGGCCTGCGCCTTGCCACCAGCCAGGACTGGGCGCTCATTTGCCTCGACCTGCGCCTGCCCGGCCCCGACGGCCTCGAGATCTGCCGCACGGTGCGCCGCGAACGCCCCTACCAGCCCATCCTGATGCTGACCTCGAAGTCCTCCGAACTCGACCGGGTGCTGGGCCTCGAGACCGGCGCCGATGATTACCTTACCAAGCCGTTTTCGGTGCTCGAGCTCGTAGCTCGAGTACGCGCCATTCTGCGCCGGATCGACACCCTGCGGTCATTGCCCGGTGGCGATGAGCCGAAGACCAATGAAATTGTCGCCGGCGAGATCACCATCGATCCGTCCCGTCGCGAAGTGATGCTCGAGGGCCACTCGGTTGACCTCACCGCGCGCGAGTTCGACCTGCTCGAGCATTTTGCCCGCAATCCCGGGCGCGTGTTTCGGCGCGCCGACCTGCTCGACAAGGTGTGGGGCTACGGTCACGAGGGCTACGAGCACACCGTGAACTCCCACATCAATCGCCTCCGGGCGAAGATCGAGCGCGACCCGTCCAAGCCGGAGCGCATCGTGACGGTGTGGGGTGTCGGCTACAAGTTCTCCAGCGAGCACCGCGCCGCATGAATACACTGTTTGCCCGGCTGTCCATCGCACTGCTCGTTATCGTGGGCCTAATGGGCACCGCATTCTTCGTGGTCGACCGCACTTATTCACAGCTTTACTACGAGGAACTGTCGCAGTCGCTGAATGCCCCCATCGCGATGTACGTCACCGACCAGCGTCAGCTGATCACCAATGGCGAACCGGACCTCGAGAGCCTGCAGGACCTTGCCGGCCACGCGATGGTGATCAATCCCTCGGCGGAGATCTATCTGCTCGACACGGAAGGCAACATTCTCGGTCACGCGATGGAGCCCGGGACCGTCGTGCAGGACAGGGTCGATCTCGCACCGGTGCGCGCGTTGATCGACGGTTCGACGCCCATGCCCATACGCGGCGACGACCCGCGGAGCGAGTCCGTGCGCAAGGTCTTCTCGGCGCATCCCGTGATGTCCGAGGCCGGCCTCGAGGGCTACCTGTACGTCATCCTCGGCGGCCAGAAGTACGAGGCGCTCGCGAACAATATCGGCAATTCCTACGTCGGCCGGATGAGCGCCATGGCGGTCGGCGTTATCGCACTGCTTACCCTTGTAGTCGGACTTCTGGTGTTCGGCTTGCTGACGCGGCGCCTGAAGCGACTTGGGCGCGACATGCGCCGCGTCAGCGACTCCAAGTTCGAGGCCCAGCCGACGATAGAAGCGCCCACTCGCAGCGGCGACGAGATCGACGCGCTGACGGTCGCCTTCATCGAGATGTCGGCCCGTATTACGGAACAGATCGAGCAGCTCAAGGAAAACGACCGGCTGCGGCGCGAACTGGTGTCGAATATTTCTCACGACCTTCGGACACCGCTGTCGGCGATGCAGGGTTACATCGAGACGCTGCTGATAAAAGCCGACACGATGTCGCACGAAGACCGCGTGAAGTACCTGTCGATCGCACGCAAGCACACGGTGCGGCTCGGCACGCTGATCGGCGACCTGTTCGAACTGTCGAAGCTCGACTCCGCCAGCGTCACGCCCAACCTCGAGGCCTTTTCGCTGCCGGAACTCGTGCAGGACATCGCCCAGGAGTTTGAGCTTGAATCCGAGCAAAAGGACATCCGTTTATCGATCGACATGCATTCCGACTCCGCCCACACGATTGGCGACATCGGCCTGATCCAGCGCGTGCTCGAGAACCTCGTGCGCAACGCGATCCGGTTTACGCCGTCCGGTGGCGAGGTCACCATCTCGATTGCCGAGCGGCCCGAGTCCGTGCGCGTTGCGGTGTCGGACAATGGTCCCGGTATTCCGGACGCGGACATTCCGCGCATTTTCGATCGCTTCTACCGGGCCGTCGACGGCGAAGAGGCGCGGTCTGACTCATCCGGGCTGGGGCTCGCCATCGTCAAGCGTATCCTCGACCTGCACGGTAGTCGTATCACGGTTG
>JASJBB010000087.1 GCA_030066735.1 Woeseiaceae bacterium | reverse complement strand
GCCGTATTGCCGACAACCAGCGTATTGGCATAGTCGTCAAAGAAGATCATGAGGCCCATGAGCCAGACCGAGACCTGGCCCCCGATTGCCGTCTTCGCCTTGCTCACGACCACGCGCACGATACTCGCCATGCCGCCGTTGCGAGTGATGATGCCGACCATGCCGCCGATCATCATCGTGAACAGGATGATGGCCGCGTGATCGGGATTGGCCAGCGCATTGACGATGAACACCGTGAATACGTCGAGCAATCCCTTGAGAGCCCCGAGCGGCGAGAAACCCTGCAGGGCTGTCGACCCCAACCAGAGGCCGAGCAGCAACGCCGGCACGACATTGCGGATCAGCAACGCGACGGCAATGGCCAGGAACGCCGGCATCAGGGAGACCCAGCCCGGCAAGACGCGCAGGCTGAGTGATGCCGACTCGCCATTCGCGGTGACCGTGATGTCCGCCACGAGCCCCGCCGCGGTCAGGTCCGCAAAATTCGCGACCTGCGCCTCGTCGGCAACGGCCCGGAACGTGTCGTCGCCGAGCCGCAGAGTTACCTCGGCGCCTGCGGGGACATCGCTGACGGCTACCTCGAACGGAATGTTGTCGAGCGCGACCTTGGGTGCGTCGATTTCGATCGCCTGGCCGGCGACCGGTAGTGCCACCAGGCTGAAAAATATCAGTCCAGGAAGGAGTTGCCAGCTACGCTTATTGATATTGGTATTCCGCGTCCCGCTTGGCGGCATGTTAGCACGCTGTACAATGGCCCAGCTATGACGAACAAGAAAAACGGCTCGCTCCGGGCCGAACTCGCGCGGCGCCTGCGCAAACAGCCGCAAACGGCCACGATGGAACTGCTGGTGCCCGACATCCTCGGCATCCTAAGGGGCAAGCGCATCCGTCGCTCCAGCTTCGAGAAGACCTGCGACGACGGGTTCGGATTCTGCGCCGGAACGACGCTCATGAGTGCGCTCGGTGACGTCCTGCCCGGCATGGTCGGCGACGGCGATGGCGACCCGGACATTCCGTGCCGCCTGGTCCCCGGCTCGATCGTCCCCGTGCCGTGGGCGGGGCGGCCAACCTTGCAAGCCCTGTTTCGCATGTACGAAGCAACCGGGGAACCGTTTTTCGCCGACTCGCGAGCGGTGCTCGAAAGGGCCATCAGGCCGCTGCAGAAGATGCGGCTCGGCATCGTCATGGCGACGGAACTGGAATTCTATTTGCTCGACGCGAAGGCCCCGAAACCGACGCAGAAACCGTCGAGCGTCCCAGGCATGAACCGGGCGCAGCCCGGCCCGCAGGTCTACATGCCGGACGACCTATGGGACATCGAAGCGTTTCTCGACGACCTGTACGACGCCTGCGCCGCGCAGGGCATTCCGGCCGATACGGCCACGTCGGAGTTCGCGCCGGCGCAGTTCGAGATCAACCTCGCGCACGTGGACGATCCCGTGCTCGCCTGCGACCACGCCGTTTTGCTCAAACGCGCGGTCAAGGCGGTAGCGAAAAAGCATGGCTTCATCGCCTGCTTCATGGCCAAGCCGTTTGCCGAAGACTCCGGCAACGGCCTGCACATTCACATGAGCCTCGTGGATCGCAACGGCAAGAACTACTTCTCGCACGGCCGCGACAAGCTGGCATCGCCGCCCTTCCCGGCCCGGCTCAGGCATGCGGTCGGCGGGCTGCTGAAGACGATGCCCGAAGCCACCGCGCTGTTCGCGCCCAATGCCAATTCCTATCGCCGCTTGCTGCCCGAGTACTTCGCCCCCGTGGATCTCAACTGGGGCGTCAACCATCGCGCCGTCGCCGTGCGTATTCCGGTTTCAGACGCCGGCAATCTGCGCTTCGAGCATCGCGCAGCCGGGGCGGACGCCAACCCCTATCTCGTGACGGCAGCCATCGCCGCCGGCGTGCATCATGGCCTGAAGAACAGGATCGACCCGGGCCGCATGGTCGAAGAAGGTGAACCCGTCAGGCTCAGGACCCGTATTCCGGACCGCTGGGACGCCGCGATCGGCAAATTCTCTCGCAGCAAGGTGCTGCCCGAATACCTGGGCGAACGCTTCTGCCGCTACTACGCCCTCAACCGGCGCGGCGAAGAACGCCAGTTCCACAACACGGTCACGCCGACCGATTTCGACTGGTACCTGCGGGCGGTCTGAGAATTACTCGTTGACCGCGGCGTCGAGCGGCGGGCGCGGCGCAGCGGCGCCCGAATTCGGACGGCGCGGGTCGGAGGCGCCGCGGAACAGGCCGTCCTTGTAGGCGACGCTCTGCAGACTCGTGCCCAGCGACCCGCGTATGTCGACCGTGTGGCCACGCTCTTCGAGCAGGCGGATGGTGTCGACCCCGAAACCGACCTCGATCGTCAGCTTGTCGGGGAACCACTGGTGATGAATGCGCGGCCGGTGCTTGGCGTCCGCAATGTTCATGCCGTGATCGATTACGTTGACGATCATCTGCAATACCGCCGTGATGATCCTGGCGCCCCCCGGGCTGCCCGTCGCGAACCATGGCTCCCCGTCCTTGAATACGATGACCGGTGTCATCGAGCTCAGCGGCCGCTTGAGCGCCTGCACGGCGTTGGCCTCGCCGCCCAGCAAGCCGAACATGTTGGGCGTGCCGGGCTTCGAGACGAAATCTTCCATCTCGTTGTTGAGCAAAAAGCCGGCGCCCGGCACCGAAATCGCCGAGCCATAGGAGCCGTTCAGCGTATACGTATTGGCGACGACGTTGCCAGCGGCATCCATCACCGAAAAATGGGTCGTGTCCTCGCTCTCGTGGACCGGCGGGACGCCGGGGGCCACTTCGGCCGATGGCCTCGCGCGCTGCATGTCGATAGTCGCGGACAGCTCGGCCGCATACTCGTCACTGAGCAGCCAGCCCACCGGCACTTCGTAGAAGTCCGGGTCGCCAAGATGCTTGCTGCGGTCCGCGTACGCGAGCCGCATTACCTCGGCAAGGAGGTGAATCTTGTCGGCGCTGCCGCGACCCATGTCCGCGACAGGGAAATGCGATAGCACGTTGAGCATCTGCAACACGTGCACGCCGCCGGAACTCGGCGGCGGCATCGTGACGACATCATAGCCGCGGTAATTCGTGCTGATCGCTTCCCGGACGACCGGTTTGTAGGCTGCCAGCGACGCCATGTCTATCAGGCCGCCGCCCGCCTCCATCTCGGCAACAATCTTCTCGGCAATAGCTCCCTTGTAAAAGGCATCGGGACCTTCGTCCGCGATTAGCTGCAGCGTCTTCGCGAGATCCGACTGCACGAGACTCTCGCCGAAGCCGAACGGAGCACCATCGTCTTTGTAAAAGTAGCCGCAGGTCGCCGCGTTGCGGCAGTTGCGCTCCTTGCGGCGTTGCAGCTGCGCGGCAAGGTCGCGCGATACCACGATGCCGTCGCGCGCGAGCGCGATAGCGGGCTCGAGCAGGCGGCTCCAGGGCAGCTTGCCGAACTGCCGGTGCGCCATCCAGAAACCGGCAACCGTGCCGGGGACGCCGGATGCCAGGTGGCTGTTGCGCGACAACTCGGGATCGGCGTCACCGTTTTCGTCGAGGAACATGTCGCGGGTGGCACGCAGCGGCGCCATCTCCCGGTAATCGATCGCGGTCGTTGCTCCCGATTCGGCGTCGTAGACGAGCATGAAGCCGCCACCGCCGATATTGCCCGCGCGCGGCAGGGTCACGGCCAGCGCGAAGCCGGTCGCAATCGCCGCGTCGACCGCGGTTCCGCCTTCTTCGAGCACGGCGGCGCCAACCTCGGCGGCGACCAGGTGCTGCGAGGCCACCATCCCGGACTGGCCATAGACCGGGTGATGGACCTCGTTGTAGGAGATGATGCCCTGGGCATGCGCCGGGCAATAGATCGTGAACGGCACCAACAACAGGGCCAGGAAAATCGGGCGACGCATGGGAAGTCTCAGGGCAGTATTACTTTGAACAGGGAGAAGAAGATTATCGCGAGTATCGCGCCGGCCGGAATCGTCACGACCCAGGACAGGAAAATCCTGCCTACGACGCTCAGGTCGATAGCCTCGATGCCGCGGGCAAAGCCGACGCCCAGTACGGCGCCGACCAGCGTGTGCGTCGTCGAAATCGGTATCCCGGTACCCGACGCGACGACGATCGTCGTTGCGGCCGCCAGCTCCGCCGCAAAACCACGGCTCGGCGTCAGCTGCGTAATCTTCCTGCCGACGGTCGCAATGACGTGACGGCCATAGGTCGCCAGGCCAACGACAATGCCAGCGCCACCCAGCAACAACACCCACGGGGGAACGGATGACTTGGCTGCGATCACGCCGCCCTGCGCCGTGCTGATGACGGCGGCCAGCGGACCGATGGCGTTCGCGACGTCGTTCGAGCCATGCGCGAAAGCCATGCCGCAGGCCGTGATTACCATCAGGACGCCGAACACGCGCTCGACCGTGATGAAATGCTGGTCCTTCTCGGCTTTCGGGTCCGGCTGAATGCGCCGTATGACGATGGCCCCAACCACCGCGATCCCCACCGCTATCCCGATTGCGAGAATGTAGCTGTCGCGGAGACTGATCGTCAGCCCGACGTGTTTGAGCCCTTTGAGGATCGTGACCAGCGTGATCGTGAATGCGGCGAGGAACATGTACACGGGAACATAGCGCTTGGCCCGGTCCAGCGGATCTTCGTGCGACAGGATCAGCTTTTGCACCGTCAGGTATATGAAAAACGCGATGAACCCGGCCGTCAGCGGCGATGCAACCCAGCTCATGACGATTTTCGCGACACCGCCCCACTGCACGGCGTCCACGCCGATTCCAACGGCCGCAAATCCCACGATCGCGCCAACGATCGAATGCGTCGTGGAAACGGGCCAGCCGTTCCGTGACGCCACGAGTAGCCACGTCCCCGCTGCGAGCAGTGCCGCGAGCATGCCGTAAATCAGCAGTTCCGGTGAACCGGCCAACTGCTCCGTATCGACGATGCCTTTGCGGACCGTATCCGTTACGGCCCCACCCGCCAGGACCGCACCAAGGAACTCGAACACTGCCGCGACGAGGATCGCCTGGCGGATCGTGAGCGCCTTCGAACCGACCGACGTCGCCATCGCATTGGCCACGTCATTGGCGCCGATTCCCCAGGCCATGAAAAGACCGAAGATCGCAGCCAATACGATGTAAACAACTTGTGCTTCCATGGATTTCTGTCAGTCGGCCCGTAACGGGGCCATTCTTTTTCTTAGTGTGAGAGCAGCAGCTCGAGACGCCTGCCGACCTTGTCAGCGGACTCCGCAATTTCCCAGATCAGATCGATGACTTTGTACAGGAACACGGCGTCGACCGGGTTCAACGTACTCTCGATCTCGTGCAGCGCGGCGCTTAACGCGATTTGCCGGTTGTCCGTATCCGTTTCGATGGCGTCGAGTTCTTCGATAAGGCCCGTAACCAGGTCAACCTCGGCGCCGCGGAAACCAACCGTGAACAGTTCGTCCAGCTCACGGACGCTCTTGCGCGCTTTCTTCGCAGCATCGACATTTCGGTCGACGAACTCGAGGAAGTCGGCGGCCAGCGCTTCCGGTATCTGCATCCTGCGCGCCAGCACGATTCGCGCCACGTCGCGAGCGCGGTTCGCAATACCGTCCTGGACCAGCAGGAGCTCGAGCAGATCCTCACGCGGGACCGGCATGAACAGGCTCCTGGGAAGATTCAGGCGAATGTGCTTTTTGAGTTCGTCAGCCTGCTCTTCGAGTTCGTCGATCTTGTCACGGGCTGCGCTTGCCGCTTCCCAGTCCCCCGCGATAACAGCGGGGAAAAAGGTGCGTAGTTTCTTGGCACACCGACAGGCGATATCAATGTGTTGCTCCAGTGGTTGCACCGGAGACGCGCCGAATATGTTGGCGACTCCTCTCGTCATTGTCCGGGTTGTTCCGCGGCTTCTGAATTTATTGCGCAATCGTACCATAGCGCCCTCGAATTCCAAGCAGCGTGATACACTCCGCTGCCCTTGTTGAGATGGCGCTGGAGCGCAGGTAATTCAATGGCCTACTGGCTCATGAAGTCCGAACCGGACGCCTATAGCATCGACGACCTCGAACGCGACGGCAGGGAGCCGTGGGACGGCATCCGCAACTACCAGGCGCGCAACATGATGCGTGACGACATGCGTATCGGCGACGAAGTCCTGTTCTACCATTCGAGCTGCAAGATACCCGCAGTCGTCGGCATCGCACGGGTCGCCAGCGAGCCCTATCCGGACCCTACGCAATTCGACCCCGACGAGAAATACTATGACGCCAAGAGCGACCCGGACGATCCGCGCTGGATCCTCGTCGACGTGGAGTTCGTGCGCAAGCTCGACAGGCCCGTAACGCTCACCGAGATCAAGGAGCATCCCGGACTCGACGACATGATCCTGACCCGGCGCGGCAATCGGCTGTCGATCATGCCGGTCGAAAAAGCGCACCGGGACATCATCCTCGGCCTCGAATAGCGGTGGGGGCCTCCCCTCCCGCGGCCTTACGTGGCGGATCGCTCCTGCAGTAGCGCGTAGAGATCGGCGGAACGTTCCAGGGCAAGCATGACGACGAGGTCGCCCGGCTGCGCCCACTCCATGGCGGCCTGGAGGGACTCGATTTCTTCTCTGCGGTGTCCGACCTGCCCGGGTAGCGCGCCGCATTGCAGCAATTCGTCCCGGATCACGCCGTACACTTCGCCTGCTTCGCGGCCCCGGTGATATTTCTCGAGTTCCGACACGAAGACCTGGTCCAGACCCGACTGCCAGGCGCTGCGCGCCAACTCCCTGATCAGATCGTCGGGCCGGTCCCCCGCCTGGCCAAAGCACAGCGCCTTGCGGGCCGGTTCGAGGCGGTTGGCCATGTCGAGCAGCGCTTCGAGCGCTTCGGGGTTGTGGGCGAAATCGACGAGCACCGTGTAGCCGTCAATGGCGTAGACATTGCCGCGGCCGGGATTGGCCTCCTGCGACATGGTCTCGAGACCTGCGCGGATATCCGCCACCGAAACGCCGAGCGACCAGCAGAACGCCGATGCGCCAAGCGCATTGGCGATGTTGTGGCGGGCCGCACCGCCAAGCGTAATCGGGATGTCCGCAGCGGCACATATCCGTTCTCGCGAGCCGGCGTTGATGAGGAACAGCTCCTCGCCATCCAGCGCGAACGCAGTGCCGCCGCTGTTCGCATGCGTGGCGATCACGTCGTTGCCGGCATCCAGGGCAAACCACACGATCTCGCCGTCATAGTCGGCCGCCCTGGCCACCAGGCGCGCATCGTCGGCGTTGAGGACCAGTTTGCCGCTGTCCCGAACGGCCCGGCTGACGATCCACTTGCAACCCAGTAACTCGTCGAGATTGCGCGAACCGAAGTCACCGAGGTGATCCTTGGCAATGTTGTTGATCAGCGCGGCATCAGCGCGTTCGACACCGAGCCCCCGCCGCAACAGGCCGCCGCGCGCCGTCTCCAGAATCGCGAAATCGACCTCCTGTTCGCGCAGGACGTTGCGGGCGCCGCCCGGTCCCGACCAGTCGTCCCGATCGACGACGCGATCGTTGACCGCGATATAGTCGGTCGAACTCATCCCGACAGCGTGCCCGGCGGTGCGCGCGATGTGGGCCGCAATCCGGACAGTTGTCGTCTTGCCGTTAGTGCCCGTGATGAGCCCGGAAGGCACGTCCCTGAAATCGCGCCACTCGAGCTCCGCCGGGTCGGGCAGCTCCCGCACCGGCCAGGTATTGGAATACCGGCCGTGGCCCAGGGACGCAAAATCGTCGTCCCAGAGCAGGGTTACGCCGTGCTCGGCAGCGGCGGCTAGCAGCCGCATGAGTTCGGGATTGGCCTCGTCCTCGATCGCCGCGTTGAGTCGCGCGACCGCCTCGTCAAAATCGGGCTCGTCAGCGCCGTTCAGGTCGGCGTCGCAGGCAGCCCAGACCCACTCGTGAATTTCGGAGGCCGCGTACAGCGCGTCGATGGGCGCCGTGAACCCGAAGCTGATTCCGCCAGTCAGGCGAACTACGGACAACTCGCAGTCCCGCCAGCCGACGGCGTCGAGCATGCGTTGCAGGTGCTTTTCCCAGGCCGCCTCCAGCCTGCCGGACTCATCCGCGCTGCACGCAATGTCGAGAATCGAGCCCGGCAGATCGAACAGCAGGCTCGGGCCGGTCAGCCTGCGCGCGTCGATGAATTCCATGCGCCCGGTTCCCCCCAAGTGCGACCGTCAGTCGCCTTCCTCGCGGGCGATACGCACGCCACGCTCGTCGCTGATGATCTCGACGTCCTTGTCGAATATGAAGCCGTCCGTCTCCGGCAGCTCGATGTTGACGGGCAGTTTGGCGCCGGTCTCTTCCACGTGCGCGCCCGAATTGAAGTAGATGATCTGCTTCCAGGTGCGCTTGACGTTATCGCCAAGGACCAGGATGAGGTCGCCCGAGTCCGCAAGCTCCAGCGCGCGCGTCGTCGCCTCCTGCTCGTCGGGTATCACCTCGATGGCATCGGAGTGAATGCCGCATTCGAGCAGCTTGTCCTTGAGCATGACCGGGACTTCATCAGGCTGCCGGCCGCGCGGGTTGTCGTCGCGCCGGCAGATGTAGTGGTCGAAATGCCCGGCCGCGATCTGTGCGATATCGCGGATGTCTTCGTCGCGTCGATCGCCGGGGGCGGCGATGACGGCGATCTTGCGCCCTTCCACGTCGAAGCGGTCGACCAGGTCGCAGATCGCGCGCACCGCGGCGGCATTGTGCGCATAGTCGAGGATGACCTTGAACGGATGCTCGTCGTAGATATTCATGCGGCCCGGCGCCTGGAAGAACGTCGAGTCGAATGTCCTGAGGCCGTGCCGAATGTCCTCGATGCTGATGCCCATGTTGTAGGCCAGGGCCGCTGCAAACATCGCGTTTTGCACGTTATGCATGGCGCGCCCTTCGATGGTCGCCGGAATCAGATGCGTCCAGAGCAACGGCGTATGCAATTCACCGTCGTAAATGGCGATCATGTGACCATTGAGCGCCTGTTCGAGCACGAACGCCTGGCCGCCGGCGCGAATGTGCTTTTTCACGAGCGCGTGCGCCGGATTCATCGTCACGTAGGTCAGCCGGTCGGCCTCGGTGTAATCGGCCATCTGCAGGCACAGCGGGTCATCTGCGTTGAGCACGGCCGCGTCTTGCGCGATCTCGATCGGCACGCGCTTGATCTCCGCGAGCTGTTCGAGGGTTTCGATGCCCTTGAGTCCCAGGTGGTCGGCGGCCACGTTCAGGCAACAGGCGACATTCGCGCGCCGGAAACCGAGGCCGCTGCGCAGCATGCCACCGCGCGCCACTTCGAGAACCGCTGCGTCGACTGACGGGTCGCGCAGGATCATTTGCGCCGACTTCGGGCCGGTCATGTCGCCCGACACGCTCAGCTTGCCGTCGATGTACACGCCGTCGGTCGAGGTCATGCCCACCGTAAAGCCGGTCATCTTCAGAATATGCGCAAGCATCCGCGACGTCGTCGTCTTGCCGTTGGTGCCGGTGATGGCCGCGATCGGGACACGCGTCGGCGAATCGTTCGGAAACAGCATGTCGATGACGGGGCCAGCCACGTCTCGCGGCGTGCCGTCGCTGGGGGCGACGTGCATGCGAAAGCCCGGACCCGCGTTGACTTCGCAGATACCGCCGCCGGCCTCGCGATAGGACAGCGAGATGTCATTGGTCAGGAAGTCCACGCCGCCGATGTCGAGGCCAATCGCGTTGATCGCGCGGATCGCCATTTCGCGATTGTCGGGATGAATCACGTCGGTGACGTCGAGCGCAGTGCCGCCCGTCGACAGATTGGCCGTCGAGCGCAGGTACACTTTCTCGTCCTTCTCGGGGACCGTGTCTTCGTCGTAACCGATCTTTTTGAGCAGCCGCTCCGCCTGGTGGTCGAATTCGAGGCGTGTCAGTACTTTCTCGTGACCGACGCCGCGACGCGGGTCCTCGTTGACGATGTCGACGAGTTCGCGAATCGTGTGCTTGCCGTCGCCAACCACATGACCCGGCTCCCGCTTGGCGGCGGCGACCAGTTCGCCGTCGACCACGAGCAGCCGGTGATCGAAGCCTTCGATGTAGGACTCGACGATGATCGAGCGGCCGTGCTCCCGCGCCTTCTTGAAGCCGACCTCGACTTCTTCCTCGGTCTTGAGGTTGATCGAGACGCCGCGGCCGTGATTGCCCGCCAGCGGCTTGACGACGACCGGGAAGCCGATGCGCCTGGCAGCCCGCTTGGCGTCGGTCTGGTCGCGCACGATGCGCTGCTCCGGCACGGGCAGCCCGAGGTCGCGCAGAATCTCGTTCGTCTCTTCCTTGTCGCCGGCCAGCTCGACGGCGATGTTGCCGGTGCGATTGGTCGTCGTCGCCTGTATCCGCTGCTGGTACTTGCCATGCCCGAACTGGACGAGGCTGTATCGATTGAGACGGATCCAGGGGATGTCGCGCTCTTCTGCCGCCGCCACGAGCGACGCCGTACTCGGGCCCAGGGCGCGGGACTGCGCATAGCGAATGAAGCGGTCGCGCTCCTCCTCGAAATTCCAGTCCTCGGGGGGGCGGCCCTCGATGTCGATCTCGCCGGGCAGCAGGCTCAGCAACAGCTTGATGGCAAGTTTGCCGGACTCGAGCCCCACGGCCTCGTCCTTGTACTCGAACACCATGTTGTAGTGCCCCGGCTGACCCTCGATCGACCGCGTCCGGCCGTAGGTCACAGGCGAGCCCGCCACGTTTTGCAGCTCGATGGCGACGTGCTCCATGATGTGGCCCATCCAGGTGCCTTCATCGTCGCGCAACCTGCGCACGAAGCCGCCCGGTTCCCTGTAGGAACAGCCGTGTTCGTGCAGTCCGGGGAGCGTCTCCAGCAGGGTCTCGATGAAGCCGTCGCCCAGGCGCAGCGACGGCCAGTCTTCCAGCACACCGAGGTCGAGGATGTGCCGGATTACCCTGAAGTGGGCGAATACGTTGGGGCCCACGTACACATTCGTGCTGACGATTTTCATTGTTCTTATCCTGTCGATTCTATTCCGGCGCGGCCTCCCGGGACGCCGTCATGAAGCGTCCGCCCGCAACCAGAATGTGCAGCCTGATCCCAATCAGGCTGACGGGCTCGCCGCGGCGTGCCCGGTCCATCGAAGAATAGCTCAGATCGGAGGGATCGATAATGGTAATTCCGCCACTGCCAACGACTTCTATGTCGTCGTTGGGCGCGATGAACGCGGCCGTGTCTTCGTCGAGACCCATGCCGACGGCGAACGGGTTGTAGGCCAGCGCGGTCAGCAGGCGGCCGAGCCGGTCGCGCTCGCGGAAGTGCTGGTCGACGATAAACTTGTTCGTCAGGCCCAGTCCCGGGGCCATCGTAACCATGTCGGGCGTCGGCGTACTGCCCTCGCGCCCGCCGGCAATCATGTGTTCCGGAACGAATGCCGCGCCTGCCGACGTGCCCGCAACGTGCATGCCGGCCGCGTTCCGGCGCCGGATCAGCTGCGCGGTGGCCGTGCCGCCGAGCGTGGTTGAAAGCCGCAGCTGGTTGCCGCCGGTCAGGAACACGCCATCCGACTTCTCGATGTACTCGAGATGCTGGGGATCGTCGCAGTCTTCGCGCGATTCGAACGGCAGGACCCTGGCGTGCTTGACGCCAATCTGGCGAAACAGCTTTTCGTAATTGCGGCCGGTGTCCTCGAGCTCCGACGCCGTCGGGATGATGCCGATGCGCGCATCCTTGCCGCCGCAGATTTCGATGAAGCGGTCGAGGATCTCGGGATTGTGGAATTTTTCTTCTGCGCCGCCGATCGGGATGATGTATCCGCGCTCCGCGTGATTGTTGTTTGAAGGGCTCATGGCTTGAAAAGGCGGGTATTGTACATGAGGAAACGCGTAAACTCTGGCCCCGATGAGTGGAAAAAACCCGCTGGGGCAGACAACAGCCTACCCTGAACAATATTCGCCGGATTTGCTATACGCGATCGCACGTATCGACGCCCGAAAAGCGCTCGGGCTCGATGCCGACCCGCCCTTTCACGGCAGCGATATCTGGAACGCCTGGGACCTGACCTGGCTCGACAAAAACGGCCTGCCGCAGGTGGCGACGGCCGAGATCCACGTCCCGGCGGATTCACCCAACCTGGTCGAGTCGAAGTCCCTCAAGCTCTACCTCGGTTCCTTCGCGATGAGCGCGTTCGAATCCGGGCAGGATCTCCGCGCGGTCATTACGCGGGACCTGTCGGGCGTTACCGGCAGCGATGTCTACGTCGTCGTTCGCGATCCCGGCGCCGTAGACGGTTCGGCCGTCGCGCGGCTACCGGGCCTTTGCATTGATAGCCAGCCGGTGAGTTGCAATGTCTACGAGGTCGATGCCGGGCTGCTGTCGGCCGACGCCGACGATATCGTCGCCGAGGACCTGCACTCGCACCTGTTGCGCAGCCTGTGCCCGGTCACCGGACAACCGGACATGGGCAGTCTCTCGTTCAGTTACCGCGGTCCGCGCATCGACCCCGCGGCGCTGCTGCGCTACGTCGTCTCGTACCGCCAACACCAGGATTTTCACGAGGCCTGCGTGGAGCGCATGTTCATGGACATCCGGGAGCACTGCGGCGCCGAACAGCTCAGCGTGTACGCGCGCTACCAGCGCCGTGGCGGCATCGACATCAATCCGTTCCGCTCCAACTTCGAGGCCAGCATGCCGAACGCCAGGCTCTGGCGGCAGTGATATCCATTTTTGATAGACAGAACAGCTAGTTAGGCGTATAGTACTGTATATTAATACAGTATCTATTTGGAGCCCGCCATGGACAGCCCGGCCACCCCGTCATCGCCAGTCGTCGACCTGCAGCGCTCCCGCTGCGAACGCATCGGCAACGAAATCAGCGAACTATGCGCCTACATCTACGCGGCCGAGCACCACCTGCTCACACTGATTCGCGAATTCGATGAACACAAAGGCTGGGAGCATCTCGGCTTTCCCAACTGCGCCAGCTGGCTCAACTTCAAGTGCGGCATCGACATGAACACGGCCAGGGAACGAGTCCGGGTCGCTCACGCCCTGGCGAAACTACCGAAAGTGGACAAGCACTTCGCCGGCGGTGCGATCAGCTATTCCAAGGTCCGCGCCATTTCGCGCGTAGCCGACGCAACGAACGAAGACTATTTCCTCATGATTGCAAGGCACGGCACGGCGTATCACGTCGAGAAACTCGTGCGCAAGTTCCGCCAGGCCGCGCGGCTGCAGGACACCGGCGAGGACGCTGACCGGCGCCCGAAGCGGCAGCTGAGTTACCACTACGACTCGGACGGCGAACTCGTCATAAAGGGGCGCTTCCCCGTTGAGCAAGGCGCACTCGTTGTAAAAGCGCTTGAAATGGCCCTGGAAAAGAACTACGGGGAGCAACAGGAAGCGGTCGATCGCGAGGCGAGCACTGATGAACCGATAGCTGCGCGTCGCGCCGACGCCCTGGTTGAGGTTGCCGAGACCTACATGAACTCGGAGCCCGTGCCGAACGCAACAGCAGACCGCTACCAGGTTGTCGTCCACGTGAACGCCGACGCCGCAACGAGCCAGGCGGCCCCGGCACGCGCACCTCACATCGAGGACGGTCCCGACGTTTCCGCGGAAACGTCCCGGCGCATCGCCTGCGATTGTTCGCTGCTCCGTGTCGACGAGGACCAAAACGGCGAACCGCTGTCTATCGGGCGCAAGACCCGCAGCATTCCACCGGCCATTCGGCGCGCGTTAAGGCTCAGAGACAGTGGATGCCGTTTCCCGGGCTGCACTCACGATCGATTCGTGGACGGCCATCACATCGTCCACTGGGCAGATGGCGGCGAGACCAGCCTCGAGAACCTCGTGCTTCTTTGCCGGCACCATCATCACCTGGTTCACGAAGGTGGCTTTGCGTGCGAGAAGTCCGGGGACGGTGAAATCTACTTTAGGGACCCGCGCGACGTCGTGCTAAAGACGTTTGTGGAACCGCGCACACTCGACCAAGCCGACCTGGATGCCTGGCTGGACCGTCAATTCTTCGACATGAGCATCGATGCCGACACGTGCAAGACCCAATGGCATGCCGGTGAACGAATGGACTGGGACCTGGCGGTTAGCAATCTGTTTTTGCCACCGGACGTTTCCGCGGAAACGTCGAGTGACCGGTTTCATCGATAGCAGCCGTTCTTCGGTGGTTCAGTGACAGGCTGCTAGCGGCTGTGAGTTCAATCGGTGGCGTAGGCTGCGCTGCCGCTACGGTTCGCCCTTCTCGTAAACCCGGACCCAGTCGACGAGCATTTGCTGAGGGAAGATCGAGTCGTCGATCGGCCCGCCGGCGCGGCCCCAGACGCCGCCAACGGCGATGTTCAGGATCAGGTGGAACGGGTGGTCGTACGGCCAGGCGTTCCAGCCTGTGCCCTCATTCATGTAGGTGAAGTAGTGCGCATCGTCGACGAATGCGTCGATGCGCTCGGGCGTCCATTCCAGGGCGTAAACGTGGAAATCCTTGTCGACCCCATCCATCAGGATGCGGCCCTTGCGCTGTTCCCACTTGACCCAGTAGTAGGCTTCGTTGTGAACGGTGCCGTGGACGTGATCCATCTGGTAGCCGACATGTTCGAGGATGTCGATCTCGCCCGAGTTGGGCCAGGCGTCGCACTCGTCGTTACCCTGCCACTCGCCCGCGTCACATTTCGTCGCATAGCGGAACGGATCGGTCGGCAGCATCCAGAAGGCGGGCCAGGTACCCTGCCCGCTGGGTAGCTTCGCTCGCATCTCGAAGCGGCCGTAAAGAAAATCGCCCTTGCCGGCCGTGTGGATGCGCCCCGACGTGTAACTGGCGCCTTCGTAGTCTTCCTTGTGGGCCTCGATCACGAGCATGCCGTCCTCCAGCCGGATGTTTTTCTCGCGCCCCGTGTAGGCCTGGTCCTCGTCGTTCACCTTGCGCGGCGGCCAGATGTTCGGGGTCCACTTCTGTTCATCCAGCGCGCCGGCATCGAACTCGTCCTGCCAGACGAGTTGCCAGTCGTCGGAGCGCGCCTGTCGCGGCACGACCACGAGGGCGCTCAGCACCGGCTCGCCCGCCGATGCCTCGAAGCTGATATTGAGTTCACCGTCGGCAACGACAACGCCGGGAGTAGTAACCGTCAGTGCCGACTCCACCTTGCCGTCGCGAAACGCCATCACGTCGAGGTCATCGATAACCCGCTGCCCCTCGGCAAAAGCGTCGAACACCCTCTCACCGCCTCCAACCTGGTCGGGCTCGGCAAAATGAAACGTGATGTCATAGGCGCCGTTAGCGAGTGGCAGCGCAACCTGGATATCGCCCCTGCGATACGTGCGATAGAGGTCCGGATCCTGTGAACCCTTGACGGATTCCAGCCGGCCCACCGTGCCACCGTTCACTCCTGCTTCGGCAGCGTAGGCCGTGCCCTCGATGCCGGTGTGCGCGGGGCCTCCCACGTTGACGGCCCAGGACGTGGGCAGTTCCGGGCCGGAGGCGTCACAAGCCGCCAGCAAAATGCAGGAAAACAGGGCGGCAATCCGGGGCAAATTCGCGCTCATATTTGGTGCAGCCTCTCTGGACATTCGGGGGGCAAATAATTATTATTCTTGACAGCGCTGTCAATTACAAACACAACGAGTTTTCGGACACCGGCAGCGCATTCACGAAAGACCCCCAACTTCCTGTTTCTGAAGGCGGCACTGGTTCCCTATGAGAGAGCGAACGGCAATATTCGGGACCCTCATGGTCATCCTTTCTGCATCGTGCCTGGCGGCCGAGGCACCGGCGGAAGGCACGCACTATGCTCAGCGCACGGAGTACCGCGCTCCGCGGGCGGCGCAGGCGCCCGTGGTCGACGGAGTCGCGGACGATGGCGCGTGGGACAAAGCAGCCTGGCAGCCGATCAACGTTCGCTGGCTCGGGCCCGAGTACACAGCCGACGATTTCCAGGGCCGCTTCAAGGTGGTCTGGACCGAGGAGCGCATTTACCTGCTTGCGGAGATCGTTGACGACGTGTTGATCGATGCGCACCGCGACCCGCTGGTACAGTACTGGGATGACGATTGCCTCGAGATCTTTATCGACGAGGACTATTCGGGCGGCGAGCACCGTTTCAATCACAACGCGTTCGCATATCACTTCTCGCTGGACAACCGGGCGATCGACCTGAGCACCAGCGAAAAGCCGCGCGACTACTCGCACCATGTTGAAAGCCAGTGGCGGCAGCACGACGGCAAGGTCATCTGGGAAGTCGCCATCGATATTTACGCCGACGACTACGTGGACGGCTCTCCCGACAACAAGCCCGTCAGGCTCGAGGCCGGCAAGGTCATGGGACTGATGGCGGCCTACTGCGACAACGATGGCAGCGAATTGCGCGAGAATTTCATCGGCTCGGAAGTCGTGCTGTCGGGACCGACAGACCGCGGTTACATCGATGCGGGCCTGTTCGGTTCGCTGACGCTGGTCGACTAGCAATGAGGACACAGTGGTGAGTAGCGTACTGAACATCGAATCGACTGGCAGCGCAGGCGTCAGCGGCGAGTTCGTCGACTTCGCCGGCGAGCGTTACTACGCAATCCGCAACGTCGACAACATGGGGCCGTTCTTCATTAGCGTGATCTCCAACGTGGATCACTGGCTGTTCGTATCGTCGACGGGCGGGCTGACCGCGGGTCGCGTGTCGCCCGAAACCGCGCTGTTTCCCTACGTGACGGTCGACAAGATTCACGAGAGCGGTCTGCATACCGGACCGAGGACAATCCTGCGCATCAGTGCTGACGGCGACCGCAACGACTGGGAGCCGTTCAATCGCGAGCACGACGACCGCTACGAAATCTCCCGCAACCTGTACAAGAACACCCTGGGCAACAAGATTTGCTTCGAGGAAATCAATCACGACCTCGGCCTCGAGTTTCGCTACACCTGGGCGACCTCCGACCTGTATGGCTTTACGCGGCGTTGCGAACTCAGCAACACAGCGAAGCGGGATATCTCCGTCGAACTTCTCGATGGCCTGCAGAACATCCTGCCGGCCGGCACCCCCCGGTTTACGCAGACCAATTCGAGCAACCTCGTCGATGCCTACAAGTGGACGGAACTCGACGAGTCTACGGGCCTCGCCCTGTTCACCCTGTATTCGGGCATCACGGATCGTGCCGAGCCCTGCGAATCGCTGCGGGCCAACACTGCATACAGCCTCGGCCTGGATAACCCGACCGTGCTGCTGTCTTCGGACCAGGTCAACGCATTCCGGCACGGCGCCAGCGTCGACCAGGAAGCGCACAGGCGCGGCATCCGCGGAGCTTACTTCGTCAATGCCTCGGTCGACGTGCCGGCCGGTGCGGCTCACAGCTGGCAGATCGTAACCAATATCGAGCAGACGCAGGCACAGGTGATCGAACTGCGCCAGCAACTCGGCAATCCCGGCGACGTCGCTTCTGCGATCGAGCAGTCGGTCACCCGCGGTACCGACGACCTGGCCAGGATCATGGCCGGCAGCGATGCATTCCAGCTAACGGCCGAAGAAAACGTCTCCGTGCATCACTACGCCAACGTGCTGTTCAACGTGCTGCGTGGCGGCTTCTTCAACGACCAGTACCGGGTATCGGCCCGCGATTTCAGGGACACGATCCGGCTGTTCAACAAGGACGTGTTTGCTCGCAACCGGGAGACACTGGAAGGACTCGCGGAAGAGCTCTCGATCTCGGCATTGCGCGAAACCGTAGCCGCAACAGGCGACGCCCAGCTGATGCGGCTGACGGGCGAGTACCTGCCGATTCGCTTCGGCCGCCGGCACGGCGACCCCAGCCGGCCGTGGAACCAGTTCGCCATCCACCTGCGCGACCGTTTCGGAAATCCGCTCTTGTCCTATGAGGGCAACTGGCGCGACATCTTTCAGAACTGGGAAGCGCTCGCGTTCAGCTACCCGGAGTTCGTCGAGAACATCATTGCCAAGTTCGTCAACGCCTCGACGATCGACGGCTACAACCCCTATCGAATCACCAAGGAAGGCATCGACTGGGAAGTCGAGGAACCGGACAACCCGTGGAGCTACATCGGTTACTGGGGCGATCACCAGATCATTTA
>JASJBB010000088.1 GCA_030066735.1 Woeseiaceae bacterium | reverse complement strand
AACCCCGTGAACAACCAGCCGCGGGCCCACTCGATGATGACCCACGTCGCCGGCGCCACGGCAAACAGGTACCACGGCTCGCCGTGGACGAGTCGGCTGATCAGGTACCCGAGCAGCCAGAAATAGGCGGACATGATCAGCACGAGGCCGATCATCAGGAACAGTGCGATCCAGATCGGCGCCTGGCCGAATACGACGACCGATATGTAAATCCAGTAGGTGCCGCTCAGGAACAGTCCGAAGCCGAACCAGAACGCGTGCTTGGCGGAGTCCTTGGGCGAGTTCGTCAGGCAGACATAGAGGAACGGCACCAGAACGAGCAGCACGAGCAGCGACAGCCCGAACGGCTCGAATGCCAGCGTCGTTACGCAGCCGAGCACGAAGAAGATCAGCTGGCTGAGCCTGGGCCTGTCTGCCGGCAGCAGAAGTATTGTGGTGGGCCGCGGCATGGATCAGGCGCTTCGTTGCACTTGCAGGGAATCGATACGGCGCTTGTCGGCCTTGGTGACCGAAAAACGGAATCCGCCGAACTGCACCATTTCACCGCGGCGCGGCAGGCGGCCGAGTTCGTGCATGACGAGTCCGCCGATCGTGTCGTACTCCTCATCACCCAGTTCGCATTCGAAGAACTCGTTGAAATCCTCGATGCGAGTCAGGGCGCGGACCGAGAAGCTCGGCTTGCCGTTGCGTTCTCCGTCGGGCCGGATAAACGCAACCTCCTCGCGGTCATGTTCGTCGTCGATCTCACCGACGATTTCCTCGAGCACGTCCTCGATGGTGAGCAGGCCGGATACACCGCCGTATTCGTCGACGACAATCGCCATGTGGTTGTGGCTGTCGCGAAACTCCTTGAGCAACGCGTTCAGGCGCTTGGACTCCGGAATGACGGACACGGGTCGCAGCAGCTTCTGCAGCGGCACGTCGTCAGCCTCCTCGCTGCCGAAGTAGCGCAGCAGGTCCTTGGCAAGCAGCACGCCGAGGACCTCGTCGCGGTCTTCGCCGATGACGGGGAATCGCGAGTGTCCCGATTGCACGATGACATTGAGAATGCTGTCGAACTCCTCGTCGATGTCGATCACGACCATGTGCGAGCGCGGCACCATGACGTCACGCACATGCGTCTCGGATACCTCGAGCACGCCGGACAGCATGCTCTTCTCCTCGGCGTCGAGGTCGGTCTCGGACTGTTCTATGAATTCTTGGATTTCCTCGCGGCTCCAGGGACTACCTTTGAGTGCGCGGCGAATGCGCGCGAGCACTCCGGTGCCTCCAGTGCCGCTGGTACTTGGCGGTTTGTCGTTCATTGCCGTCTGGAAATTGCCCTCCTGAGGAACCTGCTATTGTAGCAGCTTGTCATAATCACCCCGCATAGGGGTCCGTCACACTTTGGGACGCCAGTATCCGGGCCTCCAGCGCCTCCATTTCGGCGGCTTCCGCGTCGGTTTCGTGATCAAAACCCAGCAGATGCAGGGTGCCGTGCACGATCATGTGGGCCCAGTGATCCGCGACCGCTTTACCCTGCTCGGCCGCCTCGGCGGCCACGACCGGCGCGCACACCACGACATCCCCGAGCAGCCGCGGCGCCTCGGGCGGCAGACCCTCGAGATCGCCGGCCGGGAATGACAGCACGTTGGTCGGGGTGTCCTTGTCCCGGTAAAGCCGGTTCAGCGTCCGGATTTCGTCCGCGTCGACGACGCGCACCGCGATCTCGGTGTCGCTGTCCGGCGCGCGGCCGGACTGCCCGACCGCCTCCGCAACCCAGGTTTGGACGTCGGCGGCGGAAGGAATGTCGGATTCGTTGCAGGCAACCTGCAAGTCAGCTGTCACGGCCACCGTTGTCGTCCGATTCGTAAGCTTCGACGATGCGCTGGACCAGCGGATGGCGCACGACGTCCTTGGGCGAGAAGTAGGTAAACCCGATGTCCTTCACGTCCTTGAGGATGCGAATCGCGTTCTTCAGGCCCGACTCCTGGCGGTTAGGCAGGTCGACCTGGGTAATGTCGCCCGTCACCACGGCCCGGGAGCCGAAGCCGATTCGCGTCAGGAACATCTTCATCTGCTCGACGCTCGTGTTCTGTGCTTCGTCGAGAATGACGAACGACTCGTTCAGCGAACGGCCGCGCATGAAAGCCAGCGGCGCAATCTCGATGATGTTGCGCTCGATGAGTTTCGTCACCCGGTCTGCGCCCATCATGTCGTACAGCGCGTCGTACATCGGGCGCAGGTAGGGGTCGACCTTTTGCGACATGTCGCCGGGCAGGAACCCGAGTCGCTCGCCGGCCTCGACAGCCGGGCGCACGAGCACGATGCGGCGCACCTTCTCCTGCTCCAGCGCGTCGATGGCGCAGGCAACCGCGAGGTAGGTCTTGCCCGTGCCTGCCGGGCCAATTCCGAAAGCGAGATCCTTGTCGCGTATGCTCTTCATGTACGCGGTCTGGTTCGGCCCGCGGGGACGAATCAGTTTGTGGCGGGTCTGGACCGAAACTTCGCCGGCCTCGTCAGGACCCGCGTCCACATCGCCCGTACCGGGTTTGCTTTTGCTCATGGCGGATTCCTGCAACAGCATGTGCACGCGCTCGGGGTCGAGCCGCTCTTTGTCGGTTAACTCGAACAGGGACAACAACACGTCGCCACCGGTCTCGGCCGCCCCGGGTTTGCCGGTTACACGGAAACGGTTGCCGCGACTCGAAATCTCGACATCGAGGCGGCTTTCGATCTGGCGCAGATGTTCGTCAAACTGACCGCAGAGGTTTGCCAGGCGGTTATTGTCGGCGGGCTCGAGAACGACGTCCCGAGAAATCTGGATAGCGTTCAAAGTAAGTCAGAGCCTACGCAGCGGCCTGATTGTTTGCAAGCCGGCCGCGCAGCGAATTCGGCAACGCTTCGGTGATGACGACGTCGACGAACTGGCCGATGACAGAGGGATCGGCGTCGAAGTTGACCCAGCGCATGTTCTCGGTCTTGCCCGCAACCTGGCGCGGGTCTTTCTTCGATGTTTTTTCGACAAGCACGCGCTGCGTGGTGCCGACCATGCCCTGGCTGATGTCGAAGGCCTGCTGGTTGATGCGCGCCTGCAAAATCTGCAATCGCTGTTTCTTGACCTCGAGCGGCGTGTCGTCGGCCAGGCTTGCGGCCGGCGTGCCGGGCCGTGCGCTGTAAATGAAACTGAATGACTGGTCGAAACCGATCTCGGCAATCAAATCCATGAGTTTCTCGAAGTCGGCGTCGGTCTCGCCCGGGAAGCCGACGATGAAGTCAGACGATAACGAAATGTCGGGGCGCGCCTCGCGCAGCTTGCGAATTTTCTGCTTGTACTCCAGCGCCGTGTGTCCGCGCTTCATCGCCGCGAGGATGCGATCCGAGCCGTGCTGCACGGGCAGGTGCAGGTAGTTGGCCAACTTGGGCACTTCGGCGTAGGCCTGCACCAGGCTGTCCGTGAACTCGACCGGGTGCGACGTCGTAAAGCGAATACGCTGGACGCTGTCGATCGCCGCCACGTAATAGATGAGCGTCGCCAGGTCGGCAATCTGCCCGTCGTGCATTGGGCCCTGGTAGGCGTTGACGTTTTGCCCCAGGAGGTTGATCTCCCTGACGCCCTGCTCTGCGAGCGAAACGCACTCGGCGATGACGTCGTCGAAAGGCCGGCTGATCTCTTCTCCACGCGTGTACGGCACCACGCAGAAGCTGCAGTACTTGCTGCAGCCTTCCATGACCGAGACGAACGCGGTCGGACCCTCGGCGCGCGGCTCGGGCAGGCGGTCGAACTTCTCGATCTCCGGGAACGAGATATCGACCACCGAGCCACGCTTTGCCTGCGCGTCTTCGATGAGCTCGGGCAGCCGATGCAGCGTCTGCGGCCCGAAAACGACGTCGACAAACGGGGCGCGCTTCGCGATGCCCTCGCCTTCCTGGCTGGCGACGCAGCCGCCCACCCCGATCATGACCCCGGGGCGCTTTTCCTTGAGCGGCCGCCAGCGGCCGAGCTCGGAAAACACTTTCTCCTGCGCCTTTTCGCGAATCGAGCAGGTGTTGACCAGCAGCAGGTCGGCCGCATTCGGGTCGTTCGTCAATTCAAAGCCATGAGACTCACGCAAGACATCCGCCATTTTGTCCGAGTCGTACTCGTTCATCTGGCAGCCCATCGTCTTGATGAATAACTTCTTGGCCATGTCGAACCCGTGGCTGTCGCCCGGTTACCGGATGAAGCCCATCGCCTCCAGCTTCACGAGTATACGGTGCGCCGCCAGGTCAGGCGTGATGTCCACCGTGTCGATGACCATCTCGGCATTCTCCGGCACTTCGTAAGGATCTGAAATTCCAGTGAATTCCTTGATCTTGCCGGCGCGCGCCAGGGCATACAGGCCCTTGCGGTCGCGCTGCTCGCACACTTCGACTGACGTCGATACGTGGATTTCGATGAATCCGCCTACCGGCGTGATCGACTCGCGAACCGCACGACGCGTCGCCGCATACGGTGCGATCGGCGCGCAGATGGCGATGCCACCGTTCTTGGTGATCTCGCTGGCCACGTAGCCGATGCGACGGATGTTGAGGTCGCGGTGCTCCTTCGAGAAGCCGAGCTCGCTCGACAGGTTCTTGCGCACGATATCGCCGTCAAGCAGGCTGACCGGGCGGCCGCCCATTTCCATGAGCTTGACCATGAGCGCGTTCGCGATGGTCGACTTGCCCGAGCCCGACAGGCCCGTGAAGAACACGGTAAAGCCCTGCTTGTGCCGCGGCGGATGCGTGCGGCGCAGCTCGGCGACGACGTCCGGGAACGAGAACCACTCGGGAATCTCGAGCCCCTCCTGCAGGCGGCGACGCAGCTCCGTGCCGGAGATGTTCAGCACGTTGTCTTCGTCGGTCTTTTCGTCGATCGGGATGTACTGCGCCCGGTTCTCGGCATAGACCATCAGCTGGAACGGCACCATCGAGATATCGAGTTCTTCGGCGTGCTCGGTGAGCAACTCCTGTGCGTCGTAGGGACCGTAGAAGTCCTCGCCTTTGCTGTCCTTGCCGGGACCGGCATGGTCGCGGCCGACGATCAGGTGCGTGCAGCCGTAGTTCTTGCGAATGATGGCGTGCCACATCGCCTCGCGCGGCCCGCCCATGCGCATCGCCAGCGGCAGCAGGCTCAGCATCGTGGTCTGTTCCGGGTAACGGTGCAGGATCTGCTCGTAGCAGCGCACACGCGTGAAGTGATCGACATCACCGGGCTTGGTCATGCCGACCACCGGGTGGATCAGCAGGTTCGCCTCGACGTCGCGCGCGGCGCGCAGCGTGAGCTCCTGGTGCGCGCGGTGCATCGGGTTACGCGTCTGGAACGCCACGACCTTGCGCCAGCCCAGCTTGTGGAACCGGTCACGGACTTCGCCCGGACCGTCGCGCAGGTGCTTGAAATCGTAGTGCGTCGGCTGCTCGATGCCGGTGAGCTTGCCGCCGATGTAAACGGGATTGCCGATGTTCTTGAGGTAGTTGACCGCAGGATGCGCCTCGTCGGTCGTGCCGTAGACGCCCTTGGCCTCGGCATCGAGGTCCGGTGTCCAGACATCGCCGACTTCCAGCGTGGCGAGGATCACACCCTCGAGATCGCGCAGTGCGATGTTGTCACCCGACTTGATGTCGGCCGCAAATTCCTCGGTGACGTCGAGCGTGATCGGAATCGGCCACAGCACGCCGCTCTCGAGGCGCATGTTCTGTACGACCGAGTCGTAGTCGGCCTTGTTGAGAAAACCCTCGAGCGGCGAGAACGCGCCGTTGAGCAGCAGCTCGATATCGCAGAGCTGACGGTCGGTGAGGTCCCATGACGGATAGTCGCCGGCCGCTTCTTTCGCAGCCTCGACCTTGTCCGCCGACAAATACAGTTCTTTGAGTTCGCCGCCATGCGGCTCTTTGAATGCACCCATTGTCCTAAGTCCTATGCAAAACCGCGGCGCAGGCTAACGTAGGGCCTGCCCCGCGGCGTTCATCAAAAAAAAAGAGAGAATCAGAAAGGAATATCGTCGTCGAAGTCGTCGGGACCGGTCTGCGGAGGCGCGCTGGGCGGCCCCGAGCCTTGGCCCGAACTCATCGGCGCCGATCCGCCACCACCGCCGCGGCCGCCGAGCATCTGCATTTCGTCGGCGATAACCTCGGTGGTCCAGCGGTCGTTGCCGTCCCGATCCTGCCATTTGCGTGTGCGAAGCTTACCTTCGATATAGACCTGTGAGCCCTTGCGCAAGTACTCGGCCGCGATCTCGGCCAGCCGGTTGAACATGGCGACCTTGTGCCATTCCGTGCGCTCTTTCTGCTCGCCCGTCTGCTTGTCTTTCCAGCTCTCGCTCGTAGCCACCGAGAGATTGGTGACGGCCGAGCCTGAGGGCATGTAACGCGTCTCGGGATCGGCCCCGAGATTGCCGACGAGTATGACTTTGTTGATTCCGCGGGCCATATCGGTCCCCTGTCGATAAGTTTCGTGTTGTTGTGCCCGCCGGCGCCGGGCCGGCGAGGGGTGCCTATTGTAGGGCCTGCCGGGCCAATTACCAGCCCGATTTGTGCGGATTCAGCGTCGAAACAGGCTGGACGACGCGAGCCAGATCGCGGCCAGCAAGGCGCAGACGAAGAACACGTCCGCCGGGCGCCCGCCGGCCAGGAAACGACCGCCAATCAGGCCGCCGACGAAGGCGCCGAGGAACTGGGCGCTCGAGAACACCCCGAGCGACGCGCCCCGTGCGTGGCCTTCCGCCAGCAGTGACAGGCGCGCCGGCAGCCCGGCCTCGAGGAAATTGAAGCCGGCGAAGAATATGGTCAGGGCCGCGAACACCGGCACCACGCCGATACTGCCGAACGCGAGCATGAGCTGGCCCGCCAGAACCAGCGCGACGGCAATACCGATGGTACGGGCCTTGCCCTGGCGCTCGTCGCTCATGATCAGCGGGATCGTGCCGAACAGCGACAGCAGCAGCGCGCCAACGTACATCTGCCAGTGGCTGGTCACGGGCATCTCGAGGCGGTTCGTGAGCAGGAACGGCAATGCGACGAAACTGGCTGTGAGGATCGCGTGCAGCAGGAAGACGTAGAAATCAAGCCGGAGCAGGTCCGCATTGAACGCCGGTCGCAGGCTCCAGTCCTGCGGCTTTGGCGGTTTGATGCCCTCGGGAAGTCCGCGCAGCAGCAGGCCGGCGATCAGGGCCAGCACAGCGGCAAGCCAGAACAGCGCCGGCACGCCGAAGCGAGCGCCCAGCAGCGGGCCGATGATCAGCGCCAGCATGAACGACAGGCCTATGCCTATCCCCATGAAGGCCATCGAGCGGGTCCGGTACTGCTCGCGCGTCGCGTCGGCGATGAGCGCGGTCAGCGTTGCCGAGATCGCACCGGCGCCCTGCAGCAGCCGGCCAATGATGACGCTCCAGATGTCGTCGCCCAGCGCCGCGATGATGCTGCCAATCGCGAACACGGCCAGCCCGCCCAGGATCACGGGCACCCGGCCGATCCGGTCCGACAGTGCGCCCAGTGGAATCTGCAATCCGGCCTGGGTCAGGCCATACGCGCCGACCGCGAGGCCAACGAGCAGCGGCGTCGCGTTTTCGAGCCCGGCGGCATACAGCGAGAGAACCGGGAGCAGCGCGAAGAGTCCGAACATCCGCAGCATCGCGACGCTTGCCACGATACCCGTAGCCCGTTTCTCGCCGGGCAGCATGGCGGCATTCGTATTGCGGGATTCTGTTTCCATTCGTACCAGTTTTGCGCCGAACTCGAAGGGCGGCGTATATTAGCAGGTTGGTCGACGTTTACGGCATACACATGAAATCCATCGACATTCGCGGCGCGAGGACGCACAACCTCTGCAACCTCGATCTGAGCCTGCCGCGCGACAAGCTGATCGTGTTCACGGGCCTGTCCGGCTCGGGCAAGTCCTCGCTCGCCTTCGACACGATCTATGCCGAGGGCCAGCGGCGTTACGTCGAATCGCTGTCGGCCTACGCGCGGCAGTTCCTGTCGATGATGGAAAAGCCCGATGTCGATCACATCGACGGTCTGTCGCCGGCCATTTCCATCGAACAGAAGTCGACGTCGCACAATCCGCGCTCGACGGTTGGTACGGTCACCGAGATCTATGACTACCTGCGCCTGCTGTACGCACGTGCCGGCATCCCGCGCTGCCCGGATCACGGCACCGACCTCGAGGCGCAGACCGTGAGCCAGATGGTCGACCAGGTGCTCGCGATGCCCGAGGGCACGAAACTGATGCTGCTCGCGCCGGTCGTCGCCGACCGCAAGGGCGAGCACGTGCAGCTCATGGCCGACCTGATGGCCCAGGGATTCATACGGGCGCGCATCAATGGCGAAGTCTACGAACTCGACCAGCCGCCGGCGCTGGACCTGCGCAAGAAGCACAACATCGACGTCATCGTCGACCGGATCAAGGTCAAGGACGATATCCGGCTGCGGCTCGCCGAGTCGTTCGAAACCGCGTTGCGGCTCGCCGACGGCACGGCGCGTATCGCCTACATGGACGACCCGGATGCCGAGGAGCTGATTTTCTCCGACCGCTTCGCCTGCAACATCTGCGGCTATTCGCTGACCGAGCTCGAGCCGCGGCTGTTCTCGTTCAATAACCCGACCGGGGCGTGCCAGGGCTGCGATGGCCTCGGCGTGAAGCAGTATTTCGACCCGGAGCGCGTGGTCGTCAACCAGGAACTCTCGCTCGCGGGCGGCGCCATCCGCGGCTGGGATCGCAAGACCACCTATTACTACCAGATGATCCAGAGCCTGGCGGCGCACTACGACTTCGACCTGGAGACACCGTTCAACGAGCTGCCGGACAAGCTGCAGCAGACCGTGCTGTATGGCAGCGGCGGCGAGAAGATCGAGTTCTTCTACGAAAACTCGCGCGGCATGCAGGTCAAGAAGCGGCACCGCTTCGAGGGCGTCATCCCCAATCTCGAGCGCCGCTACCGCGAGACCGAGTCGGGGGCCGTGCGCGAGGAGCTCGCCAAGTTTCTCAACAGCCAGGCCTGCCCGGACTGCGGCGGCACGCGCCTCAACCGCGCCGCGCGGCACGTGTTCATACTCGACCGATCGCTGCCCGAAATTTCCGGCATGTCGGTCGGCCAGGCCGTCGAGTTCTTCGCCACGATGCAGCTCGAGGGCTGGCGCGCCACGATCGCCGAGAAGATCGTCAAGGAAATCGGCGACCGGCTGGGCTTCCTGTCCGACGTGGGGCTCGACTACCTGTCGCTGAGCCGCAGCGCCGAAACGCTGTCGGGCGGCGAAGCGCAGCGCATCCGGTTGGCCAGCCAGATCGGTTCGGGCCTCGTCGGCGTGATGTACATCCTGGACGAACCGTCCATTGGCCTGCACCAGCGTGACAACCAGCGCCTGCTGGGAACGTTGACGCACCTGCGCGACATCGGCAACACGGTCATCGTCGTCGAGCACGACGAGGAAGCCATCATGGCCGCCGACCACGTCGTCGACCTTGGGCCGGGCGCCGGCGTGCACGGCGGCAAGGTCGTCGTCGCGGGCACACCCGACGAGGTGATGCAGAGCGCCGAGTCGCTGACCGGACAGTACCTTTCCGGCAAACGCCAGATCGAGATACCGGATGATCGCGTGGAGCGGGATCCGGAGCGGCAGATCACGATCGTCGGCGCGGCTGGCAACAATCTCAAGAACGTCGAAGTGTCGATCCCGGCCGGGCTGATGACCTGCGTGACCGGTGTGTCGGGCTCCGGCAAGTCGACGCTCGTCAACGACACCTTATATAAAGCCGTCGCCGACCTGCTCAATAAGAGCAGCCGCAACCCGGCGCCGCACGACGAGATTCGCGGCCTCGAACTCGTCGATCGCGTCATCGACATCTCGCAGTCGCCCATCGGCCGCACGCCGCGATCCAATCCGGCAACCTACAGCGGTTTGTTTACGCCGATCCGCGAACTGTTCGCCGGTACCCAGGAAGCACGGTCGCGCGGATACATGCCGGGCCGCTTCAGCTTCAACGTCAAGGGCGGTCGTTGCGAAGCCTGCCAGGGCGACGGCGTCATCAAGGTCGAAATGCATTTCCTGCCCGATGTCTACGTGCCCTGTGACGTCTGCCGCGGCAAACGTTACAACCGCGAGACGCTCGAGATTCGCTACAAGGGCAAGAACATCTACGAAGTGCTCGAGATGACGGTCGAGGATGCGCTCGAGTTTTTCAAGAACGTGCCCGTGGTCGCAAAGAAATTGCAGACGCTCATGGATGTCGGCCTTTCGTACATTCACCTTGGCCAGAATGCGACGACGCTTTCGGGCGGTGAGGCGCAGCGCGTCAAGCTGGCCAAGGAATTGTCGAAGCGCGACACGGGAAACACGCTGTACATCCTCGACGAGCCGACAACCGGCCTGCACTTTCACGACATCGAACAACTGCTTGTCGTGCTGCACCGGCTGCGCGATCGCGGCAACACGATTGTCGTCATCGAACACAACCTGGACGTCATCAAGACGGCCGACTGGATCATCGACCTCGGTCCCGAGGGCGGCGACGGCGGTGGCGAGATTATCGCGACGGGCACCCCGGAGATCGTTGCACAGAGCAAGAAATCCTTTACGGGTCAGTACCTTAAACCGCTGGTTGCGGCCAGCCCGGCAAAGAAACGGGCCTGACGTTCAGTCGCCGCGCAGCTCGCGGAACGTCGCGTCGAAGGCCCGCGCGAAACGCGCTGCGCTGCCCGCGTCGGTGCGCAGGTAGAGCGACGGCTCGATGAGTTCGAGTTCCATCAACCGGTAGTCGTCGTTGTCGTCACGAACGAGATCGACGCGCACGTAAGTCGGCCGCGGTTCGACCAGGGCGAGAATGCCTTCGGCCGCAGCTGCCTGCTCCGGTGTTGCGACGACGCTCTTGATGTCCGCGCCATGTTCCTCCTGCGACCGGAAATCCCCAAGCCTGGGCGTCTTCAGGATCGCGTGGCTGTACTCACCGTTGAAATAGAACAGCGAGTACTCGCCTTCGCTCTGGATGTTGGTCATGAACGGCTGCACGAAGAACGCGCGATTGCTGAATGCGCGTTCCAGTTCGCCGACGACCTGCGGCGCAACGGGCTGCGAAAGGACGAAGGTATCCAGAGCGTTGGCGCCAACCGCCGGCTTGATCACGACCTTGTCACTACCCAGGGAGTCGAACCAGCCGGGGATGTCCCCGGCGTCGAAGTCTTCGAACCAGACGCTGGGCACGATCGACCCGCCCTTGTTCTCGAGATCGCGCAGGTAGTTCTTCGCCAGCGACCAGTGCACGAGCGGCAGCGGGTTGATGAGTATTGCCTGCGATGCGTCGATGGTCTCGAGCACCTGCAGGAACAGGGCCGGGTCGTTAATGTAATCCCAGGGGGTACAGATGTAGACGGCGTCGAAGCCATCCCAGTCGACAGTGGGATCGCGCCACGGTACGCAGTCGACCCGCCAGCCGAGTTCGGTCATGGCGTCGAAGCTCACGTCGTAGTCGGTGACGTAATCCCCCTGGTCGTCCATGACGAGATAGGCGCAGCGCTTCATGCGGGCGATTGTAGCGCCCGCCGCCGCGGGCTCCTACCTAGCGAACCCGATTGCCGAAGCCGTCCCAGACCTCGACCTCGCCGAACTCGAGTGACCGTACCTGTTCCTCGATCTGATCGAGGTCGCCGACGATGATCCACGTCAGTGCATTCGGGTTGATCAGCGACTGCGCCCGCGCATTGACCTGCTCGAGATCGACCGCATAGAGGCGTTCCGCGAAGCCCTCGGCGTAGTCGAACGGCAGGCCGTAGGCATCCGACGTCACGATGCTGCCCAGGAAACCGCGATTGCTCGAGTAGGTCCCCGGCAGGGATCGCGAACGATTGAGCTTGATGCGGTCGACTTCCTCGACCGTTGCGGGGCGGCTGGACACGAACTCCTCGAGCTCGCGCCGGATCTCCTGCATGCTCTCCATCGTCTTGTCCGTCTGTACGCTGGTCGAGACGGCAAAGGTCTGGTCGCCGCTTGCGTTTCTCGCAATGCGAGAGCGCGCGCCGTACGACCAGGCCTTGTCTTCGCGCAGGTTCATGTTGATGCGTGACTCGAACGAGCCGCCGAACACCCCGTTGACGAGCGTCAGCTCGGTGCTGATATCGGCGTCGTAGGGCGCGATCGCGTGCCCGGCGATGATCGTGCTTTGCGGCGCATCGTCCTGGTGAATCAGGATGACGCGCGCTGCCGGCTGCGCAGCCGCACCGACAGGCCGCAGCGCGGATTGCGCCGTGTCCTTCCAGTTACCGAACGCGCTCTCGACCGACGCTCGCGCCTCCTCCATCGAGATGTCACCGATCATGAACACGGTCATGTTGTCGGGCGCCACCTCGCGGGCGTGGAACTCCCGAATCGTCTCGACCGAAAAGTCACGCACGAGCTCGGGTGTCCAGACCATGCCCAGCGGACTCTGCTCGCCGTAAACGGACCGGTTGAACAGGCTGCTCGCGAAGCGCGAGGGGTTTTTCTCGATGGTCGCGAGCACGGCGAACAACTGCTGCTTGATCTTGTCGAGTTCGTGCTCCGGGTAGGTCGGGTTGCGCAGCATCTCGGCCGCCAGCTCGAACGACTCGTCCAGATGCGAGCGCAGGATGCGGTACCCGAACGAACTACGCTCGAGACCGGCGCTGATGCGCGGCGTCATCGCGACGCGGTCAAGCTCCGCAGCCAGCTCGTTCGCGTCGAAACGCCTTGTGCCTTCCGTCATCATTCCGAAAGCGACGTTGGCCGTACCGGGCGCTTCGGGCGGGTTGGCCATGTTGCCCGTGTGCACCTGGATGGAGACGTCCACGAGCGGGATCGTGCCGCGCCGCGCCACGACGAGTCGCATGCCGTTGTCGAGCACGGCGGTTTCGATCTCGGGAAACTCGATACCCGATACCTCGGTGACCTCGGGGATCGATGACCGGTCGACGGACGCCTGGGCAGATGCCAGCTCCGGGAACGGCTCGACGGTCAGCTGGTAGTAGTTCTTCGACAGCCAGCGGTTCGCGATGGCCTGCAATTCGCCGGTCGTTGCCTCGTTGAGCCAGGCAATTTCCTTTTTGACCGCCAGCGGGTCATTGGCGTACAGCTGGCCTTCAGCCAGGAAGCGGCCGATGGTCGACTTGCTCTCGAGCGAGCCGAGCATGTACAGGTTGATGCCCAGCTTGGCGTTCTCGGTGATCTCGGCGCTGGGCCCTTTCGCGAGGTACTCGGCCAGCACCTCGTCCACGACGCCAAGCACCAACTCCGGGTCGACGCCGGGTTTGACGTCGATCGTCAGGTTGTACTCACCGCTGAGCAGCCGGCCGTTGGCATAGCCGGAAACACTCGTCGCGATCTGCAGGTCGTCGACGAGGCGGCTGTAGAGCGGCGAGTTCTTGTTGCCGACAAGGGTCTCGTTGACGAGGTACATCAGCGAAGTGTCACGATGGTTCATCCCCGGCAGGACCCAGGTTCTCGAGACACGCGTCTGGCCGACCTTGTCGTACATCTTCTCGATGCGGGTATTGGCAATCGTCGGGATCCACTGCTGCGCCTTGACCAGCTCGACGCCCGCAGGGGCCTCGGCAAAGTAGTACGCGACTTTCTCTTTTGCCGTATCGAGACTGATGTCGCCCGCCAGCACCAGGACGACGTTCGATGCGCCGTAGTAGGTTTCGAACCACTCGTGAACATCTTCGAGCGTCGCCGCGTCGAGGTCTTCCATCGAACCGATGATCGAATGCCGGTACGGGTGATCGACGGGATAAACGCCGGCCCGAATGCGGTCGAACATGCCGGCGTACGGCTGGTTCTCGCGCTGTCGTTTCTCGTTCTGCACGACGCCGCGCTGCTCGTCGAGCGCATCCTGGTCGACCGCGCCCAGCAGGTAGGTCATGCGATCGCTTTCCATCCACAGCGCCATGTCGAGCGCGCCGGTCGGCACGGTCGCGAAGTAGTTGGTCCGGTCCTCGCTGGTCGTGCCATTCATGCCGGTCGCACCCGCCTTGGTGAACGGCGTGAAGAATTCGCCCTCGCGGTTGGCCGTGCCCTGGAACATCAGGTGCTCGAACAGGTGCGCGAAACCGGTTTTGCCTTCGGGCTCGTCGGCCGACCCCACGCCGTACCACATCCCAACAAAAACGGTCGGCACCGAGTGGTCGGTGTGCACGAGTACCGTGAGACCGTTGTCGAGGCGGAACATCTCGTACGGAATCTCGACCTGGTTGGCGATTTCACTGTCGGCCCTGGCCTGGGAAGCGACGAGCCCGACCAGGAGCAGCGTCAGGATCACGAGCGGAATCAGGTGTTTGGCGGTCATGCGCACGGGCGAGTCTCCTGGATCATTGCAGTGCGGTTATTGACCGCATCGCGTTGGCAAGGTTTCCGTGAACTGGATTCTTCCGGGACAGCTACAGTAACCTTGGCGGCATGTTTTCGCCATCCACCACCGCCCGAGTCACCATCGTCCTGGCGCTCGCCCTCGGCGCCGCCGGCGGCTGCAGCAAGGAAGAGGAGCCCGAGCCGATGCCGATGTACTCCATGGACGACACCCGCCAGACCCCGGTCCTGAACGTGTCCGGCGCGTCGCATTTCGCGCGCATAGCGCTCGACTGTATCCACCGGGAGTATCCCAACAAGCTCAACCAGACGCTCGAAAGCGCCGAATTCCTCAAGGAGCCGCGCGAGTTGCACCCGGCGTTCTACGGTTGTTTCGACTGGCACTCCTCGGTTCACGGTCACTGGATGCTGACGAAGTTACTGACCCTGTTCCCGGAGATGCCCGAGCGCGGCGAAATCGTCGCAGGCCTGCAGCAGTCGCTCACGGCCGGGAACATCATCGGCGAGGTCGCGTACTTCGGCCACGAGTCGGGCAGCTGGGAACGCACCTATGGCTGGGCATGGCTGCTGCAGCTCGCGGCGGAGCTCGACGGCTGGGACGATCCGCTGGGCGCGGAACTGGCCGCCAACCTGGCCCCGCTGACGGCGCTCATCCGCGACAGGTACATCGAGTTCCTGCCACGACAGACCTACGCTATAAGGACGGGTGTGCACCCGAACACGGCGTTCGGGCTGGCGTTCGCGCTCGATTACGCGCGGGCCGCCGGTGATGACGAACTGGCCGATGCTCTGACCGAGGCGGCGCTGCGTTATTTCCGCAATGACAGCGCGTGCCCCCTGTCGTGGGAACCGAGCGGCGAGGACTTTCTGTCGCCGTGCCTGGAAGAGGCCGCCCTGATGGCGCGGGTACTGCAAGCCGACGAATTCGCAGACTGGCTGGACGCGTTCCTTCCTGACCTCTCAGGACCGAACGCCCTGGTGCCGGCAACCGTCAGCGACCGCACGGACGGCAAGATCGTGCACCTCGACGGTCTCAACCTGAGCCGCGCCTGGGACCTGTACATCATCGCGAATCATCTGCACGACGAGGAGACGGTCAGGGTATTCCGCGAACTGGCCGCCGAACACCTGTCGGCCTCGTTGCCGAACGTCGCGAGCGAGCACTACGAAGGGTCTCACTGGCTCGCGTCCTTCGCGATTTACGCGCTGACGCGAAACCACTAGAGGACCGCATCGCAAAGTGACTGTTCTAATTTGCTTATGCTCTCGCTGATCAAACCAACCGTGGAGTACGAGCAAAGCTATAGAAGCTATATCCAGGAACTCGGCGATTCAGAACGCTATCCCTTCACCCTGGATTTCGAGTACGACGATTTTCCAGCGCTTGTCACTCAGCTCAAGAATTGTTCCCTGGGCATTGGCTTGCCGGATGGATGGGTGCCGCACACGACCTTTTGGCTGGTAGAACACGAAGAAATTGTCGGTGTATCGAGTCTGCGGCATCACATGACAGACCGCCTCAAAAGGCTCGGCGGGCATATTGGCTTCGGTGTAAGGCCGTCTGCGCAAGGGCGCGGTATTGGCAAGGAGCTACTGCGGCAAACGCTGATTGAGGCGCGCCGCCTTGGCATCCCCGAGGTGTTGATGATCTGCCTCAAGGACAACGTCGCCTCGTCCAGGGTAATTCTAGCCAATGGAGGAACGCTGGAGTCGGAATACTCGGCGCCCGAATACTCAGGCTTACTGCAACGGTACGTAATCTCAATTGACGCGGACCCCGATCAAAGAACCGACGCTTAAGGTGGATCTTCGTTCCCTTCGCCGCCCTGTTTTCAGGATTCCGAGCGTTGACCGGAAAGTCTCCAGGGTCGGTTAAGAAGCTTTACCACTGCGTCCAGTGCAGTGTTGACCTGAGCTACAAGAAATCCGGCAGGGTTGGCGACAAATGAGTCCGCTGTTGGCCAGGAGCAGTCCCTGGCCGATTGTCCGCTATACTGACGGCGAATAACCTTTCATCGGGACTAGGCCACAGCCTCGGGCCCGTCGTTTCATATCTGGCCTGTTGGGAGAGCGCCGTGAGAAATTTGCTTGTCGTCCTGTTAGCATTGTTGTTCGCACTTCCAATGTCAGCTCATGCGGACGGCCATGAAAAGAAAGCGGTCCTGATTACCGGTGCGACCACCGGGATCGGACGCGCGGCCGCCGAGTTGTTGGCCGAGCAGGGCTACTTTGTTTACGCGGGTGCCCGAAAAGACGCCGACATCGCGGAGCTCAATACGATCAACAACATCATGGCGGTGCGCCTTGACGTGACGAAGCAGGATCAGATTGATGCGGCGGTTGCGCTAATCGAAGATGAAGGCCGCGGGCTCTGGGGCGTTGTGAATAACGCAGGCGCAAATGTCGTTGCCCCTCTGGTGGCCGCCAGAGAAGACGAATTTCAGTTTCTGTTCGACGTTAATGTATTTGGTGTGCACCGAGTGATCAAGGCGTTCGCTCCGCTTGTTGTAGCGTCCAAGGGCCGTATTGTGAATATCAGTTCCATCTCCGGGATTCTTGCCGGACCGGGGTACGGTATGTACGCGGCAAGTAAGCATGCCGTTGAAGCAATGACGGACTCTCTTGCGGCAGAGATGGCGCCACTTGGCGTCCATGTGGCGGCGGTCAACCCGGGTAACTTTGCGTCCGAGATCGGATTGACACGCTGCAAGCGTCGTATCGCCAATGCCGATACGGACGATTGGGGCCTGTGGGAAGAGCGTCGCCAGTCTCTGCTTGAAAGCTGCAGGGAGCGGCTTGAGACTGGCATTGCTGGCGAGGGAACACCGCCGCTTGCCGTTGCAAAAACGATCTCACGCGCGTTGTTTGAGGAATCTCCACGTTTCCGATACATGATCGTGCCCGAACAGGGTGAGGCCGGCGTTACGATCGCGGCCGGCATGGTTGAGTTGCTGCAATTCAATGGCGCGCATGAGCACAGCTATGACCAGGAGGAGATGCGGCGCCTCGTCGATCTCGCGTGGCCTTATGGCACCGGCGAAAAGTCGATGATGACCGACGGTGGTTTTGGTGCGTTCATGGAGGCGCTCGGCCCCTGGATGATGCGAGCAGGTGCTGATGGTGAGAATTAGTTGAGCGTACTACTAGCTCTTCATTTGATCTTGCGACGGATTCTGAGTTTCTTTCTCAGTACTTACCCATTCATTTAGTGCGAGCGGCCGCTTCTGGCTGCTGTTTCAACCGGTCGACGCAACACATTGTTCAAAACGCTCCGCCGGTGTTTCGAAGTCTAACGTTTCTCTGGGTCGTCCGTTAAGTTGTCGTGCAACGGCATTGAGTCGGTTCTGGTGTACGTCCGATAGATCCAT